>JALFFZ010000063.1 GCA_022777585.1 Bacteroidales bacterium | reverse complement strand
ACGAGATTGACCAGATGCTTGACAAGATGAAGCTCACATTCGGTATGGATGTCACCAAGTACAATATTGAACCTAAGAAAAAGAATAACGTTTAATTATGAGGCATAATAAAGCAATCAATCATCTTGGTCGCAAGAGCTCCCACCGCAAGGCCCTTCTCGCCAATATGGCTTGTTCATTGATCCTCCACAAGAGAATCAATACAACAGTTGCCAAGGCCAAGGCCCTCAAGACATACGTTGAGCCTCTTATCACCAAGTCAAAGGATGACTCCACACACTCTCGTCGTGTAGTCTTCAGTTATCTCAAGAACAAGTATGTAGTTGCTGAGCTCTTCCGCACAGTGGCTCCTAAGATAGCTGACCGTCCGGGCGGATACCTCCGTGTACTCCACACCGGCTTCAGGCAGGGTGACGGAGCAGAGATGGCTCTTATCGAGTTCGTTGACTTCAACGAGGCAGCTCTCGCTTCAGCACCTCAGAAGAAGGAGGCCAAGAAGGGCACCCGTCGCAGCCGCGCAAAGAAGGCTGAGGCTCCTGTTGAGGCTGCTCCGGCAGCAGAGGCACCTGCAGCAGAATAATTCGGTAAGGAAAGCGGTCCTGTACCGCACCGGAATATACCGTAAAAGGGATCGGATAATGCAATTTGGCATTCTCCGGTCTCTTTTTTCGTTATTTCTGTTCAAAAAATCAAAAAAGTTAATATATTTGCAAATGAAACTTAAAACTTTCGTAATGAAATATTGAAACGTTACTAATATTTTCGTTCTACAATTTTTTATTTTATGGATTTGCTGTTCTACATCGTGCCGGCGGCGTCTCTGGTCGCCTTGTTCTTCGCCTGGTATTTCTTCAGGCAGATGATGAAAGAGAGTGAGGGCAATGTTACAATGAAGGAGATTGCCCAGTATGTCAGGGATGGAGCAATGGCTTATTTGAGACAGCAGTACAAGGTGGTTACTATTGTATTTGTCGTCCTCGCCATTTTCTTTGCAATACTTGCATACGGATTCCATATCCAGAACCCTTGGGTACCTTTCGCATTCCTTACCGGCGGTTTCTTCTCGGGACTTGCAGGTTTCGTCGGAATGAAGACGGCAACGTACGCTTCCGCAAGGACAGCCAATGCGGTTACAAGATCATTGAACTCAGGATTGAAACTCGCCTTCCGCTCAGGAGCCGTAATGGGTCTGACCGTCGTGGGACTCGGTCTTCTCGACATTTCCATCTGGTATGTGGTCCTGAAGGCATTCGTAAGTGACCCGAATCCGTCCCAGGTCCTCGTGACCATCACCACGACAATGCTTACCTTCGGAATGGGAGCATCGACACAGGCCCTCTTTGCCAGGGTAGGCGGAGGTATCTATACCAAGGCTGCAGACGTCGGAGCTGACATCGTGGGAAAGGTGGAGGCCGACATACCTGAGGACGACCCGAGAAACCCTGCGACCATAGCTGACAATGTAGGTGACAATGTGGGTGACGTAGCCGGAATGGGTGCAGACCTTTATGAGTCATACTGCGGCTCAATTCTCGCCACGATGGCATTGGGGGCATCCGCCTTCTTCGGGGATACCGTTGCACAGACACGTGCCATTCTGGCTCCGATGTGCATTGCTTCCATCGGAGTGGTTCTTTCGATTATCGGCATTTATGCGGTCAGGACAAAGGAAGGTGCAGGCCTTCAGGAACTTCTCGGCTCACTCAGCCGCGGAACAAACCTTAGCGCCGGCCTCATTGCAATAGTCGTTTTTCCTATATTCTATCTTCTCGGATTCCAGAACTGGTGGCAGCTTTCGCTCTCCGTCATTTTCGGACTCCTCTCGGGCGTAGTCATCGGCAAGGCTACTGAATATTACACATCGCACTCATACAAACCAACCCAGAAACTTGCTGAGAGTGCCAAGACAGGATCCGCTACCGTAATCATCAGCGGAGTCGGACTCGGAATGATTTCCACGGCTATCCCTGTAATCACGATTGCCATCGCAATACTCCTGTCTTATCTCTGCGCTACGGGATTTTCATTCGACCCGGCACTTATCAGCAACGGTCTGTATGGAATAAGCATCGCTGCGGTCGGCATGTTGTCCACTCTCGGCATTACGCTTGCCACGGACGCATATGGCCCGATTGCCGACAATGCGGGAGGAAATGCGCAGATGAGCGGCCTCGATCCGGAGGTTCGCGAGAAGACAGATGTGCTCGACGCTCTCGGCAACACCACGGCTGCAACAGGAAAGGGATTTGCAATAGGTTCCGCAGCATTGACCGCTCTGGCTCTCCTTGCCTCATATATTGAGGAAATCAAGATTGGACTCGCACACGTAGGCAGGACTACAATCGAAATTGCCGGAGAGGCCGTCGACGTCGCTCAGGCTACCATTCCTCAGATTGTAGAATATTATCAGGTCAACCTGATGAATCCGAGAGTCCTCGTGGGCGTATTCATCGGCGCGATGATGGCATTCCTCTTCTGTGGCCTCACGATGAACGCTGTCGGTCGTGCAGCCCAGAAGATGGTGACAGAGGTGCGTCGCCAGTTCCGTGAGATCAAGGGCATTCTCACAGGGGAGCAGAGACCGGACTATGCGAGATGTGTGGAAATCTCCACTCTCGGGGCACAGCACGAGATGATTCTCCCTTCGGTCATTGCCATTGTAGTGCCTGTCCTGGCCGGGATATGTCTCGGCCCTGCAGGCGTGATGGGACTTCTCGTCGGAGGCCTTGGTGCCGGATTCATACTTGCAATCTTCCTCGCCAATTCTGGAGGTGCGTGGGACAATGCCAAGAAATATGTGGAGGAAGGACATCTCGGCGGGAAGAATTCCGACTGCCATAAGGCAACGGTAGTGGGTGACACGGTGGGAGATCCTTTCAAGGATACATCCGGTCCGTCTCTCAACATTCTCATCAAGCTGATGAGTATGGTCTCGATTGTGATGGCCGGCCTCACTGTAATGATTGGAGGATAGTAATCTTTAATATTTTGTTTTCCTTTTTCCGGGTTTCCGACGTGAGTCGCAAGCCCGGTTTTTTGTACGAAAATTCTTGATTATGTTGCAAAAATCAACTATATTGCACCGTTTTTATTGATGGGTAATAATTAAGGGCTTGCCATTCGTGAACGGTATGCGGCGTATTATGCTGAATATGGTAGGAGAATGGCTAAATATTCAGATGCTATGAAAAGAATTACAATTCGTGATGTCGCCCGTGAGGCAAAGGTCTCGGTTACGCTTGTTTCCTTCGTGATGAACGCAAAGAGAGACAAGGATGGAAATCTTGATTGCCCGGTCAATGCAGAGACCGCGAAGCGTGTGCTTCAGGTCGCCCAGAAGTTAGGTTACAGGAGAAATTTCGCAGCCGCTTCGCTCAGGAGCGGTAAATCCAATTCTATAGCAGTCATTCCTAATGACATATCCAACAAGTTCTTCGCAGGAGTCTCAAGATGCATTGAGGAAAGGGCGAAGAGCTACGGCTATACTGTCCTTTTTGCAAGTTCCGATGAGAATGCTGAAAGGCTTTCCAATGTGATGGACGCTGTCCTCGCCCACAATATCGACGGTGTGATCGTCGCTCCTTGCACGGGTGGTGACGATGCTGTCAGAAAGGCGACGGAGGCAGGAGTGCCGGTGGTTCTCCTCGACAGGGATATCGTGGATATGGAGAATGTCGGCAAGGTCCTGCTGGACGATGTGGAGGCAGGTGCAATGGCCACCAATCTCTTCATTGACAGAGGCTACAGGAAAATAGAGATGATTTCCTATTCTCTCGGAATCTCCAGCCTCGAGGAGCGGGAGTCCGGATACCGCAATGCTATGATGGACAAGGGTCTGTATGACAATGCCAGGGTGCACTACACCTCCTACGCCAATGCTGCGCAGGACGTGCCTGTAATCATCAAGGATGCAGTCAGCAGGGGTGTGGAGGCTATTTTCCTCCCTACATATTCCCTCTCGGCCCTCGTGCTCATGACAATGCGTGACCTCGGCCTCAAGACACCTGAGGATATGGCCGTGATTGGTTTCGATGTCAGTGACATCTATCAGCTCTATTCCACTTCAGTCACCCATATCGTGCAGCCTCTCAAGGAACTGGGTGAGAAGTCTGTGGACGTTCTCGTGAATATGATTCAGGGCAAGCCGGCCGAGAAGGCCGTTCTCAAGCCAGAGATGATTGAGGGAGACTCTACAGCCGCCAAGTCATAGTTTTTGCTTCGTCTTGATATTGAAAGCGTGGTACTGGCACTGGCAATATCATTTCTTCTTAACGTACTTGCTCCGGGACTTCCGACAGGAAATGCAGGCACGCAGGCGGACTCCCTCATACATGCCTTCGATGCGCAGAAAGGCAGCGAAGCATTTCAGACAGCCCGACATTTTTTCGATCTTCTTGAACAGGAACAATTCACGGATGATGGGATTGTACTGCCGTCGGAGGAGGGCAGCGATGATGACAGGCTGAGGGCACTGACCTGGTATTGGGCCGGCGAATGGTATTTCGACAGACAGGACAATGTCCGCTCCATGGAATACTCCCTGAAAGCGCTGAAACTCAGCAAATCTACCAGAAACCTGCTTTTGGAAGCCGACTGCTCGAACATCATCTCCATTTTGTATTTCAGGAAAGCAGATTACCGGCAGGCTCTCGAATATGCCAAAAGAACCTTGGAGATAGGCCGTGAGCTGAATGACATCAGCCGCATCTCATACTCTCTCAACACCTTGGCAGGAATATGCCTGGCATCCCGTCAGCCCGCACAGGGAGAACAATACATACTTGAGGCAATCAGGCTTTGCGAAAAGGAAAAAGACTCCTTGAAATTGGCAGTCCGCTGTGGCATGGCAGCAGAAATCTACCACGGAATGGGCGAAGACCGGAAGAGCCTCGAATATTCCTGCAGGGCATACAGTATCGATACATTGGCGGGCAGGCCGGACAAGGCAGCCATAAGGCTTTCGCAGATGGCCGTCGCTCATTTTTCCCTGAAAGAAACCGGGCAGGCACGGTATTGTCTGGACAAGGCCATGCCTGCTCTTAAGGAAGCGGGGAACCTTCAGTCCTGGGCAATCAGTGCCAATATTTACGGGGAGATTCTGCTTGAATCCGGAGAACCGGAGGAGGCGGAGCAATATTTCCGTGATGCGCTCGAAATCTTCTCCAGGAGACATGACAGCTACAATGAGAGCCGCTCCAGGCTTGGTCTTGGCAAGGCCCTGCTCAAATCAGACCCGGAGGAATCGGCCAGACAGATGCAGATTTACAGCGAGTTGCGCGACTCCCTCTACGACAGCCAGATGAATATGGGCCTGAACGAGATGCACGCCCGCTACCAGAACGACAGGCTCAGGTCCGAACGGGACAGGTATAGAAGCGGAATAATAACAGTAGCAGTCGGCTCCATCCTTTTACTCCTCACACTGTTATTTTCACTTGTCGCCCACAGAAAGCGCCTTGTGAATAAGGCCCTTCGGCCTGACGGTCTTGCATCCACGACGGAAAATGCGGAAATGCATGAAAGCCGGGAGGTGCCGGAAAGCATAGCGGACAGTGAGTTTATGGAAAAACTCGGGGCATGCATTGGTCAGGCTATGAAGTCCGGCAAGATTGACATTGAAGAAATAGCATCCCGGATGTGTATTTCGCGCACTCATCTGAACAGGAAGGTGAAATCCATAACCGGGCAAACGACCTCCGACCTGGTCCTCAGTTATCGCATATCCGAGGCAAAGGACCTGCTTCTCAATACAGGACTTCCGATCTGGGAAGTGGCGGAGAGATGCGGAATCCAGGACCCGGCATATTTCAGCACCCTCTTCAGGAAAGCCGTGGGTAAGTCTCCTGCCCAATTCCGTAACGACCGCGGTTAGTCCTCTTCGGTATTCCCTGAGGTGCTTTTGTTCCCATATTCAAAGAATATGTTCCATTTTTCAAGGTTGGATATTCTTCCCTGAGACTATATTTGTACAATCCCCTGGAAACCCGAGCGGTAACCCCCGGGGGAATGTAGGAATATCATAAAACGGGAAGAAATGAAGAAGACATTATTAGCAATTATGGCCCTGGCTGTGGTCTTCACGGGTTGCCAGAGAAGTGATCCAGATGAACCTGAGAAGCCAAAGGACGTCAATGTTACAGGCATAAGTCTTGACAGGACCGATATCTCGATGGTCGAGGGTGAGACAACAACCCTGACGGCTACCGTCACTCCGTCCAATGCCACGGACAAATCCATAACCTGGACGAGCAATGCTCCGGAAGTAGCGGGCGTCAATGACAATGGAAAAGTGAATGCCATAAAAGCCGGCGAGGCTACCATAACAGCAACAACCAATGACGGCGGGAAAACCGCGACCTGCAAGATTGTAGTAAAGGCTGCGACGGTAGCCGTAACGGGAGTAACACTTGACAAGACCGACATCTCGCTTGAAAACGGCAAAAGCGAGGCACTGGCAGCCACAGTATTGCCGACAGAAGCCACAAACAAGAATGTGACCTGGAGCAGTGACAAGCCGGAAATCGCCACGGTGGATGCCTCAGGCAAGGTTAGTGCTGTTGCCATCGGCGAGGCCACCATCACGGTCACCACAGAGGACGGAGGCAAGACGGCAACCTGCAAGGTGAAGGTGACGGGGGTGCTGGCAACATCCATATCTGTCCCTGCCCGCGCCATCCCTGTAGGCGGAAAAACCACTCTTACAGCAACGGTTTTGCCAGAAAGTGCCAATGACAAAAGCGTGACCTGGAGTTCGGAGGATGCAGCAATAGCCACTGTCGATCCGGCAACTGGCGAGGTGACCGGCATAGCCATCGGTATCGTGAAGATAACTGCTACCGCCAATGACGGAAGCGGAGTAAGCGGCAGCGGTACGGTGACAGTCATCTCCAAAGTAAAGAGCGTTTCAATCAACCCGTCCTCAACCACAATGAAAAAGGGGAACAGCACCACGTTGGTGGCAACTCTAACGCCTGTGGACGGAGTTACCATTGATGCGGGTGTTACCTGGAGCTCGAGTGACGAGTCAATCGCCACGGTGGACGCTGGCGGAAAGGTGACTGGCCTTGCTGTCGGCACCGTGACAATCACAGCTATATCCAAGGAGGACTCTTCGAAGAAGGCCACCTGCACCGTCAAGGTGTCAGAAGATGGCAGTGCCATAGATGACTATGGCGGCTATGAGGAAGAAATATGGTAAACTCAAATAATGGTGAGTATGAAACTGAATTCTACATATAATGCAATGCGCAGCCTGATGCGCCGGATAATTGGTGCAGGACTGTGCCTGGCAGCAATAGCCTGCAGTAAAGAATCTAAGGAACTGCCTGAGCCCCAGGATGGCATAATACCTACCAAGGTGGTATTCGACATTACCCGCAACAGCAATTACGGTGAGCCTGACACCCGCGCCCCGAAATCCGAGTGGAAAGAGGGAGATGTTATTTATTTCGGACGATATCTCTATAATTTTACCCAACGGGCTACGTATACGGGAGGTCAGTGGATAATGACAGGGGATATCATCACCTGGTCCAGCGGAACGACTCTTACAGCTTTTTATGCTGAAAACGGCACACTCTCCAGTTCATCCTTAGTCGATACAGAGCACGGTGATGCCGCCTATACATTCGTTGGGGTGTACAAAATTGATTCCGACGGCATTGCCACCGTACGTCTCACATTGGACAAACATCCACACGCACGAATCATCTTCACAGGTGTAGGAGAGGGAAAAACCTTGACGGTGTACAATTTCAAGCGGCTCCAGTCTTTTTGCAGGGACAAGACAATCTCGTATAAGTCAGAACCCATAACCATTACCGGTGATTCTGATGGCAATGCTGTCCTCTATGCCCTGCCGACTGATTATGCCGTCACCGGTAAAGACCTCACTATGATTGTGAACTATGAGGGGGAGTCATATTCGCGAACCTTTGTCGGCAAGTCCCTTGCGGCAGGCAAGAGTGTGACCGTCACTTCACCGGGAAATGACAAGACCAATTGGGAAAATGCCACTGAGGTTTACACCGCATCCGACCTGAAGATGGGAGACTACTACTATTCCGACGGTACTACTTCTGACGGTGGATTGCGCAAGATGAATCCTGAATGCACATACGAAGAGGAAGATGTCGCACCCGTTTCGGGCAAGACGGTCATCGGCATAGTGATGTATGCCGGAAGACATCCTTTGGACGACTCGGACTACACCAAGGCATTGACAGAGAGCGGACCTGTCATCAATGACGCAGTAAAGGGCTATGTTCTCTCACTGACGCATTCGAACAATGGTGAAGGCGACCGTCTGGCGTGGGAAAAAGGTCCGAACGGAGAAAACGATGTTGCAGTGGGCACCTCGACTGATTCCAAGGATTGGAGAGGCTACTCAAACTGCAGGAAGATTCACGACTACGTGAATGCCACCGATGGCTGGGAGATGTACCACTTCCCTATGGCCCTTTCGTGCGAAACATACGGACAGAGGATATACGATGGTAACGGCAATATTGTTTCTGACGGCCGCTATGACTGGCAGACCCCGCTAAAGGCACCTTCAAACGGCAACAGCGGCTGGTTTATGCCATCTGCCGGACAGTTAAGCCATATTTACCTTTGGCGTTCATACTTTGAGGAGCGCTTTGAGACTGTAAAGGCTACACTTGACAGTTCTGTGCCGTACAAGAGGCATATTATGGTTACGCAGTATGGATGGAGCCTTGAATCGTCATCAGAATACCCGGGTAATAGTTTAGTATGGTATGTTAATTTTGACTTTGGCGGAATATTCGATAAAGTTGCCAAGGTTCGTGAAGCGAATGCCCGTGCCATCCTCGTCTTCTGATACCGGTCGATGAATTCATATACTGATTCATACAACTACCTTTATCAGGCTAAGTTCCGGCTATCGCTATTCTCGTGACATTCATCTGGAACCGCATTCTGCCACACGGATATGCATATAAATCAAATTTGCGTAACTCTTGTAAAAATCATACATTTGCGCCCGGAAAACAATTAAACGCAAATGGGAGGATTATTTGGAACAATAACGAGGGAGAGTGAATGCGCCCGCGACCTGTTTTACGGAACGGACTATCACTCTCATCTCGGTACCCGCCGTGCCGGAATGGCGACCTACAGCACAACAGAAGGATTCTTCAGGAGCATCCACAGCCTTGAATCGTCCTATTTCAGGACGAAGTTCGAGGCTGAGCTTCCAAAATTCAAGGGCTCCTCGGGAATCGGTGTCATCAGCGACACGGATGCGCAGCCGCTTCTGATGAAATCTCATCTCGGCCGCTTTGCAATCGCCACGGTCGCCAAGGTCAACAACCTGGAGGAGATTTCCGCCTCGCTTCTTGACAGGAATATGCCTCTGAGCGAGTTCAGCAGCGGGAAAATCAACCAGACCGAGCTCATTTCCCTCCTTATTATCCAGGGAAATGACATTGTGAGCGGCATAGAGAATGTATTCCGCACAGTGAAGGGCTCATGCTCGCTTCTCCTCCTTACCGAGGACGGCATCATTGCCGCAAGGGACAGCTGGGGGCGTACTCCATTGATTATCGGAAAGAAGGATGGTGCCTATGCCGTGGCGGGGGAGACCACCTCATTTGCGAATCTGGATTACGAAATCGAGCATTACATAGGCCCGGGTGAGATTGTCAGAATCAAGGATGACGGTTACGAGGTACTCCGCAAGCCGAACCGGGGGATGCAGGTATGCTCCTTCCTCTGGATATATTACGGCTTCCCGACCAGTTTCTACGAGGGCAGGAATGTCGAGGAAATGAGGAATGAGTCGGGCCGGATAATGGGCGAGGAAGACAAGACGGAGGTGGATTATGCCAGCGGTATCCCTGACAGCGGAATCGGTATGGCAATAGGTTATGCCGAGGGCCACAAGGTCCCTTACAAGAGGGGAATATGCAAATACACTCCTACCTGGCCGAGGTCTTTCATGCCTGTCAATCAGGAGACACGCAACCTCGTGGCCAAGATGAAGCTGATTCCGAATTCGGCAATATTGAAGGACAAGCGTGTGCTTTTCTGCGACGACAGCATTGTCCGGGGCACCCAGCTAAGGGACAGCACGAAGCTTCTCCACGAGCTCGGGGCAAAGGAGGTCCACATGAGAATCGCCTGCCCTCCGCTGATCTACGCCTGCCCGTTCGTGAACTTCTCCGCCAGCAAGAGCGAGCTCGAACTCATCACAAGGCGGGTTATCCGGGATTTCGAAGGAGAGAATCCCAAGAACATCGAGGCCTACTCGACCACGGGCTCGCCTGAATACAACAGGATGGTATCGGAAATCGCCAGGGAGCTGAACCTGGATTCATTGAAATTCAGCAAGATCGAGTCAATCGTATCCGCCATAGGCCTGCCGAAGTGCCGGATCTGCACGCATTGCTTTGACGGAAGTTCATTCCATACCCTGGAGGAGGAGAACAAGTAAAATGCATAAGGCGGAAAGAACCTCATGAGGTTCTTTCCGCCTTCCAGATAAACCTACTTCAGTAATCCTTCAAGCTCCTCCCAAGGCAATGTTACCTTGATGATTCCCAGATAGTAAGGGCCGATCTCGTACTGTCCGTAAATGTAGGTGACTCCCGCTGGGGTGACAATGAAATTGCCGTTAGGCTCAATGTCCTTGATGAAGAGGGCATCATAGGCGTCATTGTCGGGAAGAGACTCCTGAAGATGGGCCGAGAGAAGCTTCCTGAGCTCCTCCCCGGAACCTTCCGTGAAAACATCATCCTCTCCGATGACCTCTCCGGTATTCCTGTCGAAATTGATTCCCGTCTCCGATGTGGAACCGTGGGCACCTCCTGCATAGTCGTATCTGCTCACAATGTAGGATATGATGTCCCCGTGAACTCCGGCAATGTATCCGTTTACCGAGTTCTCCCAGGACAGGGCCGAGCAAGGCTCTCCGTCATCATTGCCTTCCAGATATCTCAGAAGGTCATTCCCGCTCTCCCTGTATTCCGCCACACAGCTGTCGGCCCAATGCCTTGCGGCATCCCCGACATTGTTTCCGGCAACCCCGAAACTCATTCTGACAATGCCTTCGGTTATCCTGCCGCAGGCATCCCCGCACAGGCCGGATTCCGGAAACTCAATAGTCGCGCTTACTGTGACAGAGTCTGTCCTGCCCTCAGCAAGAGGCTGTGTCTCAAACATTTCAAAATGTCCGGTCTTCAGGACATTGTCATTGCATCCGGCTGCGGCGAGGATTGCCAGGCAGCATAATCCATTTCTCAGAGTGATGTTTCTCATCGGGTTTCAGTGTTTTGGAATTAATGCGATTCCTGCTTAGTCATTGTTCATTTCCGCGATGTCCACCTCGTCCTTCCTGCTGCAGCCCATAAGCCATTCGCTGTACCAGTCTGCAAGCTTCCAGAAGAAGTACTCGTTCATGTCCCCGAAGCCGTGTCTCTGGCCCGGCAGGAGGAGGACATCGAAGCGCTTGTTCGCACGGATCAGGGCGTTGATTACCCTGATGGTATTCGCCGGATGAACATTGTTGTCCATGTCGCCCGTGCAGAGCAGCAGATGGCCCTTCAAATTCCTTGCCAGCTCCGGATTGGTCTCGATGTGGTAAACGAAGGTCGTGTCCCCGTTCTCGATTTTCTCCTTGATGCCGTGATGCTGCTCGCTCCACCATCTGTTGTAGATGCTGTTGTCGTGGTTGCCGGCACAGGAAACCGCGGCCTTGAAGAAATCCGGATATGTCAATATGGCGGCCGTGGACATGAAGCCTCCGCCTGAATGCCCGTGGATGCCCACCCTGTCAAGGTCAATCCAGGAATACCTGGCCCCGAGCTGCTGGATTGCATATTTCTGGTCCTCCAGACCATAGTCGCGGAGATTGCCGTAGCCATAGTTGTGATACCATTTCGACCTGTTCGGATGGCCTCCGCGGTTGCCCACGGTGATCACGATGAAGCCGAGCTGGGCCAGCCTGTCCGTGCGGGTCATTCCGCGGCTCCACTTGATGGTGTTGGCCTCCACCTGAGGTCCGGGATACACGTAGTCGCATATCGGATACACCTTTGTCGAATCGAAATCGTAAGGTTTGTAAATGGCTCCGTACAAGTCTGTTATACCGTCGGCGGCCTTGACCGTGAACCTCTCCGGGAACTTGTATCCGGCTGCGAAGAGGAGGGAGAAGTCGGCTTCCCCGAGGGTGGCTATCCTTCTTCCGTTGGCATCGTACAATGCCGACTCCGGCTTGCAGTCAACCCTTGAATAATTGGCAATGAAATACTTTCCGTCATCGGAACCGATTGCCTCCACATTCATGTCGGCCATGTCGAGGAGCTTCATGTCCCCGCCCTGAAGGCTGACCCTGTAGGTATGCATCTGGTAAGGGTTCTCGCCCTTCTCCTTGCCGCAGGCACTGAAGAGAACGTAGCCCTCTTTCTCATTGACACTGACGATGTCATCTACGTGGAATGCACCCTCGGTAAGATTGCGCACCAGACTGCCGTCAGCGTTGTAGAGGTAGAGATTGGCCCAGCCGTTGCGCTCGGACCAATGTATGAGCTGCTTTCCTCCGCCGATGAGCCTGAGGCTGCGTCCCTCGACATAGGTGTTCATCCTCTCGGCAATGACAGTGCGAGTGGAGTCGCTGTCCACTCCCACGTAGCAGATGTCCATCCTCTTGAGGTCGCGGCTCATCCTGGTCAGGTAGAAGCCATTCTCGTCTCCGAGCCATTTCGATGAGTAATATTCCCTGTACTGGTCCTCAACAGTCCACTCGGCAGTCTGGAAGGAGAGTTCCTGTCCCTTGAATGCGTTGATACGGACTGTATGCGAACTCCAGTCTCCGGTATCGAACACGTAGAGGCGGCCGGTAGGGCTAGGCTCGCCCGGCATCTGGTATTTGTAAGTCTCGAGGGTCGGCCTTGGCTGGCTGAGCGAGTTGATCACCCACATCTCCTTCATCACGCTGTTGTCCCAGCGCATAACGGCGATATGCTTTGAATCAGGCGACCATACCAGCTCGCGCGGATATGTCCTCTTCGTGGTGTCGGTCTCGGTGTATCCGGAGTAATTGTCTATGGCATAGGCGAAATCCTTCGTGCCGTCCCTGGTGATTCTGTGCTCCACGATTGTGCTGTCCTTCGGGTCCTTGGCTGCCTTCCTGAGATTCAATGTGTCCATGCACCAGAGGTCGGCGTTCTTGACATAGACTCCCATGAGACCGTCAGGGGAGATGCTGGCCCATCTCGGATATTTCTCTTCCTTCTTGTCAGTAGTCCAGGTGAGGTCTCCGTCCGATATCCGGTATCTGAAGCGATACACGATCTTCTCGTCCTTCTTCGTGGTCGTGTCGCGTTTCTCTCTCGTGCTTGTGATGCTGAATTTCAGATAGTTGTCATCTTCCTTGTCAATGCCGAGGCCGCTGAAAGGAATGTGGCGGCCATCATAGGGATCCCTGACGATTTCAGTCAGTCTCATTGCGAGCTTGTCCCGGTCGAACGCCGGCACAACCTTTCCCAGGACAGGATCGGCGATGTAATACTGCGTGCCCTCTGAGGTCTTCCAGCTGTACAGGAACCTTTTTCCGTCCTTGAACCATTCCGGCCGGACCTCGGTGCTGAACACCATCTGGCCAATCCTCTTGGCCGAGAATCTCTCCGCCAGGGCGTAGTTCGGAGTGCGTACATATTCGCGTCCGTCAGATGCGGCGGCCTTGTTTCCGTCGGATGCGGCGGCAATATTGCCTGCGGCTGACATCATTATTGCCAATGCCGCAACGGCCAATGTTTTTGATAATGAGTGTATCATATTGCAGATATTGGTTTGATTCTGTTTTCCTTTTCATCGGGCTACCGCCTCTCGTACAATGCGAACAGTGCCGAGCCGCTTCCCGACATCGAGGCATATACCGCCCCGGAGTCGTAGAGGGATTGCTTGATGGCGGCGAGTTCCGGGTGGGCTTTGAATACGGTGGCCTCGAAGTCATTGACCAACAGGTCTTTCCATTCGCTTACCGGCCTTGCCAGCACGTCTTTCAGCCTCATTTCCGGGATGGCCGGGGTGATGCCCCTGTAGGCCTCCGCGGTGGAGACTGAGATGCCTTCCGGGATTACTATCTGGAGCTCATATTGTGGCCTTTTTATTTCAGCGTGCTCCCCGGTGCCCGGTACGGCTGTCACGGTGTCTGAACTGCCGGCTCCGTTGAGGGAGTCATCGGTCCCGCCTGCGTCAATGATGCCGACCGCCAGCTCAAACGGCGTCAGCACCTCCCCGCGTCCCTCTCCGAACATCGGGCGGCCGAAGATGAAGAATGCGCAGTCACTTCCGAGTCTGGCGGCATAGCCGGCGAGCTGCTCCGTCGAAAGACCCAGAGCGCAGATGTCGTTCAGCATTGTCAATGTATAGGCGGCATCGGCTGAGCCTCCTCCGAGTCCGGCTCCGACAGGGGAGTTCTTCTCCAGGTAAATTTTCGCTGGCGGCAGGTTGAAGTCATTGTCCAGCAATGTGTAAGCCTTGGCGCATAGATCCTTGCGCACATCCCAGTCCACGCCTTCGGCTCTTGCCACGGTTATCATCAGCTTCCCGTTTTCGGATATGCCCTGGGCCAATGCCGGGATATCTCCGTCACAGATTCCGCCCCGGTCTCCATACCTTGCCGCCAGGCTTGCCATCGTCCGGCTGTAGTCGTCTCCCGTGACGATTTCAAGAGTGTCGTGAAAACGTCCTGATTCCAGAAACAATGTTTCCAGGTCGTGGAAGCCGTCCTCCCTCTTCCTCAGGACATTGAGCCCGAGATTTATCTTTATCGGAGGGTATTTTATCATAATCGGAAGCCTTTATGGGGTTATAATTTTTATTGCCGTGAATATAATGCTTTTTCTTGATTTCCGAAACATTTGCCGCGAAGTGCAATGTCTGCCGCAAGGGGAGAGTTTTTGATATCCGGTTTACATCCGAAATTGTGTATATTTGCAGAAAAGAACCGTAAACTGATATGAAACTGGGAATAATTGGCGCAGGCCACATAGCCATAAAGATGGCCCGGACACTTGCGGGGAAACCGCAGGATTGTGAATGCTACGCAGTAGCATCCAGAAGTTTGGAAAAGGCGCAGGCCTTCGCTTCGGAACACGGTATTCCGAAGGCCTATGGCTCCTACAGGGAACTGGTTGAGGACCCGGAAGTGGACCTTGTCTATATCGCCACCCCGCATTCCCATCATTTCGAGCATGCCCGGATGGCCCTCGAATGCGGCAAGCCCTGTCTGGTCGAGAAGTCTTTCACAATGGACGCCCGCGAGGCCGCGGAACTGGTCTCCATTTCCGAGTCCAGAGGCGTTTTCCTGACCGAGGCCATCTGGACCAGATATCTGCCTATGTCACATAAGATCTCCGAACTCCTGGCTGATGGAGTGATCGGCGAGCCGAAGCTCCTCCGTGCCTCGCTCTGCTATCCTGTCAGCTACAAGGAGAGGATTCAGCGTCCAGAACTTGGCGGCGGTGCCCTGCTCGACCTCGGGGTCTATGTGCTGAATTTCGCCAGAATGTATTTCGGCTCCGACATTGTCCGGACCGTGAGCAGCTGTGTCACAGGACCGACCGGAGTTGACCTGCAGGAAAGCATTTCCCTGACCTACGGGGACGGCCGTATGGCCAATCTCCAGGCCAGCGCTCTCTGCATCAACGACCGTCAGGGCATAATCAGCGGAACTGAGGGCTCAATCATAGTGGACAATGTCAACTGCCCTTCCCGCATCGACGTTTACCGCGGCTATGACCTTGTCCAGACAATCGGCCTCCCTTCCGACTTTATCACAGGTTTCGAATATCAGGTTTTCGAATGCAGCCGCTGCCTCTCGGAAGGCCTTGTCGAGTCTCCTATGATGCCGCACAAGGAGATTGTGGCGGTGATGCGGCAGATGGATGAGCTCCGGAAAGAGTGGGGGCTGATGCGCTGACAATCATTTGCAGGGCAGAGCGGTTTTTCTTATTTTTGCATTCCCTGACGGAAAGGCACGGCAATTGCACGCCAAGCGGCAGCCAGATGCTTTTTGCACTTGTGAATTATTGAAATAAATCGGAAATGAAGAAATATCTGCTCGCGGCATTCGCCGTATTCGCATTCTCCCCGGCCTTTGCGCAGTCGGCCGGTTTCAGGCTCGGGAAATGGACCGAGATCCAGAATGCCATCATCAAGGAACTGAACAGGTCTTATGTGGATTCCCTGCCTATAGACAGAATCCAGCGGGCTGGGGTTGATGCAATGCTGGAGTCCCTCGACCCATATACGATGTATGTGCCGGAGGAGGACAATGAGGACTTCGAGTTCATGATCGGCAAGACATACGGAGGTATCGGGGCGATTATCTACAAGCCTGATACTGAGAGCAATGTCATTATCAATGAGCCTTATGCCGGCTCTCCTGCCGCCAATGCGGGTCTCCGCTGCGGGGATGAGATCGTGTCCATCGACGGAAAGACCGTCAGGGGGCTCAAGGCCGACGAGGCGACATCCCGGATGAAGGGCAATCCGGGCACTACGGTGGTTTTCGGCGTGAAGAAGGCTTTTGGCGGGGACGGCTGGAAACAGGGTGACACAGTCGAGGTCAGGATTGTCAGGCAGAGGATTCATCTTCCGGACGTGGAGTATGCC
>JALFFZ010000046.1 GCA_022777585.1 Bacteroidales bacterium | reverse complement strand
TCTCATTTTTCTGAAATCTGCGGAAACAAAATTACTGCTTACACTTGTATAAAATTCTGCCAAAATTACTTTGTCGTCTCTTCTGTTGAACCAGAAGACTATACCAATGCTTGCTCCAAACTAGGAGAGATAATGACATACGTTCTCCTGAACCGCTCTTCTATTCGAGATGTTGATGGCTATGTGCTTGGAGCTATTAAAACTTGGCTTGATAACTGGGAAGAATGGTTTGAGGAGATTCGGGATCGGTAAATTTAAGCTTCGCTCGTGAACTTGCACTTCGGATAATTGCTACAGCCATAGAATGATCCGTACTTACCGTGTCTGAGTACAAGTTGCCCGCCACATCTTGGGCAAATGCCATTGCGAACCTTTTGATTCTTCTCCGCTACGGCATTCCTGATGTTCTGGATATGATCTTTATTCTTTACCGTCTCTCTGACATTGATGGAGCTGATTCTTCGTACAATCTCGGATACTTGTTCTCCTGAAAGGTACCTCTTGTCATAACTCCTGATTGTTGATACCAAATTCTCTATGTAGACAACAGGGTATTTTGAATTCACATTCGATAAGATTGCCTCTCCTGCAAATACAACGACTGGTATCATAGGAATGTATCCGAAATCATTCAGACAATCCTTTAACGAATATATGTGTCCCAGAGACTGTTTCACTGGATTGTAGAAATGGCTCTTGGTAACATATGTATAGGTCTTCCAAGACTTTCTATAAGTCACGTCTGTAATGATCATCTGCGTCCATTTCTCTCTGGTATCATCTCCATAGATTTCTCCTCGGTAGTTTTTGGTCTCAATTCCGAATATTCCATACGGAGATACGACGATATGATCAATCTGGGTTGTCCCTCTTCGTGTAGGAAGAACTACATCGTTTAACACGATATACTCATTTGGCAGTGTTACAAGTTGATTGCCTACATGCAATTCACCTCTCCTTCCTTTTACGGATGGAGAGTTTAGGTAGGCTAGGATTATTGAAATGACAATAAATCCTATGAATAATGCTACAATGATACATGTTTCCATCTGAGTAGCGTTTGCACAGAGTCTTAATATTATCTATGTTTGTCGCAAATTATACTACGTAACACTTAAAATCAGCGTTTGAGAGCGGCCATTATATTCGCCGGGGCACGGTGGGCGAGCAGTTCGCGCTTCATGAAATCCATCGCGGGAGCGACGTGGTCGAAGAAGCGGTAATAGCCCTCGCATAGATAGTTCAGGCCTGCCTCCCCGTCAGAGCTGCGCAGGAAACGGTTCTTGGGACATTCGCCATTGCAAGCGAAAAGATATTGACATTCAATGCATTGGCGCGGGAGCGACTTCATCTTTGCCTCTCCGAAATCCTGCTCCCTGTCACTGTACATCATCTCGATGAGAGTGTTCTCGCGTATATTTCCCAGCTTGTATTCCGGGAAGACGAAATGGTCGCAGGTATAGACATCCCCGTTAAACTCCATCACGCCGGCGTGCCCACAGGTTCTGGCAAGGGTGCATACCCCTGGCTGCTCCCCTACCCAGTTGGCCAGGGTGGAGTCGAACAGCTGGACGTAATACTGCCCCACATCATTGCGGACCCATTCGTCGAAGATCGCACAAAGGAAATCGCCCCACTGCTTCGGCTTCACGGAGAAGGGCGCCAGCGGCAGATCATCGCTGTCGGCCGGACAGGCGAGGTGACGGCCGTCCGAATGCGGCATAATCCTCTCGACAATAGGCGTAAACTGGATATAATGGCATTGTATGTCCTTGAAGAAACGGTAGAACTCCAGAGGATAATCCCCGTTGAAATCGTTGACCACGGCAAGGGCATTCCACTCGACTCCATAACGGTTCAGGAGTTCTATTCCCCTCATCACTTTGGAGAAGGACGGTTTCCCATTGACACTGTGGCGATAGCGGTCGTGGAAGCGCTCGGGTCCGTCGATGGAGACGCCTACCAGCCAGCCGTTATCCCGGAAAAAGCGGCACCACTCATCGTTCAGCAGGATGCCGTTGGTCTGAATGCAATTGTCGATATGCCTTCCCCGCGCATATTTTTTCTGGAGGCTGACGACCTTCCTGAAAAATGACGGAGACCTCAGCAGGGCCTCTCCCCCGTGCCAAGTGAAAAGTACCTGCGGCATAGTCTGAGACTCGATGTACTGACTGATGAAACGTTCGAGGAGATCCTCGCTCATCTCGTACATCCTGGAATTATCCCCTTTGTACAGGTTTTTCTTTTCCAGATAATAGCAATACTCGCAGGCAAGGTTACAGCCAGGCCCTGCCGGCTTGGCCATAACGTACAGGGGCCGCGAAAAAGGGGCTATCGTATCCATTCTGCCAGACCGGGATCAATGTATTTCTATGGAATACCCGGCCTCGAAACTTTCGCCGGCCTCAAGCTTCCACACCCATTCCCTCTCGCTGATGTCGCCTTCGAAGCCATCCCAGTCGCAGCGTCCGTACCAAGGTTCTATGCATACGAAAGGGGCGTTCTTCTCCGGTGGCGACCAGAGCCCCACGAGAGGCGCGTCGAAATGCACGCTCAACCAAGGTCTGCCGTCCGGGCGCAACATATCCACACGGGAAACCTGACTGTCTTCAAGCACATAGGTATCGACGCCGTCGAATGTATCCCTGCCGAGCACGAGTCTGCCCTCGGAATCCAGAGGCACAGGGAAACGGGCTCCCTTTTCGACGCAGCCCTTGCGGGCGAGTTTCGCGCTTAGCAGTTCCGACTTGCCGTCGAAGGCAAAGAAACCCCTCTCCTGCCTCTCAGGATCGAAATCAGGGTAATTGAAGGCCGGATGCGCCCCTATCTGGAACCACATTGCCGTCGGGGAGTGGTTTATCACCTTCCAGCTCACCTCGATGCTGTTGCCCTTCAGTCTGTAGCCTATTTCAAGGACAAAGTCCCAAGGGTAGATTTTCCGGCTCTCCTCATCCGAGGACAGCCTGTAGAGCAGACTCTCCCCATCCTTGTAGATCAGGGTGAATTCACGGTCCCTGGCGAAGCCGTGCTGGCCCATTCCGAACTCCCGCTCACCTACCCTGTAGCGGTTTTCCCACACCCTTCCTACCATAGGGAAGAGCACAGGAGAGCTCCTGTCCCAATACCTAGGATCCGCATTCCAGAGATACTCGGTATCCCCCTTGCGTATGCCGGTCAATTCTGCGCCGTGCGCGCTTACTGCTATCGAGAGCAGTCCGTTATCTATCCTATCCATAGGCCTGTATTTGTTTATATAAATATACTTTCACAGCAGCGGCGAGAAAAGGCGCGCGTAGGACTCTTTCAGCTTCTCCAGTTTCGGCCTCTTCGCCCACTCGTCCGCCTTCACCTCGTTGCTGAAATCCTGATCTGCCAGAAAGACTGCCTTCATTTGCTGCGCCAGCCTGCCGTCATATATAAAGGCGTTCATTTCGAAATCCTGCTCAAAACTCCTGACATCCAGATTGGTAGAGCCTATCGTGACTATCTCGTCGTCGGCAACCATTGTCTTCGAATGCATATAGCCGCCTTTATAGAAATATACCTTTACGCCGGCCTCCAGGGCATCCGAGACGTAGGAACGCGTCGCGAGAGGAGGTATTATCCCCCTGTCGCCGTAATACGGTATTATCAGCCGCACATCGACGCCTGCCAGTGCCGAGTCGCGCAAGGCGCTCAATATGGGCTCGGTCGGAATCAGGTACGGCGACTCGATATATACATATTTCTTCGCCTGGGTGATAATCCTCATCATGCCCTGCATGGTGACGTTCCAGCGGTCCATCGGGCCCGAGGAGGCAATCTGCATCGTGACGTCGCCGTCGGAAAGCACCTTCGGGAAATAGCGGGCGTCATCAAGCAGTTCCTTTCTGGAGAAATACCAGTCTGTCAGGAAGGTGATCTGCATTTCAGTGACAGCGGGGCCGACCACCCGGAAATGGGTATCTCTCCAGTTGCCCCGCTTTATGCCCGTGGCATATCTCTGGGCTATGTTCATCCCTCCGGCGTAGCCGACACGGCCGTCGATGACGACTATCTTCCTGTGATTGCGGTAATTGGTGTCACTGGAGAGGAAAGGCAGCCGTATCTTCAGGAAAGGCTCCACCTGCACGCCTCCCTCCTTCATATAATTGTAGAATTTCCCACGGAAGAAATTGGCTGCGTGGTCATATTGCACCCTGACCTCAACGCCGGCCTTCGCCTTAGCTATGAGTATGTCCGCAATCCTGCGTCCGAGCGGGTCGTCCTCGAATTTGAAGAATTCAAAGTGGATGTGGTCTTCGGCGGATTCCAGATCCCGGATCAGTCCGTCGAACATTTCCTGACAGTCCGTATATACCTTGAGGGAATTGCCTTTGAGCGGGAAGGACTGGCCTGTCATCCACAGCAGTTTTGCCAGATCGGCGTGATTGCCCTCGATTCCCGTATCTATAAGCTCAGCATAATTGTCCATTACCCTGGACTTGAGCAAATTGCGGTGCTTGTCCTCCATCAGCCGCTTGTTCTTGCTACTGGAACCGAAGATAAACCAGAGTATGAGTCCCAGCACCGGAAGCAGGCAGATGACCAACATCCAGCACAGGGTCTTCAGCGGATGCCGGTTTTCGGCAATCATTACGCTGCAGACACTGA
>JALFFZ010000045.1 GCA_022777585.1 Bacteroidales bacterium | reverse complement strand
GGCAATGACGGAGTGTTCAACATGAAGTACTACGACCTTCTCATCGGTCTGGACCTCACACTCTTCCCGTCATACTACGAGCCTTGGGGCTATACCCCTCTCGAAAGCCTCGCATTCAGGGTGCCTACATTGACCACGAGCCTGGCAGGCTTCGGAAAGTGGGTGAGAACCCACTATGGCAAGGAGCATCCCGGCATCACTGTCGTGGACAGGGATGACAACAATTATTTCGAGGTGGTGGATGCCGTTGCGGCACGCATAAGGGAGATTGCCCTCATCTCTGACGAGCAACGTGCCGAATATATGGACAATGCCCGCGAGGTTTCCGAAATAGCACTGTGGGAGAACCAGATCCGCTATTATCAGGAAGCATACTCACTGGCACTTGACAAGGTGGTGGCCGCCAAGGGAGCATTCCCTGAATCAAAAGAAAAAAGGATTATGAAATACGAAATGTTACCGATCAACAACCCATCCTGGAAAAGTGTAATGGTGACCAGGCACCTTCCTGAGGCCCTCAAAGGCCTTGAAACCCTTTCTAAAAACCTCTGGTGGTGCTGGAACGAGAACGCCAAGGCACTCTTCAAGTCAGTTGACGCCGAAGTATGGCACAACTCCGGACACAACCCTATGGCCGTTCTCGACGTAGTCACTCTCAAGAGATTCCAGGCTCTCACAAAGGATGCCTCATTCATGGCTCAGTACGAGAGCGTAATGAAGGATTTCAATGACTATATGTCCCTCAAGAAGGACCGCAAGGACCCTTCAGTGGCATATTTCTGCATGGAGTACGGTCTGGATTCATCACTCAGCATCTATTCCGGAGGACTCGGCATCCTGGCCGGAGACTACCTCAAGGAGACCAGTGACATGAACGTCAACCTCGTGGCAGTTGGTCTTCTCTACCGTTACGGTTATTTCACCCAGGTGCTTTCCGCCCAGGGAGACCAGGTGGCCAGATATGATGCCCAGAATTTCACCAAGATTCCTGCCGAGCCGGTTATGGACAAGGACGGCAACTGGCTTACCACCAGTGTCGCATTCCCTGGAAGGAACCTCACTGCCCGCATCTGGAAGGTTGCTGTCGGACGTACTGACCTTTACCTCCTCGACACCGATTACGAAGCCAATATTGACGAGGACCGTCAGGTGACATATCACCTCTATGGCGGTGACTGGGAGAATCGTCTCAAGCAGGAGCTCCTTCTCGGCATAGGCGGTATCCGCGCCCTCAGGAAGCTCGGACTCAACCCTCAGGTTTATCATTGCAATGAGGGCCATGCCGCATTCATCGGCCTCGAAAGGCTCCGCGAATACATTGAGCAGTACAATCTTGACTACCCTGAGGCTCTTGAAATTGTCCGCTCATCATCCCTCTTCACAACCCATACTCCGGTGCCTGCCGGACACGATGCATTCGAAGAGGGTCTCCTCAGAAAGTACATCGGCCATTTCCCTCAGCTTCTCAAGATCGACTGGGAGACAATGATGGGACTCGGCAAGCTCAATGGCTCAGATGTCAACGAGAAATTCTCGATGAGCAACCTCGCCGCCAACATTTCCCAGAATATCAACGGAGTGTCAATGCTCCACGGCAAGGTCAGCCAGAATATCTTCGCGTCGATGTACCCTGGCTATCTCCCTGAGGAACTTCACGTCAGCTACGTGACCAACGGAGTTCACTACCCGACCTGGGCTGCCAAGGAGTGGAAGGCGATTCACGCAAAGGTGTTCGGCCCTGAGTTCCAGACACACCACTATGACAAGAGATGCTTCGAGGGTATCTACAAGATAGACGACGAGGAAATCTGGAATACCAGGAAGGAACTCAAGACCACCCTTATCAACGTGGTCAAGGAGAAGCTCTCCAACCCGTCTGTCACCAACCACTACTCTCCTAGCGAGATCGTGACAATCAAGGAGACTCTCCGCGATGACGTTCTCACAATCGGTTTCGCAAGAAGGTTCGCCACATACAAGAGGGCAACCCTCCTCTTCACCGACCTTGACAGGCTCAGCGAGATTGTGAACAACCCGGATATGCCGGTTCAGTTCCTCTTCGCAGGAAAGGCTCACCCGGCTGACAAGGCCGGCCAGGACCTCATCCGCAGAATCGTGGAGATTTCCAAGGACGAGAGGTTCATCGGCAAGATTGTCTTCGTGCCTGGCTACGACATTTCCCTCGCCAAGAGGCTCGTACAGGGCGTGGATGTATGGATGAACAACCCTACACGTCCTCAGGAGGCATCCGGAACATCCGGAGAAAAGGCTGCCATGAACGGTGTGATGCACTTCTCCGTGCTCGATGGATGGTGGGTTGAGGGCTACAGGAAAGGCGCCGGCTGGGCTCTCCCTCAGGAGAGGACATACGACGACCAGCAGTATCAGAACGAGCTCGATTCCGCCACCATCTACACCACCATCGAGAACGAGATCGCACCTCTCTACTATGACGTTGACAAGAATACCGGACGTTCAGCCGGATGGATTGAATATATCAGGAACACAGTAGCACAGGTTGCCTGCAACTTCACTACGAACAGGATGCTCACTGACTATGTGAACCAGTACTACGTTCCTCAGTCCGAAAGGGCAGGTAAGATGATTGCGGACAATTTCAAGCTCGCCCGTGAAATCGCCGCCTGGAAGAAGAATGTACGCAGGGAGTGGCCTTCAATCGAGGTCATCTCATATACCCAGCCTGATTCTTCATACACATTGTCCCCGGACAGCCTCTTCAACTCCGAGGTCGTCCTCAATATCGGCAATCTCAACCCTGAGGATATCGGAGTAGAGATGCTCTTCGCAGTTTCCGACAGGAAGGGCCAGCTCCACATCCAGGACAGGTGCGAGTTCAATGTAGTCGAGAGCAAGGACGGCGTTGTCAGGTACCAGGCTTCAATCCTGCCTGAGCGCACCGGTATGTATCAGGTAGCGGCAAGAATCTATCCGAAGAATCCGCTCCTGCCTCACAGACAGGACTTCGGGCTCGTGAGATGGTTGTAGCCACAGGATTTTTTGACGGTGTCCATCTCGGGCACCGTTTTGTTTTGGAACAGCTGGTGAAGGCTGCAAGGGAGCGTGGTGACTGGAGCATGGTCGTCACGTTCTGGCCTCACCCGCGCAATGTCCTGCAGGATGACGCCCGCAACCTCAGGCTGCTCACCACAATGGAGGAGAAGAAGCGCATCCTGACCGGAATCGGAGTCAACTATGTCGAGGTCATCCCGTTCACCAGGGCTTTCAGCCGGATGACGACCGAGGAATACCTTAGAGAATGGATAGTCGAACGTCTTGGCGGCAGGACTATACTGCTCGGCTATGACAACAGGATAGGTTCCGACCTCAGGACTCCTGAAGAGACAGCGAAGATAGCGGAGGGACTCGGGCTCGAGGTCATCAGGGCCGACAGATACGCAGGGCCTGAGGGCATTGTCCTGAGCTCCACCAAGATACGCAATCTTCTTGCCTCCGGGCAGGTGGAGAAGGCCAACGCAATGCTCGGATACGGATATCAGTTACACGGAGTGGTGGTGGCCGGAAACCGCCTGGGGCGCACCATGGGCTTCCCGACGGACAATATGCAGCTGTATGAGCCTCTCAAACTCATTCCCGCCGGAGGAGTGTATCTTGTTCGCGTCGAGACCGTGGGCCGGGAGTTTTACGGAATGTGCAATATCGGTGTCCGCCCTACTGTCGGCAATGGCAATGCAATGACCATCGAGACCAATATCTTCGATTTCAATGAGGATATCTACGGCCTTGACATCACCCTGACCTTTATCACCAAAATCCGCGACGAGGCCAGATTCCCCGATATGGCGGGACTCGCAGCCCAGCTCGGAAGGGACAGGGAAAAATGTTATTCTCTGATTGCTGAAAAATCATTATATTAGCGGTCGGAACTGATAATTCGCAATGAGCGCCCACGAAATATTCCTGCTGGTCATAATCGGCCTTTCAATCCTGCTTGACTTTCGGGTGAAGTCCCGCAGGAAGAAGCGTTCTGCCGCATCGTCGGAAAAGCGTGCCCGGCCGTCTGTGCCGGAGTTTCCTCCCGTGTCCAATCTGCCGTTGCCCGCCGGAGAGGCCCTGCCTCAGACATACAGCCCTGTGGTATCCGGAAGTTTCGAAGTGCCTGATATGCCTGAATCTGCGGCGGATGAAACGCCGGCTGAGGCTATCGGCGGGGAGGAGTCTCCGGCCATCCCGGAAAGAAACAGACGCGAAGTCATTGACCCGAAGAAGCTTGTGATCTATTCCGAGATAATGTCGCCTAAGTTCAAGGAATAATCAAAGTTATTTTTTATATTTGCATAAACGAACGGGTTCTGTCGGCAGGCAGGACTCATTTTTAATTGTTTGACGCTAAAAAATTATATTATGGCAGAAAATCATTATATGACCCAGGAAGGGCTTGACAAACTCAAGAAGGACCTGGCTGAAGCATTGGCCCAGCGTCCTGTGATTTCCGCAGCGATTGCGGAGGCGAGGGAAAAGGGCGATTTGTCCGAGAACGCTGAATACGATGCCGCGAGGGAGGCTCAGGCTCTCCTCGAACTCAAGATAGCAAATCTCAAGAATCTGGTGGCCAATGCCAAAATCATTGACGAGTCTCAGATTGGAACTGACCGCGTGCAGATGATGAACAAGGTCAAGGTGGAGAATCTCGCGATGAAGAAGGTTATGGAGTTCACCATCGTGGGGGAGACAGAGGCTGACTTTGCCAAGGGCAAGCTTGCATCCACAACCCCTATCGCAAAGGCCCTCCTCGGACATACCAAGGGCGATGTGGTAGAGGCAAAGGTACCATCCGGCATTATCAAGTTCAAGATTCTTGACATTACACTCTAATTTTTATGGCAACTGTTTTCACCAAGATTGCGAAAGGGGAGATTCCGTCATACAAGGTTGCGGAGAATGAGGATTTCTACGCATTCCTCGACATCAATCCTCTCGTGAAGGGGCATACTCTCGTGATTCCGAGAAATGTGGAGGATGACTATATCTTCAATCTCGATGACACTACATACGCGGGCCTCTGCGCTTTTGCAAAGAAGGTTGCGCTGGCGATTCAGGCAGCCGTTCCTTGCAAGAGGGTGGGTGTATGCGTGCTGGGTCTCGAGGTTCCTCATACCCATATCCATCTTATTCCTCTCCAGCAGGAGAGTGATGTGGATTTCCGAAGGGAGAAGCTGAAACTCTCCCCGGAAGAGTTCAAATCCATTGCTGATTCAATACTGGCAGAATATGAGAAGTTACAGTAAAATTGCCGCCGCGCTTGCGGTCATCTCTCTTTTGGCTTCCTGCTCAAGTCGGGCGAGGATTGACGGTATCCTGGCAGACGCCCCTTCTTCTGAAGTCATTGTCAAGCTTCTGGATGTCAACAGATACCAGATTCTCGACACGGTCAAGACAGATGCTTCCGGTCATTACAGCTACAAGGTGGATGTGGCGCAGGGACAGCCTGAATTCATTTATGTGTTCTACAAGGATACCAAGATTGCCTCCCTTCTCCTTCAGGCGGGGGACAGGGTGGATGTGTCCTCAGACACCCTCGGCTCATATTCAGTGACAGGCTCTGACGAGACATTGAAGCTTATGGATGTGGAGAAGGATGAGGCCGATTTTTCCAACAGGCTTCTCGCGTCCGCATACAGGCTTCGCGACCTCCCGGAGAATTCTGATGCGGCTGCCGAGCTCAAGAAGAAGATGACGCAGGACTATATCGCATATTACAGGAGCAGGGTGAAGTATATTCTTACCAACTCTCATTCCCTCACAGTTATCCCGGTTCTCTATCAGGTTGTAGGTGAGGACCTTCCTGTATTCGGGCAGCTTACCGACGCCATCCATTTCAGTAATATGGCCGATTCTCTCGGGACAATCTATCCTGACTCCAAGTATGTCAAGGCTCTCCAGAAGGAGGCTTCCCGCCGTCAGCAGTACCTGAATCTCAGCACGAGACTCAGCAATGCCGAGGAGGCAGGCTATCCTGATGTTGAATTGGGCAATGTCAAAGGCGAGAAGGTAAGGCTCAGCTCTGTAGTTGCTTCCTCCAAGGTCGTGATGCTTTATTTCTGGACCTCCACTGATGCGGCCCAGACCCTGTTCAATACGGATGTGATGCTTCCTGTATATGAGGAGTTTAAGGACAATGGATTCGAAATCTACAGTGTCTGCGCCGATGTGGACAAGTCCGCCTGGGCAGCCGTTGTAAGAAACCAGAATCTCCCTTGGGTCAATGTCTGCGACGGCAACGGTAGCGCTTCCGTAGCCCTTGCCACCTACAATGTACAGTCTCTTCCTGTCTCCTACTTCATCGTAGACGGCAAGCTTACACCGGCTCCGGGCGTAAAGGATGAGGCTACATTGCGTCGTTTCATCAAGGATAGATTATAGTTGGATGCATACCTTTTTCACTGTTGACCTGGGCGCCACAAGCGGGCGTACAGTGCTTGCGAGGCTGGAAGGCGGGCGGATGACGCTTACCGAATACAGCCGCTTCGAGAATCCCATTCTCCCGATTTCGGGACATTGGTTCTGGAACCTTCCGCATCTCTACAATGAGATATTGAAGGCCCTGGGCCGTGTCGCACAGGAAGGCATTGAAATAGAATCAATCGGCATTGACACCTGGGGCTGCGATTTCTCCCTTTTCGGGAGCGACGGGCAGCTCCTAGGTTTGCCTTATTCATACCGTGACCCGCATACGGACGGGGCACAGCCTTTATTTTTCGAAAAAATGCCGTCCAGGGAGTTGTACGGCCGCACTGGAATCCAGTTCATGAACTTCAATTCCGTGTTCCAGCTCGACACTCTCAGGCGCAACGGCTGCAAGGCTCTGGACATCGCGGACAAGATTCTCTTCACCCCTGACGCATTGACCTATATGCTTACCGGAGAGTCTGTCTGCGAATATACCATTGCCTCCACATCCCAGCTTGTGGATGTGAGAAGGAGGAATCTGGACCCGGAAATCCTCTCCATCCTCGGTCTGCGGCGCGGGCAGTTCGGAAGGCTTGTACAGCCGGGAACCATTGTGGGGACTATCTCGCTACAGGTTCAGAAAGCCACCGGACTTGGCCCGGTTCCGGTGATTGCCGTTGCCGGCCACGACACGGCCTCAGCCGTTGCAGCAGTCCCTGCACGTGACAGGAACTTCGCATATCTGAGTTGCGGGACCTGGTCGCTCCTCGGCATCGAGACTTCCGAACCTGTTGTAAGTGAGGAGAGTTTCACCCTGAATTTTACCAATGAGGGAGGCATTGACGGCAAAATCCGCTTCCTCAAGAATATCTGCGGCCTCTGGATTTTCGAGCAGTCCAGAAAGGAGTTCAAGGGCGTGCCGACCGACGTGGTCAGCCTTGTGAAGAGTGCCGAGACGAGTTCCTGCCGTGCTCTGATAGACCCGGATGCCCCGGTTTTCAGCCATCCTGAGTCAATGACGGAGGCTATCCGGGAATACTGCCGTGCCACCGGTCAGGAGGCGCCTGAAACGCCTGCCGACTACTGCCGCTGCATTTTCCGCAGCCTTGCGATCCGCTGCGCCCAGATGATTTCCTGCCTGAGGACCTTCAGCGACCATCCGATTGACGTTCTCCACGTAATAGGCGGCGGCTCCCGCAATGCCTACCTGATGCAGCAGATTTCCAATGCCGCCCGCATCCCTGTCATCTGCGGCCCCGTAGAGGGTACCGCCATGGGCAATGCCCTTCTCCAGGCCCGTGCAGCCGGCGTCCTCGACACGGACATCCGCGAGGTCAGCGCGGCTTCCACGGAGCTCCGGAGATTTACTCCGGAGGAGGATGGGGAGATGGAGGAGGATTTGCGCAGAGGGGTTTAGAAATTGAATCCGACGGCGATTTCCAGGGCAATTGTCCTGAAGGCGATGGTGGACAGAACCGCCTGGATTTCCAGCGGCCCGGCATCCACGACGGGACCGCATTCCAGCAAGATACCGGAGGCACTCCTGTCCCTCACCTTGGCCCAGGACCTGTCAATGTCCTCCCACAGCAGGGCCTTTCTGCCGTAACCTGTGCCGGCCATCATGCCGCACCATCGTCCGAAATTCTTCCGCATCCCGATACTGGCCTGAAGGCATGAGACGGAACTGTTCCCCGATGGCCATATCTTTCCGCCATCCCGGTTTCCGTCCACATCGCAGACATATGTATGTGCGGCACTCTTGAAGTTGCTGTGAAACTTGACGTAACCTCCCCAGCCACAGCCTTTTTCGAATATCGATAAGGAAGCTCCGTATGAAAGATCAGGCCATACGGACATCACTGCCGATACCGAGCCTCCAATCCGATGTCTCTCAGGAACAATGACTGCCCGGATGCTGTCAGATGAGGGAATCAATGTCCGGACAATACCCGTCACGGCCGTGGCGGTGATTCTGCATGGCTGGGGCAATGCCGTCAGGACAGGCCGTTCAAAGATCTCTTTCTCCTCTGACTTCACCTCAATGATTTCTTTCTTCCTGCCGGGTTTGGGCAATGCAGGCTCAGGCTTGACCTCCGGCTGGTCTGCAGGCTCCGCTTCCGGGCTTTCCTCCATACCGAAAATTGAAGCATAGCGGCTCTTGATCCTGTCAAATCTTCTCCGCTGGCTCTCCGTCATGGAGCCCGAACCTCCCCTCAATTCAGCCCTTAAATCAGACAATGATAAAAACAGGCTGCTGAGGGCCGTCCTGGAAACCTTCTCCCCGGATTCTGCCTTCATCTTCAGTCCGAGGCAGGATTCGCAGAGACTCTCGTACTTATCCAGAATCTTGTCCCAATCCTTCTCCTGGGCACGGCAATGACTGCCGCCGCATACGGGCAGCATCAAGCAAAGCAATATGATGAGCAAAGCCTTTCTCATTCATTGTAAAATTAACAATTATTTGTACTTTTGGCAAATTGATCTGCAAAATGGAGGAGATACGCAACTCTGGTTTTTTCGGGCCGGAAGGGACCGTGATTGAAGATGAGACTGCACCGCTTGAAGAAATCGGCAGGCGGGACGGGCCCTTCATTCTCTACAAATCCTCGAGGCATCGCAGAATCGTTGCGCTAAAATGCGTCAGGCCGGAGTTTCGCGACAATCCTCTCTACTGGGATATGCTCCGTAAGGAGTATGAAATCGGTCACAGCCTCAATCATCCCAATATCAGAGAATACTACTCTCTCAGCAATGACCCGGAGCTTGGCATTTGTCTGGAGATGGAATGGGTGGACGGGGACAGCCTTGACCTGCTTCTCCCGGAATGCAGGCGGAACGCTGAACTTCGGGACAAGATAACCCGCCAGATTCTCGACGCTGTGCGCTTCATGCATCTCAAGCAGGTGATTCACCGGGATTTGAAACCGGGGAATATCCTTGTTACCCGCAATGGCCAGAATGTCAAGCTGATAGACTTCTCCCTCTCGGACTCGGACTCCCATCTCGTGCTTAAGGGCAATGCCGGTACTGCCCGTTATGCTTCCCCGGAACAGAAGGAATGCGGACCGGCCGATTTCAGGAGCGATATCTTCTCCATCGGGGTAATTCTCTCCGAGATGTCGGACAGCAGGCGTTACCGCAATGTCTCCCGGAAATGCATGCGGCCGGACAAAGACAGGCGTTACCCTGACATCGACCGTCTGGAGGCGGCTCTCTTTCCCCCGTCTTACCACGGGCTCGGTCTCATTGCCGCAGCAGTCATCATTGCTCTCGCAGTTTCTGCGCTCTGGATGTTCAGACAGGAGGAACCGGAAGAGGAAGACATTGACATTGAGTCGATTGACGAGATTTTTAGGCAGGCCACGGATCTGGTGGAGGAGTCTGATTCTACCCGTTGACGACCTCGAGCAGATTCAGCCCGCTGTTCATCCCGGCGACGTAGGCGGGGGTGTAGTCCCCGTTCCTGAGAATGCGGGAGAGATAGAGCGGATAACCCTTCATGAACGATACCTGCCGGAAGCGGTCGCCCTTCACGAGACTGGCGTTGACAGATGTCTCCACTTCGAACAGGTCATTTCCAAGATAGTTCAATGTCACTATGCGGTTAGCCGGCCAACCTATCCTGAGCCTGTCTCCCGCCTTCAATTCCGATGTGGTGACAGTCTTTGCGCTGAAGAATCTGGAAGAGAACTGCGGGTCATTGCTGAGAGATATCCGGAATGTCTCGTAGTCCCGATTTCCGATGAAGCGGGACAGTATGTCGAGGGTCGTTTTTCTCGGTACGGTATTCAGTGACACATATCCGTACAGGCGTTTGAGCGTGGATGATGAAAGCAGGTCGCCTGTAGCCTTCTCGATGATGACTGAAAGGGATTCGAAATCAGTGGTAGTCGAGAGTTTCCTCCCGTATTGCTTCTCAACCAGTTCCAGGAGATATTGCAACTCCGGTATTTCTTTTCTTTGAGTCATATGGTTACTCCTTATATTTGATTTGCACATTGTATTCGACGGACATCTCTTCGATCCGCTGTCCTTTGGCTACATATAGAATCTCGAGATCCGGAGAGTCGCTCAGGTCCAGAACTTTGAGGTTCGGATTGCCCGATACGTCAAGGGTCCTGAATGAATTCATACCCGCCGTCAATGATTCCAGTTCCGGAAGCCCGGACAGGTCGAGATTCTCCAGCCGGTTTCCGAAGCAGTCAAGCCTTTTCAGGTGCGGAACTCCGCTCAGATCCAGGGTCTGAAACTTGTTGAATCTGCATTCCATCTCAATGAGTGAGGAAGGGAGGGATATGGAAGTCAGCTGGTTGTAACTGCATTTCAGGACATCAAGGGATGTATTCTGATTAAGCGCAAGGCTTGCCAGGCTTCCGTTCCAGACAGAGCCGCAGCAATCCAGACTCTTGAGATTCCGGAAATACTGGACTCCGTCGAGGGTAGTGATTCCGTCAGCGCAGACGGAAATCGTTTCCACTGCTTCGGCTTCCTCATTTACCAGCTTGCCGTCCGCATCCGAATCATACAGACTGAGGAGATACTGCATGAACAATGGGTCGGAGATGGTTATTCCCACTCCGTCAGGTGGCAGTACCGGGTCGCCCGGATTGTCCTTTCCCGGATCGCCGGTCCCTGGATTGTCGGTCTCCTCACCCGGATCGCCAGTCCCGGGATTGTCGGGCTCTTCACCCGAATTGCCCGGATCCTCTCCCGGATTATCAGGCTTGTCCGGTATCTCTGTCCCGGAAGTTCCTGCAGCCCCGGTCTTGAACCGTATCAGTCTGGTCCTGATCTCATTGAGCCCGTTCCCTACCCTTGCATAGAAGCAGTACTCCGTCTCGGTTTCGAGATTGTCCACCCTGACGGAAAAGGAGCAATTCTCAATCCCGGCCTTGAAAAATGAAAGGTCCACCTCATCCCGGCCAATCATAAAGCCCGAGACAGTGATCCCGTTATCCGTTGTGAGTCTGGCTGAAAGAGTGGCATAGCCCTTATCCAGAGCGACCCCGGCCTCGTACTTCACCTCGATGAACTCAGGTGTGGCATCTTCCGGAGGAACGCTTTCCGAAGATGTGCATGCAATGAGTGTCAATATGCTGAAATACAGGATTATATACCTTTTCATTGTCTTAATTCCATTCATCTGTGCCGCCTCCCACGCTGATGATTACCTTGTCAGGATTGTCCGAAAGAATCACATCCACGCAATGCCTCTTTCCGCTCTCAAATATGAATTTCGAGCTTAGAAGATAGGACACGTCCTTCACTATTACCTCGACGAGCGGAATCTGGTTCAATATCTTCTGAGGGACTATGATTGCAGAGTAATATCCGGGCGCATCGCGATGTGCCGTGATTGTCCCGGCAGGTGAGTCAGGAGACTTTTCCACGTCTCCGCTTTCCAGATCCACAAGGGCGACCGGTACCGTGCCGTGAATATTCACGATTGCGTCATCAGGCAGTTCTCCTTCATAGTCAACTCCTTTTACAAGCCTGATTGTCAGTTTTGACAGCCGGTGGGTGAAATGCAGCGGCACACTACCGCCTTCCTGTGTGACCGCATTGGTCTTTGCCCACATGAAATCGCTGAGCGTGAGACCGTTGTCCCTCTGGTCCCCTTGCAGTTCGAACCTGAAGTCGCTGACCGAATTTACATTGGAAGTATATGGGTAATAGGAATAGATGTCGAAAATACCGTTCTCTGTCCAGTAGACCGGAGGGCTCACGGTCCACTCCCCGCCATTGCAGACAGCCTTGGCGTTGCTGGCCCAGTTCCCGGTCACTTCGAGAATGCGCGCCTGCCCGTACTCATCATGACCGACAGCATAGATGCCGATGGCGTCCCCGGGCTCGAATCCGGTGTCGGTGGCCCTGCTTCCGCCTCTGGGAAGGTACGGAGTGAATACCATCTGCGGCAATGTGTCAAGGTCATTTCCGCAGGCTGCAAGGGATAATGCCAATAATACTCCCATGCTGTATCGTATGATTTCTCTGCCCATCAATAATTGTCATTTTCAATGAAGAATTCCATGCTGAACACATCTCCGGAATACTCCATTATCCTCCGCATTATCTCGTAACGGCTGATAGTGTTGTAATACGGAATCCGGGTACTCATGCAGCTGTTCTGCTCGCTCCTGTAGATGCCTCTTGAGCAGGACATCGCTCCTTCGAACACATCCACGAACGGGGAATAATCCGGATGGCGAGCAAAGTCTCTCCACGGGGTGTCTGCTCTCTTGCCGGAGAGGGAAACATTTCTGTACCAGCCTCTTGAATGGGCTTCCAGAATCTCGGAGGTATTGGAGAAGAAGGCATTGTACCGCACGGATTCATCCGCAAGCTTCCCGAATGCCCGGCCTCCTGCCCAGTACTGTACCATTCCCCTGAAATCCATCGGATACCCGTAGTCAGTCATTGGACAGAATGCAATCCCGATGCAGGATTCATCGAACACTGCCGAACCGTCGTAATCGTCCGTATTCGGTATCATTATGATCAATGTCCTTGCAAGCTGCCCATCGTCAATTGAAAGAGCGGTGCGGACATAATCCGTGACCATGCCTATGTCCTCGCAGCCGATATTTCCATCCCGGGCAATGCACCTGAACCTGGTGTCCAATGACGTATTGAGCGAATTGATGCCGGAATCCTGTGAGACCGATGCGGCGGTCCAGACATTGAACCTGTCGGCAAATGAGCTGAATGGCGGGATTGAAAGCAGGTTTTCCATTGCCTCGGAGGCGATGTCCGCAGTTTTGCCCATACTGACTTCCTCTGCATTGAACCCATCACAGAGGATGACCACATTGATGCCCGAAGTTGCCTCCCGGAGGCGGATCAAGCCATCCTCCGCCGTGTCAAAATCATATTGAACCACATTTATTGAAGTTTCGTAATCCCCTGAGTCAAGGCAGAATACGATGTCACCGCTGCGATTTTCCCCATTGTGCTCCTTTTCGCTGAACGTCACTGTCAACTCTGATTTCCCGCTTCCGAGTGCGGCATTGAGCCTTACCCAGTCGGGACAGGATTTCATATGCCAGTCCCCGTCGGCGTACAGGGTGAAATCCCTCGTCACGCTTGTGTTCAATGCCTGGAGGGAAGGCCGGCTGACAGAGATGCGACGACCGGCCGCAATGCGTTTGAAACTGTTCCATCCAGCCGCCGTGCGGTATTGCTGTTCAGACCCTTCCGGCACTTCCAGAATGAAATTGTCCTTGGCGATGCCTATGAAGCAGCGTTCTGAAATTGTCGGCGGGATGCGGCTTCTGCAGACAATGCGGCCGACATTGAAGCAGTTCTCAAATGCCCCTCCTTCACTGTCGAGTATGTTTTCCAGGCTCTCCGGAAATATTATGCCCTCCAGCATCCTGCAGTCGTAGAATGCCTTTGTCCCGATGCTCAATACTCCTTCCGGAATTTCCACGGTGCCGATCAGCCGTTCATTTCCCTGGAATGCTCTGGAACCTATGTATCTGACAGTTGCCGGCAAGGCAAGGACTCCGGAGAAGTCGCAGTTGCAGAATGCGTCATCGCTGATTACTTCAAGATTCTTCGGCAGGTGCAGCTCGCCTTTGAGGTCTGTATCCCGGAATGCGCTCCTGTCGATGTTCACTATCCCATCGTGAAGAATCAGGCTTCCGTTGAATTTTGAACCGCAGAAGCAGTCCTCCGGAATCATTTGGATGTTCTGCGGGATTCTCAATGCCCCTGTCACGTCATCCATGAATGAGAATGACCTGTAATTGAGGCTCCGGACCGTTTCCGGAATGTGGATTTCCCCGTAAATATTCCTGCAGCAGGAAAATGCACCGGAACCGATGGTTTCCAGTCCGTCCGGGAGATTCAGCCCGCAGACAAAGGCGCAGCCGTAGAAGACGCCGCTTCCTTCGTACTTATCGCTGGATGTGCCGATATGTCTGAGAGTCGAAGGCAGGGATAATTGACCTGTAAGTGAAGAGCAGTCGTTGAAGCAGGCATCTTCAAGCGTCACCACGCCCTCGGGGATTATCAGTGAACCGGTGATGTTGGTGTTGTAGAATGCCCTTGCGCCGATTGTCCGAAGCTTGTCCGGCAGTATGATGGAGACGAGGCTGTATTTCGATGCGAAGGCATTCTCCGGGATTCTGTCCGCCTCATTGTATTCATCCGCCACTATGCCTGCATCCTTGAGGTTCAGCGAGGAGAGGTTGACCATCCTGGTATTCATCACTTCGAAATCCCTGGAATTGATGCTGCCTGTGACTTTGAGGTTGCGGATCTTGCTTATCTGCCGTCCGCTGGCGGATATGACAGCATCAATGGTGCCCGGTGTGCTTACATTGACGATGGCATATTCCTTGGCCGCACCCTCGTGGGAGTATCTGTCATTCTCCCAGTCGGAAATGCCTTCATCCGCAATGGATATTTCGTATTCCCCGGCCCCGCGCCTGTTCACTGTCAATGTGAAATTGTGCAGCTTGCTGCCGGTGTATATGGTATCGGACTCTTTCACGAGGTCATAGGGCTGGCCTCCAACAGTCACGGTAATCAGGACTTTGCCGGCCCGGATGACCTGGGGAACCACTGCAGCACGGAAGACATCGCCTTCCATCTGGGGGATAATCCCTTGGTATTCAGCCTCTCCCACAGCGGTGACCGAGCCGTCCGAGAGATTGATTACGGCTGACCTTGCAGTGTTCCTTATCAGAATGCCCTTATCGGCCGATTCCCATTCCCCCTCGTCGAATCCTTCTCCCTCCGCAAGCGTGATCCTGAGTCCGGCCATCCTGTGTGAGAAATTGAGCCAGATCATCTTGTCTGCCGCTGTCTTGTTCTCTGCCTTGGCCCAGAGGAAGTCGCTCTTCTCATAGCCGGACATCCCGGACGCATTCCTGCTGTTCTGGTCAAGTGCGATTTCGAAGTCATGGGAGTTTACAGACTCGGGGTAGTCGGCCGGGTAGTATGCGTAGATGTCAACAGGGGTTTTCTCGTCCTTGAAATAGACATTGTAGGCCGGCACCCAGCGGAAGCCTGGCTCATTGTAGGTGTAGAAGAGGTTGTCCGCCCGGTTCCCATTGTCCTGCAGAATTCCCGGCTTGCCGTCTTCATAATCGACTATGTATGTGGCGATGACATCCCCGTCGGCGAAGCCGTTCAGGTCCGCCCTGGTGACATTGTCCTGAGAGATTGTACTGTTCAGGCAGATCGGCGTTCTCTCCGCGACTTCCTCTGTCCCGCTATCCTTTGCGCAGGACAGCGGCAGTGCAGCCATCAGAATGCCTCCCAGTATGCTGAAGTATGTCCTAGCTCCCTTTTTCATCCGCTATCAGTTCAATATGCCCCCGAAATCCCCGTCCGCATCTGTCCATCCGTCAATTCCGATATTCATGCCGTCAGAGACCTTGTTGACGGTAATCGTGCAATGCGCCCTGCATCCCGGGACGATTTCAACCGAGGTTGCAAGACTCCTGTCCATTCCCGCCACGCTGACGCAGATGGTGAATGTGTCAATAATCTGCGGCGGTATCAGTGCCCTGCAGGTCAATCCTTCCCGGAACGGGACAATGTCCTCGCTCTCTGCTTCCGCGGCGCTCAGTTCCCCGGTGCGCAGATCCAGAACTGCGCTGCAGACGGCCCCTTTCAGCACAATCCCTTCCACGGCCGCCAGAAGACTCTCATTGTCATACCCCTTCCCCGGTACAAGTTCAATGATGACCTGCCCGGTCCTGTGCGACGCCATCAGTTCCACATACTCCGAAGTCGGGCTGACCCGAGACCTGCTTCCCCATAGTATGTCGCTGTCCGACAATGCCTTGCTGCTGCTCTGGCTGCTCATTACCCTGCATTGCAGCACGTCCTTCCCCGCAGCATCCCCGCTGTACGGGTGGTAGCAGATAAAGTCCGCCGGAGTGCTTGCGTCCTTCCACCGGAGCGTCTCTCCGCAATCCCAGACCAGACCCCCTCCGCTTCCGCTTCTGCAGGTGAACTCCTTATTGTCAATGTACGGCCCGTCCCCGCCGCCATCTGTCTCTCCATCATCGGCCTCGGGATAGAACATGAACACTCCCACCTTGTCCCCGATCTCAAAACAGTCTCCGGCAACCCTGGTGAATACCGGAGAAAGCCGCAGCTCCGGCCCTGAAGGCGGATCCACCTCCTCTATGTATCTGTCCGGCCTTTCCGAGCAGGCCGTGCAGCAGACTGTCATTGCCGCCAGCCCCGCCCGCAAATATCCTTGAATGGTATTTTTGTGAAGAATGGTCATTGGAAAAATCGCATTGGGTTAGGTTATGCGAATTTAGTAAATTTCAGATAATAACCAATAGCCTGCAGACCGACTTAAATAGCCTTTTCGCCTTGTCATCCATTCTTTGTGCTGCAGAAAGTTAGCAGTGGTTTCACTTCGTTGCAAATGAACCAATATGAACTTGATTAACCATCATTCTATGGATAAATTTAGCAAATTAACCAATAAGGACCATCAATATTATGGCACTGTACAAAGTAAGAACCATGCGTTGCGAATGCTGCAACGGAGTGAATATCGAACCCGGAATGGAAGTCCAGGTCGTAACTCCTCTGAACAATACGGTTTACGTCAACAACTGGCAATACGTCGAAGATGCCTTCATGCGGGTATCCGGCATTTCGTTGAGGAAAGCTAATTGTTTTGAATGTTAGTGATTTGTATATTGTGAAACTGTGAAATGACAATTAGCTTATGGAAGGTTGTGGTTCGTCTTTAGCACTTGAGTATTTCGGCTGCATTGTGAAGACAATTGTCGTCTTCATAATAGTCGGCATACGTGGCGATATGGAATTAACCTGGTGTCGGGTTCTATGTCATAACAAATTTTGGAGCGTCTGCTTCACTTTGCAACTTTGGGAATTCTACATATTTGCTGCAGCTACTATTATTGTCTTGATATACATCATGTTATCTAATATTTTTAAGAAATCAAAATAAATCAAGCGGAATGTTCTGTATGAATTGCGGATAATCAGTTTTATGAGATGCAATTATTTTTTCAATTTTTTGTGATCGCTTTTAAATAAGCAGGAAGCATTGTATTTGTGTTATTATTTTGGAACAGTATGCTCACGCTCAAAGATATTGTACAATTACGTAATACGGTCATTCTCTCACTTCTATTCTCTCTGCTCTGCATCGATATGTCGGCTCAGCAGCCACGGCAGGAGAAAAGAATCTATCTCGTGGATGTAACAGCTTCAATGGAGGGTAGAGGAATTGGAGGGACACAGGATGTTTTCCAGAAGGTAAAGAACAGCCTGATCTCAACCTTGCAGCGAATTGAGGATGAAAGGACCGATGTGGTCATTATTCCGTTTACATCTCATACTTTTCCGGAATTCAATGGCAGGATTGCGCAAAAGGATTCATTGATTCAGTATATAAGCAATCTTTCCATACGGAAAGGAGATACAAATATTGCCGATGCCTGGGCTAAGGGCGTCGCATGTGTTGATTCTACGAAAATCAATTATATTTTCTTATTGACGGACGGACTTCATAATTGCGGTCCGGATCGAGAAGTCCTTTATGACAGGCTGAGGGCGTGGGGTGAGCAGTCTTGCGACAAATATATGTTCGCATTTTATGTTATGCTTACCCCTGATGCCAAGGAAATGGAAATCTGCAATATTGTGGATGAGACAAGTAATCTTTGGCTGATTGAGTCAATGAATATAGATGCGTCGCTGATTGCTGTACCCAATCTTATCCGCAAGAATGTCTTCAATGACAAAACTATAACATTGCAGTTCGAGACAAATAACTCATACGTGGATTTGGCAGATATCGGAACCGAGTTTGTGCTTGAGGATAATTCGTATTATCAAATCGCAAATGTTGAGATGTCATTGATGAGCGATGCTTTCAAATTGGATATTTCGGAGAAGTTAGAGAAACTGGATATTCCCCTGACAGACACGCTTATTCTTAAGATTTTTCACGACAGGGGAAAGTATCCATTTGTATTCTTTACTCCAGAACAATTGAAACTTGTCATAAACAATCAAGGTCCGCGGCATCTTAATGTTTCAGAAAGATTAAAGGCGGAAGCGTTGCCGGGAAGTCTTAGTTTTGGCAAATTAAAGTTTCATGAGCCATTTCTCGGACCATTTAATATGCTTAGGCCAATTCTGGAGCCAACTTTGAAGTTCCCGCCTTTTTCTTGGTTCAAGCCTGATACAATGTCTGTGGCCCGAGACCTTTATTTGACTTTCAATGAGGAGGCTGTCCGTTCTGCTTCAAGTGTTGAGATAGACTTTAGAGATAATGAGTCGCTGCCTATCGAGGATATTAATTTTGATTATGGAGCCCAAAGAATCATCAATGCGGCCGATTCCACGATTGTCCTCCCTGTATCCATCAAGGTTCTCCCTGGGCGTGAAAGTTCCAGGTGCAATGGCGTGTTGGCTCTTGAAACTCAGGGAATTGATTTCGTAAATGGGAATGAGTTATCCTCCGATCAGACCATGGTTTGCGAATGGACGCTGGATTACAAACGGAGAGGGTCAGTGATTTTGTGGATCCTTTGGATGTTATGTGTGCTCTTGATCATATATCTCATCTATTGGTTGCTCCGGTTTTTCTTCATTATTGCCGGTTCCATCGGCTCTGGTATAAGTGAACTTGCCGGTGCAGTTTCTCCTGTGAAGAATCCTGCCGGACGGAATCCTGCAGAACCGGGATTGAATTCAAAACAAGGACATAAACAGAAAAATGAAAGAAATAAGAATATGAATCCCCAAACCTGTCCATGCAATAAACTGACGGTTCCGTATTGCCGGAAATTGATTTCTGAGAAAGCCAGCATTGCCGAGAAGTGTCAGGACATTGTGGCTCTGGCTGACCGTTGGGAAGAGAAGAAGCTGGAGAGCGATGCGGTTTATGACAGGATGTGCCCCGAGATGCGTGATTTGCTGGAGCGGTTCTGGGCAATAAGGAAGCCTATACCGTCTGATAAATATGGGAAGTGGGTCAATGGTACACGAGGCAACGGCGTTTTCTATTTCTACAGTGATTATCGTCCTGCCGAGAAGAATACTCGGGACGGCATGACCTGGGCTGAGCTTGTTGCTGCATATAGGAAGGATTTCAACCTTTATGTTGACGGCGGCGTCAGATATGTCAATAACAGAATTGATATTGCTCCTTATGCGGTGGCCAAGTTGAAAATCAGGTATGAGGATTCCAATCTGAATAAGATAGGGAGTAGAGGAGGTAGTGACGATACATTCCAGCAGAAGGCCGGTGACAGGTTCGCCGAGATGCTTAAAGATAAGATTGCTGCTGGGGGTTACAAGGATTTCTGGGAGTTCAAGGATGGCAGGAAAGGCGATGTTTTAGTCCGCAAGACCCCGCTGGTGATTCACGAGGACTATGATGGGGAGACCCTGTATCTTGTTCCGAAATATCTGCACGACAACTGGAAGCATTATGGCGGAGTAGCGCTTATCGAAGCTGTTCTGAATATGTAGTCCTGCGATTTTGCTATATCTATCCTTCCGCATCTTCCATCAGTGCTTTCAGCTCCTTCACGCTCGGGACCTTTTGCTTGCAGTCTTCCCTTGACACTCCGGCGTACTCGTCGCCCATCCCCTTGATGATTTTCATCATCTCTGCGCGGACATCTTTGGGGTAGAGCACTTCCATATAGTTTCCGTAGCGGCAGACTTCCTGATAGAAGTCGTCGGTGGTGTGCAGGTGATAGCTGAATATTGTGTAGCCGTCCTCGGGACAGTCGTGCAGTATCCTCTGGCTGCGGTGCAGGGGAGTGTGCTTGAGATAAAGGTTGACCTTCTCCCACGCGAGGATGATCACATCCTTTGGCTTTGCGGCTTTTGTGGGGAATGTGGTCGTGCCTATGCAGTCAGCCATGAAATCCTCCGGGCTGAAATCTTCCGGATAAATGAACTTTTCCTCCAGTACCTTGAGGTTCTTCATTCTGTCCGCATCAAGGGCATAGGACCTTATGCCCTCAATCTTGCCATCCTCGAGCGGTCCGATGACTTTCCAGTGCTGACGGTAAAGTTTCACGAAGTATGGCTGCATCGTGACGGTGAGTGGATCCTCCCAGTAGTCATCATAGTCGAAACTGATAAGCCTGTTCTGCTTGATGGCATCGAGCACGGTGTCAAGACATTCACCGGATGAAGGGACATCTTCCAGCAGGATACGGTCCCTGATGGACATATTGGAGATGAGCTTGTTCTGCACGGAGATGGTGCCGATTAGCCAGTTCCTTACATTGTCTCTACCCGGTCCGGACTCGACCTGATAACTTGACTCTGCCCCAGCCCGCGTTGTTTTGATTTTGACTCCGTAATAATCAAAGATGGTTTGCCTCCAGTTGTAGAAGGTTTTTCGGTCAAGGGGCTGTCCCTGATTGTTATTCAGGGAGCACTTCTTCCATAATTCCTGTACCTGCATGAATGTTTTTGGCTGACTAAGAATCTCAATCAGCCAGATGTACTTGTTGGTGGTGCCGTGTGTCTCTCCTTTATTCATGATGTTGCAAATATATGTACTTTTTTCATATGGGGAATGGGATTCCCCATATGAGGGCTAAATTCGCAGAAAATTTCAGATGAAAATGGAAAAAATCAACTTTCTCCCTTGGATAGGGAAACACTACAGCGCCACCGGATTTGCGGGCAAGCGCATCCTTGCCCTCGGTGAGTCACATTACTGCGACAAGTCCTCGGATGCTACGGAGGACATCACACGGAAGGTCATAGCCGACCTGTTTGACCCTCAGTCCGAGCACGAGGCCTACAAGAACACCTACACCAAGTTCGCGGAGGCCCTGCTCGGAAGGGATTGCCTCAGTTTTGAGGACAAGGAGCGCTTCTGGAACAGCATCGCCTTCTATAACTATGTCCAGGTGCCGATGACGGGAGCGCGTGTGGCTCCTTCACAGAAGGATTTCCGTGACTCCGAGGCGGCTTTCTTCGAGGTTCTTGAAACACTCCGTCCGGACATTGTCATAGTCTGGGGTAGTCGCCTGTACAACAACCTTCCTCAGGGTGGACTCCAGGGAGACGACCTTAGGGCTCCTGACGGGCACTGGGTGGAGACCTGGAGATATTTCCTCGTTGACCGCAAGGAAGTTAAGATTGTGCCTATCATGCACCCATCTTCCTCCTTCTCCCCTGAGTACTGGCACCAGTTTCTTTCGACAATCATTTAACACTCAATAGATATGGGATTTTTGGACAAATTACCTGATGGGGAGACAAACCTCCCTACCACAGTCAAAGATCTTGGCGAGCAGGTCGTCAAGGCGGGACAGAAGACCGGGGAAAAACTCGGCCAGGGCATCTCTGATGTCATAGATGAAATCATTGATTTCTTATTTGATTAAGGCTTATGAATGACGTTTTGAAATTTGCGGCCAAACTGTTCGTCGGAACAGTGGCCGTGTTCGCCGGCGGCAAGCTGGTGAAGAATAGTGTGAATGATGCGCGTCGCATCGGAAGTAGTACAACTAAAAAGGGATGAGACTATGCTGACAGGATTTTCTAAAGCAAAATGCCCTCGTTGCGGGCATGAGTTTATCGTGATGGATGGAGGTTTCAATCCATTTGCGCCGGTGCGCTGCCCGAAGTGCGGCTCGGATGCAATCAGGACTGAGTCGTCATCTATGATAAAGACGCTGCTGGACCTCTTTCTTCGGAAGGAGTAACCGTATTGGAATCATATTTCTGCTGCAAGTCATTTCTTATCAAAGTATTAATATGAACCAATATGAACTTGATTGACAGCTATTATCTGGATAAATTTATAGCCAATTAACCAATAAGAACCATCAATAATATGGCACTGTACAAAGTAAGAACCAGGCGCCGCAAATGCTGCAACGGCGTCAACATCGAGCCCGGAATGGAAGTCCAGGTCGTAACTCCTCTGAACAATACGGTTTACGTCAACAACTGGCAGTACGTCGAAGATGCCTTCATGCGTGTCTTCGGCATCTCATTGAGAAAGGCCAATTGTTTGAATATTAGTGATTTAGAGATAACTAAATTGTAAAGGTGCCTTATAGATAATTATGCGACGTAATAGTTTATACGCATACGATTAATATAATTATAATCCTACGGACATATGGGTTCTCGCCGTTGAGAACTATATTACAAATATCGAACAATTTAAAATTATTGATTTGAGGAATATGGAAAACAATGTAAACTACGATCTTGGAAAAAAATACGAAGAAGCCTATGCCAAAGTTAGAGCAAGCGTACAAAAGGCAAATGTTCTTATCGCTGGTGCTACAGGAGTGGGGAAAAGTAGTGTTATCAACATGGTCTTTGGAGACAATGTTGCTGTTGTTGGTACTGGGAAACCTGTGACACAAAAAATTGATGTGTATGAATCTGATGATTCAGATGTCCGCATCTTTGATAGTAAAGGATACGAGATAGGCACAGAAGCGGATGATGAATTTTATCAAAGCGTAATCAAACTGGCAGAGATGACTCAAACTCCGGAAAATGCCATACACCTAATTTGGTATTGCATCGCGTCTAGTGGCGGTAGAGTCCAAGACTATGACCTCGTAGCACTTGGGGCTTTTTCCAAATCAAATATTCCAGTCGCTGTTGTATTCACGAAAGCTGACATTGCTTCCGACGATGAGGTTGCAGCTATGAAAGCAGTGCTACCAGAATCATTAAAGGAATGTGTATTTGAAACAACAACAAAGATACCTGAATACAACCACCTTCAAGAACTTATTCAATGGTCAATAGAACGTCTGCCTGAATCTCTTCGCTTTGCATTTATCAAGAGTCAGAATGTTGACCTTGATGCAAAAAGAAAACAGGCCAGATCTTATATTCGCCAACAATGCGCTGCAGCGTTTGGCGTTGGCTTTGCGCCGATTCCTATGTCAGATGCCCCTCTTCTTGTTGCGAACGAAATGGCTCTTATTGCCAGAATTCTCTATCTGTATGATCTGGGATCCGTTTCAGACATGATAAAGTCTATGGGCGTATCATCGCTCATTGGAAGTTTACTTACTAGCCTTGGCAAGTCCGCAGTTGCTAATTTAATCAAACTGATTCCAGGCGTTGGCACCATAGTCGGTGGAATGATATCTGGAGGCGTGGGTTCGACTATTACAGCCGCTGTTGGTGAGGCCACATCAATCACCGCATACAGCATTTGCAAAGCTCGTCTTAATGGCGAATATTCTAAAGCAGATGAGATGATTAAGAATTTCGGTCCAGCAATGATGAATCTTGCTTCTGAGTGGATAAAGAATGGTAAGAAAGCGGAAGACATACCTGAAGATTAATTGTTATGGAAGAGAATTTTAGATGCAATGTCCTGATTATGGGCAAGACGGGTACTGGAAAAAGTACCCTATTGAATTACATATGCGATGCCAATCTAGCGGAAACGGGATCCGGGAAACCAGTTACTGGTGAAGGAATATATGAGTATACCGCTGTGATAAATGAACAAGAAGTACAAATATATGACTCGTGGGGAATCGAGGCTGGTAAAGTTGACAGATGGAAAAAATTGCTTGACGATTCCTTGAAAAGTCATGGCGTTGACAAAAACATTGAAGATTGGTTTCATTCTGTAATCTATTGCGTACAAGCAGGAGGAGGGCGAGTGGAGGACATAGATGCAGAGATAATTCGTAAATTCCTTTCAGAGGGATACTTATTGACAGTTGTGCTTACAAAGGCCGATCAAGTAGATAAGGATGAGGAGAATAAATTAAAATCAGTAATATTAGGTGAGCTGAAAGGGCTTTTGGCATCAAGAAGCAAAGGTGCATTAAATGTTATTGCGACTTGCGCCGAGAAAAAGAAAACCCGTGCAGGTGAAACTAAACCTTTTGGTAAAGAGGAAGTGCAGAAAGCCATTTTGGAGGGATGGAAGGATACAATAATAGACCGTTTGCCAAAACATGTGGTCGCTAAATTATGTGAATATGTAGATGATTGGGAAAATGGGCAAATACAACTATTAGGAACGGAAAAGATTTCAGGTGTGGCAGAACAAAATGCATCTATATATCATGAGATTGATGACAGTGCAGAACAATTAAAGAAAGAAATCTCTAATGTTCAGTTTAAAAGGATTTTTGAAGAGGCTGTTGAAAGTTGCAAAAAAGCCAATGCTTCCCTTTGTTCCGCATTTGATATCAATATAGAATCATATAACACCATAATAGGAGAACAAGAATCAACGAAATGGTGGGAGTATTTAATATACATACCAACCTGTATAGTTATTGCTATCCCAACTATGATTTATCGGTCAATTAAGGCAAGTTCTGCTAAACATATTGCTGAAGAACAGCATAATATCGAGGGATATATTCATGCGCACTCTGTACACTTGAAGGCCCAGTGTCAAAAGTTCGAAGGTCTTATTGCAAAAGAGTTAAAGCGTTCACTATAGGTTATATGAAATGTAACATTCTTCTTCTCGGGCAAACCGGTGTTGGAAAGAGTTCTCTTTTAAACTATATTGCAGGGAAAGAGCTTGCAGAAGCTGGAATCTCGTCACACCTTGGTGGCATAACCAGAGGAATCAACAAGTACACGGTTGAGATAAATGGCCAGATGTGTGAAGTTTCTGACTCTGAGGGACTAGAACTTGCACATTCTGAATATTGGCAAAAATTGCTCAATAAGGAATTGTTTAATGATACTGCTAAAACAGCTGTTTCGGAATGGTATCATATTGTCATATTCTGCATCGGAGCAAACGGCGGGAGAGTGCAAGATTTTGAACTTGAAATTCTTGATAGAATTGTTGATTCCGGATATGGGACGATAATTGCATTTACAAAAGCAGATCTGGCGTCAGAGGAAGAATTGCAATCTATGATTACTGTTATTCAGGATCATTTTATTTTTAGCTCATCGATCCAATACATTCCAATATGTTCCAAGAAAACGAGAAATAACAAACTTGAAGGAAGAGAAGAGTTGTGTAATGCAATAATTGATTCGTGGGGAGAATCAATATCTAACCGGTTGCCTTCATATTTATTCGACTGGGCTTTTGACAGCCTTTCACAATGGTATGATTCAACTTATGCTTGGCTACATAACCAAAAAATTGGCCTTTTCAATAAAAGTAAGTCGGATGTTCTTGAGGAGCTGAATCAAAGAATTCAGAAGAAGCAAGGAGATTTGAATAAGCTTATAGAATCAAAGCAGAAATCTGCATTTAAGAACGTATCATCTGTATATAAAGCTATATCCCAAATAATTGATGTTGAATCATTTTCTGCATACAATTCTAATATCACTCCAAAATTACAAAAACTACAAGATAACTTTGTGTTTGAAGATCATAGTGTAAGAAAATCGCTACTTACGGCAGCGAGCACAGCATTATTGTTTTCTGTTCCTATAGTTGGAGTTCCGCTTACTGTACTTAATACTATTCTACATTTCAAAGATAACGAACGCTGTCTTGAGGAGTTGACGGATGCCTTTAATTATCAGTATCTTACATTGATTAAATTGTATGCAGAGCGAAAGACATTTATGGAATATCTCCTTGCAGAACAAATAGGCTACATATATGCGCGTTGCGAATTAGCCATTTGTTATTTAAAGGGACGTGGTGTAGAAGAGAATTTCAAAACATTCCATGATTATCTTGAGCCGCTTGCTGATTATATTGAAAACAGCGATACAGGATATAGAAATGGGAAAGTAGAGTATTATCTTGCTTATTTGTATTACTCAATAAATCAAGAGAAAGAAGCTAGAAAGTGGTTGAAAATGGCCAAAGAAGACGGGTATCAGAATGCTCGTAGTGTAAAGTCCTTCGCTGCAATGAAAGATGTCGAGGCACGGGAAGACGAAGCCTATGAAGCATCATTTTATGACTTGGATTCATAAAACAAGCCAATACGGTCTAAGTCAACCAAAATCAGGAAACGACATAGCTGGAAAATAGTATAGCGAAAGATAAGGTATAAAAGCAGACAATTAACTATGGCAACATTTGAAGAAATACTGACCAGTCTGTTGAAGGAACTGGAAAAGAATCCCCAGGCAGATGTGAATAATCTGGTGAAACAGATTGCCGCGACATTACGACTGAAGTGTGATGCTGGCAAGGTGGAAGAGGTAAATGGGATAATCGACGGTATTGATTCCAAATATCTTGAGCTTGTAGGGCAGAAAGAGGAGACAGGAATCTCAACGCAGTCCTGGCTTAGGAAGAGCATCCTGAAGACAGCTGCTGAGCACAATATGAGTGAAGAAGAGCAAACCACGTTTCTGGAGTCATTGGCTGAGAATTTTGAACAAAATATTGATGACAATCTTGAAAAACTGAACTGAATATGGATGCGGAAAGAATAATAAGGGCTTCCGGACAATTGATGGGAGCCATTGCTGATAATTCTGCATTGCAGTCAGTTCTTGTCGGGGATTATGTGGATGATGCACCACATAGTGGCAGTGTCAGCAAATTGTTGGGCGAAGCCTTGAAGGAAAAACTTGGCAGTAGCAATGAAACACAAATCAAAAAGGTCTTGGCCTCAGCCATATCAATAGCTGAACAAAATGGGGTTTTGCCAGCTGATATGAGTTTTGATAATTCTTTGGATATCGCCAAGGCAGTTGATTCTGCGGTAACGCAGGTCAAGACAGCTTATCAAAATGGGGCAGGATTGATGTCTGCCACAGATGTTGCTGAGGTTTTGATAGACAAGACTGCCGCACAATTAGCGGTCTCTGTAAATCAAGCCTTTGAAACAGGAATGGCGAACGAAATGATTGCAAATGGAATTATTGCTCTATGTGCCGGTATCGGTATCCCTCAGGCTGCTGCCTATAAACCATTGATTAAGCAAACGATTCAAATAATAGAGCCGACTTTGAGGAGTGTTGTGCAAAAGGGAATTGTCCATTGTCGTGAATTCGCAAAAACTGCTTTAAGGCAATGTGTAGCGACAGCTAAGACTTATGCTTCAAAAGTGATGACCAAAATTTTTGCCTAATGAAACTTATACCAAAGGCTAAACCAGTCAGGATAAGGATTTCTTCTGGAGGAAAGGAACATTCGACCTTACAATCACTATTGGAATGCTTTAGAGTAGGTGACGTGAGGCCATTGCTGGAAAATGGTGTTATGCTCAAATGGCTCAACCAGATAGGGGAGAGCAAATTGTATGTTAAGATCAAATCTATGTCTGAAGGCCGAACTGGTACTGGGAAGTGGTCGGATTCAGACATCCTATCCCTCTTCTTTGACTCGTCTGACAAACTCGTAGGATATGCTGAAAATGCATATTTGCGTTCCGAATCCGGTGCTTTGGATTTATTGCAAGAAGCTGCTGAAATGGCAAATTCTTCTGCTTTGTACAGACTGGGGTGCATTTATTATTTCGCCCATAACTTAGGTGTTGTTACAGATGCAGAAAAAGCCGAAGAATATTTCAAAGGCGCAGCTGAGTTGAATCATCCTCTTGCAAGATTAGCTTATGGTTTCATATTGTGTGATAGGGGTCTGTATTCCAAGGCTTATGAATTGATAAATAATACACTGGATAAGTTTTCTGAAAAAGATTGCAGAATGCAGGATGACCGTCAGGTTATAGCAAGAGCCAATTATTCTTTGGCGGAAATATATTGGGATGGGAATAAGGGAGTTCCTAAATCATCGGCAAAAGCAATTGAACTATTTCGTAAGTCAGCTGAACTGGGATATCCAAGGGCATATACAAGGCTCGGCATCATTTATTGGAAAGACTATGAAACAGACAAAGCCTGGGAGTATTTGGAAAAAGCTCGTGAACTGAAGGATCCGGAAAGTTTTTATCAGCTTGGCTTGTTGTATGATGAGACCGGTAAACCGGATAGTGTTGTGATGTTTCAAAAGGCAGCAGTATGTGGATGGGGAGAAGGAATGCTCAAATGGGGTGAATGCCTGTATCTCGGCAGAGGCATACGCAAAGACGTACAACAGGCAATAAAATGGTTTGAAAGGGCTTATGAAAATGGTATTGATGGCGCTGCATATTACCTGGGCCGATGCTATGCTGAAGGTGAAGGTATAATTCAAAACATAGATAAAGCTAAGGATTTATTTGATGAGGAATTGCAAAAAAAGAATTCTTATTATAAATCTGCATCGGAGGCAAAGGCCAATATTCAAAAACAAGCTGAGGGAGAAATAGCAACATTCGCGAGCGTAATCAAGTCTTATTCTCGAATGTCAAAGAACGATTTGTATACTATTGCAGATAGATATCATGTTCCACATTCCGAGGCCGAATCAATAGCACGGAAGAATAGAGTTAAAGTATCATAATGAGTCAGAGTCTCAATAATGTATTAGAGTTACAGAAATATATTGATGTGAATACTCCTATTATTTACATCAATGATTTTGATTTTGCAAGGGTTGATGAAATTATAGAAGGTGTTGTCGGGAGGAGTAAGATAGTTGAGTGGAATCATGCAACCGGTTGTACAGATTTCCGTACAAGACGTTCTGTCGGGTACGGAGTCAAGACGGATTTGATTTCATTCTTGCGAGAAATATACACTTTGGAGATAGATGATGATTTCCCTGTCGAGGAAAAATTCATTGTCCTCAGAGATATCCAAGATGAAATAGAAAAACCGGAGGTAAAGACATTGCTTGCGCTGATTGCTCAAAGAGAACTATATGACAGAAGATTCAGTGTGATTGTCATTATTGTTTCCTCTGTCAATCACGTTCCAGAGGAGATAGCACCTTATGTGACATTTCTTGAAATTTCAAGACCAGATGAACAACAGATTAACTCTTTGATTAATGAACATATAGAGACAAACGATTATCATAATTTCAAGGAATCGGACAGGGATTTGCTGATGCCTTCCCTTAAAGGCCTTACAGCCTATGAAATAGATCGTATTCTTGATATGGCTATGAGCAACAATGGTACATTGACCGCTTCTGACAAGGATATGATTCTGAAACAGAAGAAGATGATGGTTCGAAAAAGCGGTTTGTTGGAACTTGTTGACAGTAATGTGCCGATAGAGCACATAGGCGGATTGGATGATTTGAAGGATTATCTGAAGAAAAAAGCGGATATTTTCCAGAATCTTGCCAAGGCTCTCAAATTTGGTGTCACCATTCCTAAAGGAGTGTTTCTCGTCGGTATGCCAGGGTGCGGCAAATCATTGTGTGCCAAGGCTGCTGCGTCAACCTTTGGTGTCCCGCTGCTGAAACTTGATATGGGAAGCATGATGGGAAAATATGTGGGGCAGAGCGAGGAAAATCTTCGCAAGGC
>JALFFZ010000037.1 GCA_022777585.1 Bacteroidales bacterium | reverse complement strand
GCGGGAAAGCTCGGCGGCCTTGTCCACCGTGGCCCGCAGCAAGTCCATATCGTAATACCAGAACGGCGTATCTGTATTTCTTATCTTTCCGAAATCGGTCAATCCTCTCATAAATCTTCGTGGCTCATTTCCGCAAGCCGCAGGTTCCAAAATACTTAAAGCCTGCAAATTTAATCATTTTCTTTCCGAAATCGAATAGTCTTTGCCCACTTTGCGGAAAATCAATGATGTGCGTTATTCCGAATTCATTACTTTGCATCCATGAAAGAGATTGTTTTCAGTCCCACAGGGGGCACAATGAGATTCGGAGAACTGGCCTCAGCGATGACGGACATCTCGGAGAGAATGCTGGCAGTCCGCCTCAAGAGTCTTGAAAGCCACCATCTTATAGAGAGGCGCTGCTACAGGGAACTTCCTCCACGGGTGGAATACTCCCTGACACCACTTGGGAAAAGCGCAATGCCCCATATCGAGACATTGTTCTACTGGGCCAAAGAGCATTTCGACGAGATAAACAATCCTTTGTCTGAAAATGCGGGAGCATCATAACGTCCTGTTGGCGTATGAAGCAATGCAATCCGGAAGTTCAATCGAGTATTCAGGATCATCGATCAGTTCCGAGGTCAGAAGCATATCAGCTGTAGTCCGGTTTGTCGCGAAGGCAATGTTGTAGAGAGCGGCAAGTCTCGTCAAAGCGGAAACGTCATTCTGGTGACCCTGAACTATCAGATTGTCACAGAAGAAGATAAGCATATTGATTTTCCTCTCGGCAATCATGGCTCCTATCTGCTGGTCACCTCCCAGCGGGCCTGAGAACAGCCTGGTAACCTTTTTCTCGAAAGGTCTGATAAGTTTGCCATCCTCTTCGATCACGAGTTCGGAAATAAGTCTTCCAGTGGTGCCGGTCGCCCAGATATTGTATTTCGCCAGTTTTTTCCAATTGAACTTCACCCAGTCGAGAAGTTCCTTTTTGCGGCCGTCATGTGCAACAAGTGCAATGTTGATCTCTCTCATATCAAAACAATTATTCCGACCTCCGCATATGCAAAAATTGTGCTGTATGCGAGACAGCTCATTGTCCCGGCTGATATCATTGCCATTAAACTTCCACTTCCTTTATCCTCCCTACGCGAGGATAAAGAGGAATATGACGCACCGAAATGGATAGACACCTGTCTTTACCGCAATGAATCCAAAATCTTCACCTCCATTCCCTTGAGCATATCCGGAAGGCCGGAGAGGTCTGTATCACTGTAATGGTAAGGGATGAGAGTCTTCGGGCGAATGACTTCAGCAGCCTCGACGCATTGACTGACAGTCATCGTATATGGCTGGTTGACAGGAAGAAAGGCAAGGTCGATACTGCCGAGTCCAGACATCTCTTCAATCGGCTCTGTATCCCCCGCAACATATACCCTGAATCCGTCAAAATCAAAGACATATCCGTTGCCATTGCCCTTTGGATGGAACATTTTCCTTCCTTCAGTGGTGTTGTACGCCGGCACGGCAGTGTAGCTGACTCCTCCGGACAGCTCTCCTGAATCGCCATTGGCAAGAACTTTCCCCCTTCCAATGACAGAAACGGATTCCGCATTCGCATACAAGGCTGTCTTTTCACCGGAGAGAGTGTCAATTGCCTCCTGACAGAGATGGTCGTGGTGAGCGTGGGTTATGAAAATGGCATCGGCCTTTCCGAAAGCGGAATAGTCAATCTTCATATCGCCCATCCGCGTAACCGGGTCCACCTGAATGACATTTCCGTCATATTCAAAGGCAAGGGAGCCATGGAAAATGCAGGCCACGCGCAGCGTTTTCCCGGACGGAGTTCCGAATGAGAGACTGTCTTCGGGAAAGGCTGTCTGATTATTGCCGCCGGAGCACGACATCAGCCCGAAAAGGGCTGTCAGAATAGTCAATAGCTTCTTCATCACAAGTTCATTTACATTTACGCAAATATACAAAAAATCAGAGTTCTGAAATCTATCGTGAGCCGATCCAGATCAGCAGCATGCCGACAATGATGAAGGCAAGGTCAAGCGCCTTGGCCCTGAGGTTCCGCTCCCTGAAGATAATGGCTCCGCACAGGAATGACACGATGACGGAGCTCCTCCTGACAAGGGAAATTACGGAAATCATCGAGTCAGGCTGCCTCAGGGCGGAAAGGTAGGCGAAATCGGCGGCGGAAATGAATACTGAAATCAGCGGTATGGCCCAGGACCAGTGGAAAGGAGTGGATTTATGCCGGTTAGGCATCCATAAGGCCAACATCATCAGGCCCATAAGCAGCATCTGGTAGAAATTGTACCAGCCCTGGACAAAGGCCGGATCGAGAGTCCGCATTATGTACTTGTCATACAGGCCGCTGCAGGCGCCCGTAATGGAAGCTGCCGCTATGAACCATATCCATTTATTATGGACAAAATCGACATTTTCCTTTTTGCTCGAACGGCTCAGCATCAGCAGGGAGACCATCGCAAGGATGACTCCTCCCCACTGCCATCCGTTCAGCTTCTCCCCGAAAAGAAGCATTGCGCCAAGAAGCACAAGAATAGGCCTCGTGGCGTTGATGGGTCCCACAATCGTGATCGGAAGATGTTTCAGCCCGAAATATCCGAACAGCCAGGAGGACAGCACAATGCAGGATTTCGCAAATGTCAGGAGATGGGCTCTCAGCGCATCGGCAGCACCAACAGATGCTGAACCGTCCCCGGCAATGGACTGGATGATGAACGGGGAGAAAATCAGAGTTGAGAACACCGTGTTAAGAAAAAGCACGGGGATTACCGCATTGTCTTTCAAAGATGCTTTTTTGGCGGTATCATAAAGTCCCAGCAGCGCTGCGGACAGAAATGCAAGTGCAAGCCACATATTGTCAAGTTCATTTATCTTATGGTCACGATTGTCACGCCCGCGGGTCCCGGAGTCCAGGAGCAGCTCAGGGAATATGCCTCATCCATCTCCCTTCTGATGGCATCGCGGAGGATTCCGTCACCGACACCGTGGATGAAGGAAATTCTCATTCCCCTGTGCTTCATATACTTATGCAGGATGCTCTTGAAATACTCCAGCTGATATGGCAATTCAAAGCCTTCCGGAGCATCATATCCTGACGGAATCTTTTCAATGTGCAGGTCTATCGATATCTCATTCGGAAGGGCCTGCGGTCTGTCTCTCCCCTGCTCTTTGCGTTCATGTCCACCTCCCGCGCCCTTGAGAAGCCTCGCATCTTCCTCGGCATTGTTCACAATAAAGTCGTTGAAGCCGGCTCTGAACAGGAGACCGTCAATCTCTATCTCCACGCAGTCCTTGTGAACGTGGCGAAGGATGCCCCTGTCATTGGAGTCCATCAGCGTTACAGTACAGCCGGGACAGAGGCCGCGCTCTTTCGCCACCCTCTCCCCTTCCATCTGTTCCTTTGGCTTATGAACGACAGTCCGGCTGCGCCTATTTGGCTGCTGCACAGCCTCTTTGCCGGAAGCATCCTTTCTGTCCAACTCCTTTTTCAATGCCTTCAGAGCGGAAAAATCATTGTACTTATTCATCATCACAATTTCAAGCCATCGTTGATTCTGTCCTCCTCCAGCACCTTCGGGGCCGCCTTCCCTGCGGGCATGAGGATCTTAAGCAATTCAAATATACTGAAAATCATTGAATCCTGAAAATAGCGTGCACTCCGGAGGCAATGGCAAGATTTAGGAAATAATCCGCATTTTCAGTAAATTTGCAGGCTGAACAGTGCCTCATCGGGACTGCGTAATAATCGCATGACAGCATGAAAGACATAGAGAAATACAGTAATGACCTCACTGCCAGTCTGCTGGAGATCTGCACGGATACCGGACTGCTGAAAGGGACACTCCTTTCATCTCCCGACATTGACGAAGCCTGGCTGCGTTACGCCCCATCCTTCTATGGCGATGCCGTCCGGAACTTCAATGCATATCCGGAATTCTGCCTGGGCTGCGCCGGCTTTCTCGGTATGGCCGTTGCCTTTCTCTGGGACAGGGACTGGAGCCGGTATATGGATGCAGCCTACTCATACTTCCAGGGAGAGCGTGGCTTTGATGACATGGACGACCATATCGCGGATACAATCCTGCAGGACCGCAGGTACAGCGTCCCGGCCATGCAGTCCTGTGCCGCCAATGCCTATCATTTCCTGCTGCGGGAGTATCCGGAGCCGGGAACTGCGGAAGCCTACAGGATGTTCCTGGCCACTGCTGAAGTGATGTTCAAGATAGGTGCCGCCATCGAACTCTGCCATCTCGGTTACAAGTTCGAGAAAGTTAGCCTGACATAACCTAATTGTCTGACTATGAATATCCTGAAAACCGAAATGATGCAGGCGGCGGACCCTTCCTTGGTGGAGGGATTGTCGCGCTTTTTCAAAACCGGGAAAGGGCAATATGGCGAGGGAGACTTATTCCTTGGCATCAGGGTTCCCGTCACCAGGGCAATAGTGAAAGAGTGTTGGAAGGAGGTTTCTTTCGCCAATCTGGAGGAATGCATATCCTCCGGGTACCACGAAATCCGGCTCGCTGCCCTGCTTTGCCTTATCCGCATATTCAAATCTTCAGGAAAGGATCCTGTCCGCCAGACGGAATGCATTGACTTTTATCTCTCGCACACTGCGCATATCAACAACTGGGACCTTGTGGATTTGAGTTGCTACGAACTGTTGGGGGCCTGGCTTGTGGACAAGGACCGCTCTCTGCTGTACGACCTGGCCGGAGACGGAAAGACCATCTGGGAACAGCGTATCGGTATCGTAAGTACCCTTGCTTTTATCCGCCGGGGAGAACTTGACGAGTGCTTCGAGATTTCCGACATCATGCTGGCCAGGAAGGGAAGGATGCACGATTTGCTCCAGAAGGCCACAGGATGGATGCTCAGGGAAGCGGGGAAGCGCGATCAGGCCAGGCTGGTCGGGTATCTGAGGCAGAAGTGGAACTGTATTCCTGCAACCATGCGCCGGTACGCTTGTGAAAAATTGTCCGATATCATTTGAATATATATCATACAGTGTGTATTTGCGCCCGATGAAGAAGAAGGCACTGTTCCAGAATGGGTCATTCCCTGAAACCATCCATGATGACGGTCGGGCGCCCGTCGGAGGTGAAAGCTCCAAGTCTGTACCGGGACGGCCTGCACTCGGGCTCCCAGTAGAAAATGCCGAGACAATGACCGGTGGCACGGGATTCCCTTATGATTCTCCGGAGCTGGTCTCTACCCTTCTCCATAACTTCCGGATGGTCCTCATCCACCTCAAAGCCGGTTTCAACTATCATTACAGGAGTATGATATTTTTTCCAGACATGATTTATATTGTCGATACAATGTGTTATGACCATTTCCTCATCCGTCTCAAGACCGGAGTCAAGGGCCCAATACGGGTATAGAGACATCCCCACGACATCCCACTTTGCACCATATTTCGCCAACGTGTCCAGATTACTGTCATATAGGGGCTGATAGAAACCGTTATCCAGATGCACAATGACCTTGGCCTTTGGAAAAACAGACTTCACGGCGTCATAGCCGGCTGAAAACAGTCCGGCAAACAGGTTCATCTTCTTCATATAGCGTCAATTTTTCATTTTACAGGCTTTCCAGCTCGGATGCGATAATATCCCCCGCAGACATGGCCCAGTCAGGGAAATCCGGATCAGGCCGGAAACGGTTCTTCTCGAAATCCAGAAGTATGTCAAGGTTAAATTTTTCAGCTTCGACCGCAGCGTCGAAACGTGTGGCATCGTAGGCATTGCATTTCTGCTCGGTATGCGAAGGGACCATCATCAGGGGCTTGCCCAGGTACATCGCCTCGCAGATGGACTCGAAGCCGGCAGTGGAAGCATAGGCCCGGCATCCTGCCATCTGGCGAAGGAACTCCTTGTCATCCAGATAGTAGAATTTCAGATTCGGGTCAATGACTTTGACCGGAGCCTCGTCTTTGTTGTCCCAGAAGAAATGCAGCGGTATCTCAGGATGCCTCGAATGCCAATCCTTCACCTCCTCGGCAAACCCCGCATTGAGAATATATCCCAGGATATAGTCTCCCTTCCTGAAATCCGGACTCTGCCTGTATGCCAGCACTTCCGGGCGAAGGAGAGGCGGAACCACCTTGATTCTATGCTCCCCATCGTCAGGCATTCTCCTGAACGACAATGCCAGCAGCTTCACTGCCCCGTTGGCTATTGCCCGGCTGAAGAGGTTGAGACCGACGTGCTTCTCGTAGCCGATGAGCGGAAAATGGAAGTCTTCGTGCAGGAAAAGGAACTGGTGCCCGATGCATATCATCGGAATGTCGCCGTACGAGAGCTCGTGCACAATGGTACCGAGCAGCTCGTAGAAATTAACTATAACATCCGGTCTGGATTCCTTTATCTCATTGCGTATCAATGATAAGGAAGGAATAAGCCTGGGCGACATCGCAACATTGAAAAGCAATGTCTTCAGGGCATCCGGCCTCTTGTCCGATGCTGCAGTTACAAAATTGACCGATTCGAAATATGCGAGAGGAGCCTTGACTCCATTGGTGAAAAATGCCGGCAATGTCCTTGACGGGCTCTTTCCTACAAGCATCCTGACGACCTCGTGACCACGGGAAAGCAGCATCTTTTCCATTGTAATGGCCTGTGTCAGATGCCCCCTTCCTTCACCTTGTATGATAAACAGATACCTCATGGCTGCGGTTTTACGAAATCATTGTACCGGAGAATGCGCCAATTGCCGTCGAAGTCCTCGACCAATGCGGAGAGGGACTCGACCCAGTCTCCGGAATTGAGGTAATGAATCCCTCCCTTGAGCATCTTGTCCTCGGGATTGTGGATATGCCCGCAGATTATTCCGTCACAGCCTCTGGCCCTGGCGAACGCTTCAAGATCGGACTCGAAGCCCGAAATCAGGGAGACGGCCTGCTTGACCTTGTGCTTGATAACTTTGGAGAAAGAATAATACTCCTTTCCGTGACGCATTCTGGCGCGGTTCCACATGTTGTTGAACTTCAGGAGGAGATTGTATCCAATGTCCCCGAGCTTGGATATCCAGCGGAACCTGGCCGTAATGCTGTCGAAAGCGTGGCCGTGAATCACAACGTAGGAATGTTTCTCCTCCCTGAGTATGTATTCGCTCACGAAACTGATGTTGAAGAGTTTGGAAGGGACTATCGGGTCCAGGAAATCGTCGTGGTTCCCGGAGACGTAGATGACTTCCGTACCGTGATTCTCCATCATTTTCATTATTACCCTGAAGAATGCCGAATGTCCGGCATTCCACTTGTCGTCCGAGTTGTGCAGCTGCCATCCGTCGACTATATCACCGTCCATTATCAGCCTGTCGCAATCTACGGAGCTGAGGAACTCTGACACCTCCCTCACCTTGGAATGGGGAGCGCCGAGATGTACATCAGAAATGACAACCGTCTTATAATGGGGTCTTTCCATATTGCAATGTCATTTGGACGGAACATCCGCCGCATAATCCTTGATTTTCTGTTCGTCAGCGGCAGGACATACAAGCAGATTGCCTCCGCGACAGGCCACGACATAATTCTTCAAGCCCTTGACAACCACCTTTTTACAATCCTCTGCATGTACAATGCAGCCCTCGCTGTCAATGAGCCTGACATCTTTGCCCACGACCCTGTTGCCATCGGTTCCTTCCGCAATATGGCTCCCGGCGGAAGTCCAGCTTCCCAAGTCGGACCAGCCGAGGTCGGCGGAAATCACATATATGGAATCCGATTTTTCCATTACCGCATAGTCAATGGAAATCTTGTCGCATTGAGGGAAGAATTCGGCGAGAGCCACCTTTTCCTCCTCCGTGCCGAAGGTCCGGGCTATCTTATCCATCATTCCGGCAATCTGAGGTGCATGTCTGCGCATCTGGTCCACTATGGTGGATACCGACCAGACGAAGATCCCGGCATTCCAGAAATAATTGCCCGCAGCAAGATAGCGTTCGGCGGTCTCCCTGTCAGGCTTCTCGCGAAACTCATTGACTTTCACGATATTGCGCTCTTCTTTAGAGAACGAGCAGATGTAGCCGTAGCCGGTCTCCGGCCTGTCCGGATGGATTCCTACTGTGACTATTGAAGAGGATGAGGCCGTGAATTCCAATGCCTTCGAGATGATTTCCGAGAAGAGTTCAGTCTTCAGGACAATGGCGTCCGAAGGGGTGACCACAATATTGGCCTCCGGGTCCTCCCGCATTATCCTCCAGCAGGCATAGGCGATACACGGGGCCGTATTGCGCGGCACAGGTTCCGCCAGAATATGGTCAGCCGGCATTTCCGGCAGCTGTCTCCTTACGATATCGACATAGTTTTCAGAGGTTACAACCCACATCCCTGCAATGTCGGCGACAGGGCGGAAGCGCTCCACGGTGAGTTGCAGAAGAGATTTCCCCACGCCGAGCAGATCGATGAACTGCTTCGGCATTTCCGGCGTGCTTACGGGCCACAGACGGCTCCCGATGCCACCGGCCATAATTACGATATTGGTATGCTCACAGCCTTTCATGACAAAACCTTTCTTATTCGTCCCAAATTTAATGAAAAATATCGGGTAAACAAGAAAGGCTTGTCAAATGTATCTCCGGGCTATTTTTTCTGTCCCGGATACGGAACGACCATGCAGCGCCTGGTCCATTCGTCGTAAGCCTCGATCATCCTGGCAAGGATTTCAGGGTACTCGGCCTCTGCGAGGTCCACGCAGGTAGCCATGATATCCATGACGTGGCCGTACCCATTGTTGAATCCGCCGATGCTCTTCCTGTTCATTCCCTTTGGCCAATGGGCGATCATAGGGGTGCAGATGCCACCCTCGTAAGACTTGGCCTTCCAATAGCGGAACGGTGTATTGGCAACATTTGCCCAGCGGACTCCGAGGGATGCATATGTAGTCTCCGGACCCGGAAGCACCTCCTTGTTCTTCGGATAAACTATCTCGAGCCCAGACCTGGTCATGTCAGGGCGGCACTATCGCGATGGTCCGGATGGGCCGCTATAAGCTCGTCTATGACATGCTCGGCAATGGGGACTCTACGATCTTGAAAAGGATCCTTCCGAGATGCGGAATCTATACGGCATACGGAAATACGCAAAAATCAGGGAGTCCCTTCTCGAGGAACTCCTGAAATGGGAAATAGCCACTGAAGACCCGATACCGGTTCCGCGGAACAGATACCGCTTCAAGCGCTTCGAGCACAACATCTTGTCTCACCCACTACCCATACACATAGCTGCAGGCCAGCACAGTGAGACAAGATGCCCTCCAAGACACCTGCTTGACTCGCCTTGCTGGCCTGCAGCTATCTCACAAAGCGTTCTGCGTGCCAAGAATCCCGATAATTGATTATTTGAAAATTAATAACTACCTTGCATTTGGAAAAGGGCAGGATTAATCATTATTCATTAATCTTATGGAGGGAAAGGATTTCTACCATTTCTTTGCCGATGGTCGCAAGGCAGAGTCGTTCGCACTGACAGAGTGTGATTTCAGATACCAGTTCAATCTGATGGGCATATGTTCGCTGTTATCAGGAGCAACTGTTTTATCGTTCACAATTGAGGAAACACATCCGCACGCATTGTTACACGGGACAGAGAAAGAATGCAACACATTCAGGACGCTCTATTCAAGGCGGACGAGATGGCGGTCTTCAGGACCAGGCAACAATAGATCAAAAGCCGGTATCGACTTCTTTCTGATAAAGGTTCAGGGTGATAACTACCTCAAGAATGTTGCCTCATATACCATAATACAACCCACAAAGGATAGAAAAGGAATAATGTTTTACGATTATCCCTGGGGAACTGGTCCGATGTATTTCCGGAGCGACAGATACATACCACCCTGGCTTCTGGATAATGAAGGAAACAAGATTGCTGCCACGATGTTCGGGGCCTTGTCAACCAAGAGACAGAGGATGGTCAGCCGGACTGTCAAGTTGCCGGAAAACTGGCTGATAGCGGGTGGTCTGATTCTCCCTGAGAATTATGTAGATGTAAAAATGTATGAGGGAATCTTCTCGACCCACAATACTTTCCTGACATTTACATCTTTAGGGAAAACTGCTTTCAATGAGGTTCGGAAGAACATTGCTCTGAAAGTCGGCCTGACCGTGAATGACAGTGATGCCTTGGACTATTCGAAGAAGGTTGCAATGGAAATGTATCAGACAGATGATATCAGGAATATGTCACTGGTCCAAAGGATAGAATTAGCCCAGGAAATCAAAAGACGCTACCATCTATCACCGAGACAAGTCGCAATATGTACAAGACTGTCCGAGTCTGATGTCAACAAATACGTATTTTGACATCTTGTCTCACCTACTATTTTGACACCTTGTCTCACCCGCCGCCCATACACATAGCTGCAGGCCAGCACGGTGAGACAAGATGCCTTCCAAGACACCTGCTTGACTCGCCTTGCTGGCCTGCAGCTATCTGTAATCACGTACATCAAGACAAGAATTGTCACATCTTGTCAGGAAAGACTCATCATCACCCACGAGAAATCAGCGGACAATCACCGGGACGGGTGCCTTGGATGCAGGCCTGGAAGCCTTGACATAAGGCCATCCGTCCTTCCATTCTATCCTGTCCATCATCAGCGTGCGTCCCTTCGGCCCGTCAACGATGAAAGAGTGGTAGAGCATCCAGTCATTGCCGGCGGCGTCCTGAACAATCTCGGAATTGTGTCCGGTCCCGACATAATGCCCGTCGCCGTGGATCAGCACCTCGAAATTATTCTCGAGGAGTGGTCTGCCCTGCTTGTCCACATAAGGTCCGAAAAGGCTGTCGGAACGGCCCACGACGGTCCTGTAGGTGCTTTTGACTCCTTCGCAACATGTGCCCACGGAACCGAAGTAGTAATATTTTCCATCGTGTTTGTGGATATATGTTCCCTCGAATGCTGTCCCGGCCACCAGCTGAGGCTTGGCACCAGGCTTGACAGAGAAGCCGTCCTCTGAGAGTTCAATCCAATATATACCCCTGAAACTTCCCCAGAAAAGGTATTTATGTCCGTTCTCCTCAATGTAGAATGGGTCAATGCTGTTCTTGACACCTATTTCATTGCTCCTGAACAGCTTGCCCTTGTCGACGAAAGGTCCTTCAGGCCTGTCTGACACAGCGCAGCCTATACCGCAGGTCCATTCCCCTCCCCAGACCGACATTGAATAATACATGACATATCTGTCTCCGACACGGGTCACATCCGGAGCCCAGATACCGGCCTTCGGCTCGAATGAAGGCCGGGTCTCATCCGTGAATGCAGTCCCTACCCTCTCCCAATGCACAAGGTCGCGGGATCTCATTATCAAAACATTGCGGGCTGTGCCATAGGCATAGAACCATCCGTCGTCAGCCTTGACCACGGACGGGTCCGGCATCGCCTCGAAAGAAACCGGATTGGAATACATCTCTCCCCGGACATATGCTGGAGTCATGCAATCATTTCCCATGACAACCTTCTTTCCGCGGACCTTCATATCGGCGATGTGCAGCACCCGGGGAGCCACCACGCTGTCATTGAGGTGGGAATGGAAGACGTATCTCATATTGCCGTCCCTGTCGGTGAACGGAGCCCCGTGGCCTGTGCCCTGGAGTCCTCCCACGCGCTGGAGAACCGGATTGGACCGGCTCTTCCTCCAAGGTCCGAAAGGATTGTCGGCTACGGCCAGACCCACGCCGTACTCCCTGCTCTTGAAATGGTTGGCGGAATAAAGCATATAATAGCGTCCTCCGCGCCTGAACACTGAAGGACCCTCGGCAACCTCAGCCTTGACATCCCTTGCAAGTTCCCAAGGTTCTCCTGCCCTGATGCATTCACGAAGCGTCTCCTCCTTGATGGAAAGGAAGTCAGGATTCATCTCCGCGCACCAGATGACATTGCCCCCGGTGAAACGTACGAAGTAGATGTACGGAGTGCCGTCCTCGTCGATGAAAAGGGACGAATCAATGCTCTTCTCCTCCCTCACAGGTTTCTTCTCCTTCTGGATGAAAGGGCCTTCCGGACTGTCCGACTCCGCCACACAGATATGTTCCTGTGCTGTGTAGAACATGTAGAACCTCCCATTGAGCGGATAGACTTCAGGAGCCCAGAAACCGGTCTCACCATAGCTGTCGTCAGGATTCAGGGCCTGGGAAGCCAGTCTCCAGGTATTGAGGTCGTCGGACACGAAACAGGAGATTCCGCCCCAGGGAGCAGGGCCGCCTGTACCATAGGCATAATACCTTCCCCCGTGGAAGAGAATGTAGGGATCGGCGATTGTCAGGCCACCGGACTTCCCGGAGGCAAATACTGAGAGCGAGGCCGACAAGCCGGCCAATGCGGCTGCAAGGCCGCAGAGCAGATGGAAAATGCGTTTTGTCATAGTAATATGAAAAAAATAAGTTGCGTCAGATTTGAATTGGATTTTCGAGGTCAGATTTTCACCCGAAGAAAGAGCATAGCCGTAGCTATGTGACTGATGAGGGAGGAAATATGGACCGAAAAGATTTTCAAAGATGATGCAGGTTATTTTTTGAGGATTACTTAGTTCAATGATTCGTTTCATGAAATCCTTGGGCAATACCCCATATTTGTTCTTGAAAACTTTCACGAAATAGGAAGGAGTGTTGTACCAGGTCATATACATCACCTATATTCCCTATCGGTAGTGAAAGCACGAAGCAGTTGTCCTTCTGCGAGGCGTCCATTGCGAGACTGCCTCCGAGGGATTCCGCCAATGTCCTGGCGAGGGCAAGTCCGAAATTTTTCATAGCCGATGCAATTGAATTATCTCCGCAATTTAGCAATTCCCCCTCTCAAATGCAAGCAAAGCACGAATAAACATCACAATGGCACTTTTCGGACATCCATATCGCACAGACTTTGCAATCCGTAAGCGGAAAAATCAAAAATAATTGTATATTTGTAGAATGTATATGAAAAACGATTAAATTTTCAATATAAATGGACAACAGATTGCAAGAACTGACAGACAAGCTCTACAACGAGGGCCTGTCCAAGGGCAAGGAGGAGGGCGAGGCTCTTCTCGCCAAGGCAAGAACAGAGGCGGACGAAATCATCGCAGGGGCGAAGAAGCAGGCGGCCGAAATCCTGGCCAAAGCCGAGAAGGACGCCAGGGACTATGCGACCAAGGTCAACGGCGACCTGAAGATGGCTGCTTCCCAGAGCATTCAGGCCACAAGGAAAGACATCGAGGATCTCATTGTCCTCAAGATGAGCGGCGAGGCCGTGGGCAAGGCCCTCTCTGAAGATGCCTTCATCAGGGAAATCATCAAGGCCGTGGCAGCCGGATTCAGCGCCGATGAGGCAAAAGACCTCAGTCTCGTGCTTCCGGAGTCTCTCAAGGATGCCCTCGAGCCTTTCGTGAAGAAGGAACTCTCGACCATTCTCGGAGCCGGTGTATCAGCCACATTCTCCAAGAAGATCGCCGGCGGATTCACAATCGGTCCAAAGGACGGAAGCTATTTCATCAGCCTCACCGACGAGACCTTCAGGAGCCTTATCTCAGAGTATCTGAGGCCTACCGCCAAGAAACTCCTCTTCGGAGAATAATCCATTCCCATAATGAACAACTACGAATATCTCATCGCAAGTCTTCCCGACATCACTCCGGACTGGAAAGACAGCGGAGAAATGTCAGGCGACGCCTTTGTGGACTGGCTCCGCGAAGGCTGCTCCGATAGCGACCGCAAGCTGATTGACTTCCTCAGGGAAGGCTTCTCTGCGGAGAATCTCAATAAAGATTTCTATCTCAGGGCATTGTCGCACAGGGACAGGTTCCTCAGGGAATATTTCCGCTTCGACCTCAACGTGAGGAATGCCAAGGTGGAATATCTCAACAGGGAACTCGGCAGGGCCGCCGGCACGGACATCTTTCTCACGGACGAGAACGGGTTCGAGGAGGAGGCCAGGCTGGGAGCCGTGCTGGGAAGCGGGGACATCCTCAGCCGGGAGAAGGGCATTGACGATCTGATGTGGGAGAAAATCGAGAGTCTTACGACATTCGACTACTTCGACATTGACGCCATACTCGGATTCATTGCGAAGCTCAATATTGCAATGCGCTGGAACAGGCTCGACCCTGAAACCGGACGGGAAATGTTCGCCCGCATCGTAAAGGAAGTGAGAGGCTCCTTCACAGGGGTCAGGGAGGCGGCCGACAAGGCAGTATCCTGAACCGGACAGTCCGCCGCCAACAGACAAAGTGATAATAAAAACACAGAAAGATAATGAAAACAACAGGAAAAGTAACGGGCATCGTCTCGAACCTCGTGACCGTGGAGGTAAACGGTCCGGTGGCCGAGAATGAGCTCTGCTACATTACCTTGGGCGATACAAAGCTTCTGGCCGAGGTCATCAAGGTGAAGGGCAGATATGCCTCCGTGCAGGTGTTCGAAAGCACCCGCGGACTAAAGAACGGAGACGCCGTGGAATTTGAGGGCAGGATGCTCGAGGTTACACTCGGACCTGGCCTGATGTCCAGCGTCTATGACGGTCTCCAGAACAACCTTGCCACAATGGAAGGCGTGTTCCTCAAGAGGGGTGAATACACCATGCCTCTGGACCACGACAAACTCTGGGACTTCACCCCGATTGCAAAGGCTGGCGACAAGGTCATTGCCGCAGACTGGCTCGGAGAGGTCAAGGAAGGCTGGCTGCCTCACAAGATCATGGTACCTTTCTCATTCAAGGGAGAATACACCGTGAAGTCAGTGGCTGAGGCCGGACAGTACAATATTGACCATACCATAGCGGTACTTACCAATGCCGAAGGCGAGGACGTGAACGTGACAATGGTTCAGAAATGGCCTGCAAAGGTAGCAATCAAAAACTATGTCGAGAAGCCAAGGCCGAACAGGATAATGGAGACCGGAGTCAGGGTAATCGACACCCTCAACCCTATCGCCGAGGGCGGTACAGGCTTCATCCCGGGACCTTTCGGATGCGGAAAGACCGTGCTCCAGCACGCCATTGCCAAGCAGGGTGACGCCGACGTAATCGTCATGGCAGCCTGCGGAGAGCGTGCCAACGAGGTCGTGGAAATCTTCACCGAGTTCCCTGAGCTCATCGACCCGCACACGGGACGCCACCTGATGGAGAGAACCACCATCATCTGCAACACTTCCAACATGCCGGTGGCTGCCCGTGAGGCATCCGTATATACCGCAATGACAATCTGCGAGTACTACAGGGCAATGGGCCTGAAATGTCTTCTCCTGGCCGACTCCACATCCCGCTGGGCACAGGCCCTCAGGGAAATGTCTAACCGTATGGAGGAGCTCCCTGGAGCTGACGCATTCCCGGTTGACCTCTCGGCCATCATCTCGAACTTCTATGCAAGAGCGGGTATGGTAGTCCTCAACAACGGACAGACCGGTGCCGTGACCTTCATCGGAACAGTGTCACCTTCAGGAGGTAACCTCAAGGAGCCTGTGACCGAGTCCACCAAGAAGGCGGCACGATGCTTCTACGCCCTCGAGCAGAACCGCGCAGACCAGAAGAGATACCCTGCCGTCAACCCTATCGACTCCTATTCCAAGTATCTGGAGTATCCTGAAATCAAGGAATTCCTCGACGGAAAGATGGAACCGGGCTGGGTAGAGAAGGTCAACAAGGCCAAGAACATCATCCGTCAGGGCCGCGACGCAGCCGAGCAGATCAACATTCTCGGAGACGACGGCGTTCCGATCGGATATCACGAGACATTCTGGAAATCGGAGCTTCTCGACTTCGTCTTCCTCCAGCAGGATGCATTCGACGCAGTGGACAGCCTCTGTCCTGTCGAGCGTCAGAAATATATGCTCAATCTCATTCTCGACATCTGCAAGCTTGAATACGGCTTCAGGGACTTCGAGGAGTGCCGCAACTTCTTCAAGGAGCTCATCAACTATCTCCGCCAGATGAACTATGCGGAATTCCACAGCGAAGGATTCGAGAATTATAAGGAAACAATATCTAAACTTCTGGATAAATATGGCAAATAAGGCATTTCAAAGAACATATACACAGCTCGACGCCATAACCAAGGCCACAGTGGGCCTGAGAGCGACAGGAGTTGCCAATGACGAGCTCGCCACGGTGGGCGGCCGTCTTGCCCAGGTCGTGAAGACCAAGGGTGACGCCGTTACCCTCCAGGTATTCGCCGGAACCGAGGGCATCCCTACTGACGCAGAGGTATCATTCCTCGGAAACCCTCCTTCATTGAAGGTGAGCGAGCAGCTCTCGGGAAGGTTCTTCAACGCATACGGAAAGCCGATTGACGGCGGTCCTGAGGTTGAAGGCGAGGAAAGGGAAATCGGCGGACCGTCCGTGAACCCTTACAAGAGAAGGCAGCCTTCCGAGCTCATCCCTACCGGTATCGCCGGCATTGACCTGAACAACACCATCGTCTCCGGACAGAAGATTCCTTTCTTCGCCGACCCGGACCAGCCTTACAACCAGGTGATGTCCGACGTTGCCCTCAGGGCTGACGTGGACAAGATTATCCTCGGAGGCATGGGCCTTTCCAATGACGACTATCTCTTCTTCCGTCACGCATTCGAGTCGGCAGGCGCCCTTGACAAGATCATCTCCTTCGTGAACACCACCGAGGACTCCCCTGTCGAGAGGCTTCTGATTCCGGATATGGCATTGACCGCAGCGGAGTACTTCGCAGTTGACAAGAATGAGAAGGTGCTTGTCCTCCTTACAGACATGACCTTGTATGCGGATGCATTGAGTATCGTGTCCAACCGTATGGACCAGATTCCATCGAAGGACTCGATGCCGGGTTCATTGTATTCCGACCTTGCGAAGATTTACGAGAAGGCCGTGCAGCTGCCTTCAGGCGGCTCCATCACCATCATTGCCGTGACCACCCTCAATGACGGAGACATCACCCACGCCGTTCCTGACAACACCGGTTACATTACCGAGGGACAGCTCTATCTCCGTGCCGATGCGGATTCCGGCAAGGTCATCATCGACCCGTTCCGTTCGCTTTCACGTTTGAAACAGCTGGTTCAGGGCAAGAAGACCCGAGAGGACCACAGCCAGGTAATGAACGCCGGCGTGCGTCTCTACGCTGATGCCCAGAATGCGAAGACCAAGCTGGAGAACGGTTTCGACCTCAGCGACTATGACCACAGATGCCTCGCCTATGCCAAGGAATACGCCACCAGACTCCTCTCCATCGATGTCAACATCACCATCGACGAGATGCTCGACACCGCCTGGGAGCTGTTCGGCAAGTATTTCAGCAAGGCTGAAACCGGTATCAAGCAGGCACTGATTGACAAGTACTGGAAAGATTAAAAGTTTAATTTATGGCAATAAAATTCCAATACAATAAGACTTCCCTGAACAACCTCGGCAAGCAGCTGAAGATGCGTCAGAAGGCCCTCCCTACCCTTCAGAACAAGGAGTCGGCCCTGCGCCTCGAAGTCCGCAAGGCCAAGGAGAAATCGGAGAAGCTTATTGAGGAACTGGATGCCTCGATGAAGAAATACGACTACCTCGCCGCTCTCTGGAACGAGTTCGAGCCTGGCCTTATCAGCATCACAGATGTGGATCTGGTCACAGTGAAGCTCGCCGGAGTCAAGACGCCGGAGCTGAAGGAAATCCATTATGAGATCCATCCTTTCAACGCCTTCGTCAAGCCGGCCTGGTATGCCGACGGAGTTGCGATTCTCAAAGAGCTCTCCCGCCTCGGCATCGAGTCGGAAGTCTATCAGGAGAAGAGCCGCATTCTCGACTACCAGAGGAAGAAGACCACCCAGAAGGTGAACCTCTACGAGAAGGTGCAAATACCTGGTTATCAGGAGGCTATCCGGAAAATCAAGCGATATATGGAAGACGAGGAGAACCTCAGCAAGGCCTCGTCCAAGATCGTGAAGAGCCGCCACGAGGAAGAAGAAGCTATGGAGGAGCTGGGAAATGATCAGTAAAATGACCAAATACTCCTTTATCCTTCTGTCAGAAGGTCAGGAGAAATTTCTGGAGAAACTCCAGGAGCTTGGCGTGGTGGACATCACACGTTCCTCCAGGCCTGTGGATGAGAAGTCGTCCGCATTGCTGGAGAAGGCCGGCCGCCTGAGGACTCTCATATCGAAGCTGTCCGCGGTGGACTACAGCAAGGATGCCGATGCCGAGAAAATCAGAAAGGCAGCCGCAGACTGTTCCGGCCTTGATGCCGAGGCGGTTGCAGAGCTCGCGATGGGGACATTCTCCCGAATCGGCGAGATCGAGGCTGAAATCCAGGCTACCGGCAGGGAACTCCGCGAGAGACAGCCTTGGGGCGATTTCGACAAGGAGGCCGTGGACAAGCTGGCCGGGCTGGGTTACGTGTTCCATTACTACAAGATGGGCACGAAGTCATTCGAGGCTCTGGACAAGTCCAAATACGCCCTCCAGATTATCAATGAGGATGGCAAGAACGTCCATTTCGTAGTCGTGGCTTCCGCTGACGGGGAATATGACTTCCCTGCCCAGGAATGTCCTGCACCGGCGGGCTCCTGGAAAGAGTGCGAGGCAAAGCTCGAGGGCTTGAACGCGGAACTGGTCCGCAGCAAGGCAACTCTTGCAGGACTCGCTGCAGAGTCGGGCAAACTTGCCGCTGAACTGGAAAAGACAGGCTCGGAACTGGACAGATATCTTGCCGGCGCGACCGGCGAGCAGGCTGCGGAGAACCGCATCATCACATTCACGGGATTCGCTCCTGTGGATGATGAGGAAAGACTCTGCTCCGAACTCGACAAGATGGATATCTACTACGTCAAGGAAGAGGCCGGGGAGGAGGACAATCCCCCTATCAAACTGAAGAACAACGGTTTCAGCAAGCTGTTCGAGTGCATCACCGGAATGTACGGAATGCCGGTTTACGGAGAATGGGATCCGACCCCTATACTGTCGGTTTTCTTCTTCCTGTTCTTCGCAATGTGCATGGGCGATGCCGGCTACGGTATCATTCTCATAATCTACGGCATTCTCCAGGACAGAAAGATTGTGAATATCAGCATGTTCGACGGACTCGGAAAGCTCATTTCCGTGCTGGGAATCTCGACCACTGTCGTGGGATTCTTCCTCGGCACCGCATTCGGAGTCAGTCTGACCGAGGTATCCTGGATTCCTGATGCCCTCAAGTCCGTGATGCTGACCGGTGACATCCAGGTCGGAGGCTCCACCTATGCCCTCCAGATGGTTCTCGCCCTGCTGATCGGAGTCTTCCACATCTGTCTGGCAATGACTATAAAGGCCGTCCTCTACACCAGGAGGTTCGGATTCAGGGAGAATATCAGCACCTGGGGATGGCTGGTCCTCATTCTGGGCGGCATCATCACCGCCGTTGTCGCAATGCTGGGTCTCGTGCCTGAGTCGGCCGTGAAGATCATCGTCATCGTCATAGGCGTGGTTTCCGCTCTCGGAATCTTCATTTTCAATAAGCCGGGCCGCAATCCTCTCATCAACATTGGAGCCGGTCTCTGGGACACCTACAATATGGCTACCGGAATCCTCGGTGACGTGCTCTCCTACATCCGTCTCTACGCCCTCGGCCTTGCAGGCGGAATGCTCGGAGGGGCCTTCAACAACCTCGGTTCAATGGTGCTCGGCACCAACCCGACCTGGGAATGGCTTCCTTTCGTAGTGATACTGCTTTTCGGCCACGTGCTGAACATACTCATGTCCTGCCTCGGCGCTTTCGTGCATCCTCTCCGACTGAATTTCGTGGAGTATTTCAAGAACAGCGGCTATGAAGGCAAGGGACTCAAATACAACCCATTGAAGAAATAATAATTAAAAACACACAAAAATATGCTTAACACAATTCTTGGTTATCTCGGTCTCGGCCTCATGCTCGGCCTGGCCGGTGTAGGTTCCTCAATCGGAACAACAATCGCGGGCAATGCCGCAGAAGGCGCATTGAAGAAGAATCCTGAGAAGTCTTCCAGCTACATGATTCTCTCTGCGATGCCTGCTACCCAGGGTCTCTACGGCTTCGTAGCCTTCCTCATGTGGCTCGGCAAGGATTTCGCCGCTGACGGAGCAATGCTCTTCGGTGTCGGCATCTCAGTAGGCCTCGTATGCCTCATGTCAGCCATCCGTCAGGGTCAGGTCTGCGCCAACGGTATCGTAGGCATCAGCCAGGGCCACGACGTCCAGACCAACACCATGATCTACGCCGCTCTCCCTGAGTTCTACGCAATTCTTGCTCTCGTTGCAGCGCTCATGATCAAATAACATTTCCGGCATGGCCGGGTAACTCATCATAAAACAAGGGGCTGACCCAAAAGGTCAGCTTCTGTTTTTTTGGGAGGGTAAAGTTCCGTAAGCATAATATCAATATAAAAAGAAGCCGACCCTGACACGAACCCCGAAAGTTAGACAAAAAACTTTCGGGGTTCGTGTCAAGCCGCCCAGAATCATCCCAACAAAAAATCACCCGATAACCCACCTGCTGCCGGGAATCCTGGAAATAATCCAGGAGGTGACAGCACAGCAGATGAATGTGCATATCGCTATGGCAGGGATGGCGGCCCAGACCGGAATCAACGGCTCGGCGACATTGCCGTTGACGAAGAAACCTGCTATTGGGGCGAGGAAGAAAAGATGCATCAGGTACATTCCGAACGAGAGTTTGGAGAGGCCTGTCACCATTGCAGGAGCCTCTTTTCGCTCAATGCAGGAGAACATCAGGAAGGCGCCGAACGAGGCAAGAAGCACATTCGGAGTGCAGAACTCCCAGGACCACTCCAGCATCGGCGTCTCGATAAGCTGACCCGGGACTCCCTTCAGCCAGAAAGACCAGCCCGTGAATGCGGCACCGGCAAGGAAACACAGGATGCCGACACGAAGTCTCTTCGCATTGTCCCAGTCCAGGTGAAACCTGATGTAATGCGCCATCACCAGATATCCCAGATAGCCTGAGCAGTACCAGAGCATCGAGAATCCGTTCCAGAAGCATTCACCCCAGAGCGCAGGAGAGATGAACCTGTGCAGCCAGGGTATGAAAGTGGAAACCCCGAAAATGCCGAGGTAGGTCAACTCATCCTTGGCAGAGGCCTTCTCAAGCCAAGGGGAAACCACAGGGATAATCAGGTACAGGCTTATAAGGGGATACATGAACCAGAGATGCCCGGCCATTGAAGGGAAATTGAAGGGCAACATCTTGAAGTCATCCAGCGACTGGTCCCAGCTCATTCCTCCCCAGAGAAGCGGAAGGAAGGTATAGAGGAGCATAAACACAATCATCGGAGGAAGAATACGGGTGAAGCGTTTCCTGTAAAACTCACCCATAGACACACCCGGCTTCATCGGAACCAGCAGGAATGCGGATACAATCATGAACAGGGGAACGCAGGTACGGCCCACGAAACCGTCATAGAAGGCGACCCAGAAGCGGTTGGCCTCGTTTGCGAGCATTGAGACATTGCCTGCAAGCCCGGAACTGTCGGCCGCATAGAAATTTTCACTGGCATGAACCAGCATCACAAGGAAGCAGGCAACGACCCGGATATAGTCGATGAAGACTATTCTGCCGGACTGGTTCCCGCACAGGGTAGATTGATTAGTCATAGTTCAGTATATTTCAGGAATCTTCAATTGTCGTACGGCAGAGCAGGCTCTTCCGCAAATTTGCCGGCAAATATAGGCAATATTGCCAGAAAAGTCCAATTTATTCACTATATTAGCACAGATAAAAACCACCACATAATCTATGGCTTCACTAAAAGAGAAAATCGGATATGCGCTCGGGGATGCCGCAGCCGGAGGAATCACCTGGAAAGTAATGAGCATCGCATTTCCCCTGTTCTTCACCAATATTTTCGGACTTACTGTAGCCGACACTGCGACATTGATGCTGGTGGCGCGGCTTTTCGACGTGGTCTCCGACCCCGTGATGGGCAGCATTGCGGACAGGACCCGAAGCAGATGGGGAACCTATCGGCCTTGGATAATATTCGGAGCCGTGCCTCTGGGGCTCGTCTTCGCCCTACTGCTCTTTACACCTGACTTCGGCCCTGTGGGGAAAAGGATTTACGCATACACCCTCTATCTCCTGATGATGACAGTCTATACTGCCGTCAATGTGCCATACGGCTCGCTCCTGGGAGTCATGACTGACAATGATGACGAAAAGAACCAATTCTCCTCATACAGGATGGTAGGTGCCTACGCAATGGGATTCATCACACTGCTCGCCTTCCCTTATCTCCAGAAGGCCGTTGGCGGCAGCCCTGCCCATCAGTATGCCGTAATCGGCGCCGGCATGGGATTGCTCGCCGCGATAATGACTCTTGCCTGCGGTCTCCTGACAAAAGAGCGTCTGAAGCCGGTCAGGGCCGAGCATTTCTCCTTCAAGCCTTTTGCCGACCTTTTCCGCAACAAGCCTTGGATCTACCTGACCCTCATCGGTATCTGCAGCAACTTTTTCAACGGCTTCCGCTATGCGGTGGCAGGATATCTGATCACATATTGTCTTGGCGGTGAAATTACCGTCAGCGGCCTGATTATCAATTATACAGTCTTCATGACTTTCGGCGAGGTGACCTGCATGATATTCGGCGGCCTGTCCCCGATGTTCACGAAGATGGCCGGCTCCAAGTCGAGGGCATTCTCCGTGGCATCGATCATCTGCATTGTCACATCCGTCGCCTTTTTCTTCATCCCGATGGATCCCCGCTATATCTGGCTGATGGTTGCCATGGTGATTCTCACTTCAGTCGGCATCGGCCTTTATTCCCCGCTTCTCTGGAGCATGTACGCCGACGTGGCCGATTATGCGACCGAGAAGAACGGCACTTCCTCTACCGGCCTTATCTTCTCTTCCGGAACAATGGCCCAGAAGTTCGGCAGCGCCATCTCAGGCGCCCTTGTAGCCCTCCTCCTGGGTATCGCCGGCTTTGCTTCAGGAACCGACATCGATGGCGAGACGATAGTGACCATCACCAATCCCGACGCAGTGAACAGGATGATCTGGGCGCTGTTCTCCCTCTTCCCTGCAGCCATCGCTGCATTGATGCTGCTTCTGGTGAAGCTTTATCCTATCAAGAAATAATATACTATCGGCTGGCTGAAAAGTCAACCGATTATTTTGTCTGATTTTCCGCTAATCGTACAGAACATCCCTTGCACTGTTTGCAAAATGTCCGGGTTTTCCCGCATTTCCCAGCCATTTCAGATTTCTTCCTTCCACGCTGAAGGCCCACATCACGGAAGGTCCCATCATTGCTTCGTGCAAACCTTAGGTTTGCACGAAGGACAAAACAGAATCAACATCACTCAGGGTTCGGCCTTCAAGCTGTGAAGTCCAGTCCCGTGACATTCATTTGGACAAAGACATGCCATTAAAAGGTACTGTGAGGCATATTGAGTGTCCTGCCTCACAGCTATGTAGAATCAAGGGGTGGGTGTGCAGATGAATGTCACGAGATATTCGTCTGCAACTGGACTCACAAGTAATTGACAAACTTTTCAAAGAACCGGTTTTATTTACTGCCAGGGCCGCTTAAGACCTGGAAAAATTAACGAAATATTGAAATAAAATAAGAATATCCTCCGAATAA
>JALFFZ010000174.1 GCA_022777585.1 Bacteroidales bacterium | reverse complement strand
TCCCATACTTTATCTTCAGAGCACTCAATCCTGAGAGATTCTCCACCGCACCTTACAAGAAAATCACCTGCATCAAGACGCCATTTCCCATCAGGGCCGACATAGGCCAGATCGGAACCGCGGACAGAGAGGGTGACACAGGTTTCCTCCCCGGGCGCAAGACTTATCTTGGTGAAGGCTCGAAGCCTTCTGACATCCGGAACAACAGCCGCATAAAGATCACTCGTATACAGAAGCACGGACTCCCGGCCTTCAACTTCTCCGGCATTTCTCACCCTGACTGAGAAATGCAGCGAGTCATCAGCCGTGAATACAGTTCTGTCCGCACGGAAATCAGAGTATTCATATCTTGTGTAACTGAGGCCGTGTCCAAACTCCCACTGCACATCCATCTTCGCATCGTAATTGTACTCCCCTTCCATAGTTCCGACATTCTCCGAAACCTTGTAGTCATAAGGAGAATGTCCACCCTGATGGGCTGGCCAGGTAAAGGGCAGCTTCCCGCTGAAATTCTCATCACCGGCAAGGAGGGAAGCAAGTGCATCCCCTCCGTAGTTCCCCGGAAGCATCAATCCTATTACCGCATCGGCAAGAGGTTCAATATCATTGACAATCCTCGGCCTGCCTCCACCTATAACAAGCACAACGGGTTTCCCGGACAAGGCTGCTGCACGAACCAATTTCTTCTGATTGTCAGACAGTTGGAGACTATAATCATTGCCCGGAGTCTCACAATAACTGTTTTCACCCACACAAGCCACGACAATATCAGCAGCCCTGGCAGCCCTCGTGACTGCATCCAGGCCAAGCACAATTTCCTCCTTCCAGTTATCGCCATTTGCCGGAGCATATACCACCCCCGGAACATATTGAACATCGAAGCGCTTTCCGAGCGCCTCACAGATAGTATTGTATTCAGATGCAAACTCATCAGTCAACTCTCCCTGCCAGGTATAGGACCAGCCTCCGTTCAGGCATCTCATCGAGTTTGCATTCGGGCCGCACAGCAGAATACGGCTGCCTTCCGGAATAGGAAGGACTCCGTTGTTCTTCAGCAGTACCTCAGACTCAACCGCCGCCCTATAGGCAGTTGCGGCAGATCCGGAAGAAGCAAAATCCCCGTAATCCGACACATCCCATACCGGATGGTCAAACAGGCCAAGCCGGAATTTCATCCGGAGGATTCTGCGGACAGCATCGTCAATCCTCGACATCGGCACGGCACCCTCCTCCACAAGTTCCTTGAGATGCCGGCAGAAACGCCAGTTCGACGGGACCATTGACATATCAATTCCGGCATTGACAGCGAGCCTGACTGCATCCTTTTCGCTCACGGCGATCCTGTCCCTCTCATAGAGGTTGTTGATGTCGTTCCAGTCAGTCACAATCACGCCGTCCCAGTTGAGATTTTCCTTAAGCCATACAGTCAGGAATTCCCTGTTGCAGTGAAACGGCACTCCGTTGTTCGATGATGAATTGACCATCACTGAGAGTGCTCCCGCCCTGATGCACTGCTTGAAAGGCTCGAAATATTTTTCCCTCATTTCGGCCTCATTGACATAGGATGGTGTCCTGTCCTGCCCCGTCTGAGGCACTCCATAGGCCATATAATGCTTCAGGCAGGCCGCAATATGCAGAGAGTCCACGTCCGATGGGCAATCGCCCTGAAGACCGGCAACTGAGGCCTTGCCCATCTCGGCATTGAGATAGGTGTCCTCACCATAGCTCTCCCACATTCTCGGCCATAAGGGATTTCTGCCGAGGTCCATCACCGGGGCGAATGTCCAGGGCACCATAGCCGCCCTTGTCTCATATGCACATACTCTTCCGGCCTCGAATGCAAAATTCCTGTCAAAGGTCGCAGCCTGATTGATTTCCTGAGGAAAGAATGTCGCACCGTCAATGTAGGATGCACCGTGTATCTGGTCCAGTCCGTACAGGCAAGGTATCCCAATGAGTTCCATTGACTTTTCCTGCAGTTCCCTGATGACTTCGGCATACACTTCCCTTGCAGGGGAGGCGTTTCCGATGACATTGAGTATAGAGCCCACCTTGTACTTGCCGAAGACAGAATCCACAAGCTCCGGAATGATATGGGTCCTCTCATTGTCCATCATAACCCCGATGGTGAGCTGTGTCATCTGACCTACCTTCTCCTCCAATGTCATTCCTGCCAATAATTTCCCGATCCTTTTCTCAATGGCCGGATCAGTCTTGACGGCCGGGCTGACGCTTCTGTCCATGCAGGAGGTGAGAGCCAGAAAAATCGCAGCAAAGGCTGCAGTCTTGAATATTCTCATTTTTTGAAACTGATTTCTACATTACCCGATATGTGGACATCCAATGACGGAGAGAGCAGATTCAAATCCGGTCCGGATACTCTTCTTCCCCAGGAGTGCGGAATGATATTCTTTCCGTTCCGTCTGAAACCCGACACCGTGATTCCGCTCATAATATTCCCGGAGGTGTTGATCTCCAGCACGGAGACCTTGTCTGAGCCGTCATCCAGCACTTCAATATCCTCAAGCACAATATCCTCCATGAGACTTATGCCCTCCTGGTCCTTTTCCTGTGCAATTACGACAGCCCGCCCCGAGGAATGCATATTGTCAAACACAAGTCCCCGTGCGCGGATTGACCTCATGGCAGGAGGTATGCCGGGCTTCCAGTCGGGTGATTTCACCTGATGGATTGCAAAGGCACCTCTCACATCATCCTTTTCCGGAATTGTCGCATGTTCAAGAAAAACACAGTTCTCTACAGTACAGTCCGAAATCGCACCGTCCGACACTGATGCATTACCGGCCTCCGGCCCTATGACAATGCCCCTGGCAAAGTCCGACCAGATCAGGCAATCCGAGACAAGGATATTGCCAAGATTGCTCATAGGTCGTGCATTATGCCTGACTTTCAATGATATACAGTCATCATAGCAGCGCAGGAAGCAGTTCTTGACCACCGCATTCCGGACGCAGACAAGGTCAATGCCATCACCATTGAGAATCCAGTTGATGATATTGACATTGTCTATCATTACATTCTCCGCATTGTACACGGACAATGTCCAGCTCGGGGAGTCAACAATAGTTATGTCCTTTACAGTCAAGTTCTTCAGCACTTGCTTCCTATCCGGATTGCATTCAATGAGAATTTCACCGGTCGCCCATTGCGTACCGGTGTGCGGAAGCCTGGCCCCGGACAGGATGCCATGTCCCGCGATCGTGCAATCATCCCCGACAACACTGACCTTGGAATGGACAATCGCGCCACTGTCAATGTAAAGAGTCTCCCCTGATTCCAATATGATTTCTCCCGGCTCGTGTTCTCCCGGACCAAAGTATATCAGGGAGGAGTCTGACTGAGGGCAAATACCGGAGTCAGGACAGTTGCAGATTATGAAAAGATTGGAATACCTGTCCGAGTCAAACTCAACTGATACTTTTCCTGACGAATAATCAGAAAGGCAGAACTCGACAGTGTTGCTGTCTATGATTTCAGGCCTTATGCCGAGAGCAGTAGGCCTGACATCTACACTGCCGAAAGGGTCAGAAGATACCACACGGATATCGACAGGCTTCTTGAAATCGCTCTGTATAAGGGCGAATGACATTGTATCACGGTATTCTCCGGAATTGTCCCAGTCATTCCACATATAACCGTGATAACTCGGGGAGTCAGAGCACAGCGCATCGTAAGTCTTCACCGGCACCCATCCAGTCCCTTCTTTCACAAACACCTCGATCCTCCCGGAACTTGCAGGCAGTGGGGTATCACGGCGGGACAGTGCAGCACCGGTGATTTCAACAAGCATCAATGCAGCAACAATAACAGCTGCCGTGTGAAGCAATGACTTCATTTCTCCTTCCAATGTTCAGGCTCCACATAAGGATAGTATTCACACAATGACGAATCGGCAGATACACGGGCGGATGCCAGCGGTCCTGTCATCCTGTCCCCGGTGAATACAGCAGCCCTCACCTCGGCATCGCCGGCTACACGGAAAGGACCATTGTATACCGGTGAGCAATCTGCAGGCTCCGTCCCGTCCACAGTATATCTTATGCAGAGATTCTCTTTCTCATGATCCAGGGTCACAGTAGAGGTTCCATCCCCATTTGCAACAGAAGTGATATCAATTCTGTCAGACAGCGGATAGGCATTGATCCCCCGCCTGTGAAGATTGCGCACGTGCACATTGACTCTTCTCCTGAATGAAGCCCAGTCCTTGAGATCAGGTCTGGTCCATCCAAGTTCCGAGATTGCAAGAGCTCTCGGGAATATCATATATTCGAGATGCTGGCTGTCATTGATAAATTCAGACCAGGCACAACCCTGAACACCGACAAGATTCGACGCACTCTCAGGCTTGATGAAGTCCACACCTCCGTCAAGTTTCTTCCCGAGGATGAATTCCTCATTGCGAAGCGCCACAAGCGGATCAACAGCAAGAGGTTCCATCTCATATACTTTGCGCAGAGGACTATATCCGATCATTGCGACAGGCTGAGTGTCAGGCGTATCCTGATACCAGTCAAAATACAGGGCGGCACCCGGGGTAAACACCACGTTCTGTCCTTTGTTTGCAGACTCGGAGGTATAGTTCTGTCCTCTGTACGAATATACCAGAGCGCCCTTCTCAAGATTGTTCCGTGTCACTTCATCCCAGCCGGCAAGTTTCCTGCCCTTGGATGCAAGATAAGCTTCAACCTTTTCAATCATATAGCATTGCAAATCCTCATAATCTGCAATCCCTTCCCTTTCCATCAACGCATTGCAGGCAGGACACACCTTCCAGGAATTCTTCCTCGCCTCGTCAGCACCAATGTGTATATATTCAGACGGGAACAATTCCATCACTTCATCAAGAACATTGAAATAGAACTCATATACAGCAGGATTTCCCGCACAGAATTCGCCGTCAACATACGGCCTGCCGGCGCAGCAGAGTTCCGGATGAGATACGAATACAGCATCAGAATGTGCCGGAAACTCGATTTCCGGTATTACCGCAATATGGTTCTTTTCAGCACACGAAAGAATCTCCCTGATATCATCCTTGGTATAATATCCGCCATAAGCTCCCGCTGTACCTTCATCCAGATATTTCCTGTCCTTGTTGTCCCACCATTTCCTCCAGTCAGCCTGCGTGCGGAAGGCTCCCTTCGAGGTAAGTTCAGGATATCTGCCAAGTTGCAGACGCCAGCCACCATTGTCTGTGAGATGCAGGTGGAGACAGTTGAACTTGTAACGGGCCATCTCATGAATAATCCGGAAGATTTCCTCTTTCGGGAAGAAGTGACGCGAGACATCTATGTGAATCCCCCTGTACGGAAATCTCGGACTGTCTTCTATATCCGCACAAGGTATTCCTTGTGCACAGACCATCTGGGAAAGGGTCTGCACGGCATAGAACACTCCCCTTTCTTCAGAAGCCCTGACCACTATCCCGGATGGGCTTATTCGAATTTCGTAGCCCTCCTCCTTAATTGCGGAGAGGCTGTCGACAATCACTGTAATATAATCCTCAGGTGATGCGGCAAAAGCAGTGCTGTCAACCTTGTAGAATCCCGATTTCATCGCTACCTTCACAGGCTGCGGTATTATATCCGTACAGTCAGGAAGCCGACCGCAAGCAACGGCCAGGCACAAGGCAAATGATAGAAAGAAGCGGTTCATTTCAATAGATGGATTATTGGTTTCAGTAAGATATGTCTATGTCAGAGCCTTTGACAATCCATTTCCCGGAATCCTGTATAGGGACTGAATTGTAAGTCACATTCTGGAATTTCAATCCTTTGATGATATTGCCATTGGAATATACAGAAGATGATCCGCAGCCTGACTCCGAGATGATTCTGATGTTGCGGAACACCACATCTTCCATAGTACACACACCCTGGGACGGTTTCTGCCAAACCGAAATAGGCCTGCCGTTCGGGCGGATATTGTCTATCACTATATCCTCGAAGAGTATTCCTGACAAAAGTCCTGACGTCGTGCCTCCGGAAGGATACTGGGAAATGCAAAGGCCACCCCTGTCATCATTGGACGGGTCGGTGTTCATCGTCGGATAATCCAGGACAATACAATTCTTGACCGTCACATCGTGAATCCGTCCGGTACCGGTAGAGCCGCTCTCCGGCCCGACCACTATTCCACCTGCGAAATCAGCCCAGATAAGATTGTTCTCAATTCTGATATTCTTCGTGTCATCAAGAGATAAGTGATTAACTTTCAATGTAATGCAATCATCATACACTCTAATGAAGCAATCCTTTATCTCCGCCCCGTCAACCGAGCAGAGGTCGATCCCGTCACCGTTCAGGATCCAGCATATTATATTGACTCCGTCTATTTTGACATTGTTCGTCCTGTATATGGAGAAAGTCCAGCTCGGAGAGTCAACCACAGTCACACCGGATGCGGTAAACCCTTCCCTGGTACCTATTTTGTTCGCATTGGTTTCGATGAGCTGATAGCCGCTTGCATACCTGTCACCGGTATGGGCCAATCTCGCTCCCGACAGTATTCCCCGGCCCTTGATTGAGGCCCCGTCGCCAGTGATGTTCACTTTTGCGTAAACAACGGCGCCCTCATCTATGTACAAAGTTTCTCCGGCCTTCAGCGTAATCCATTCCGGGTTCCAGATTCCGGGGCCGTAATATTTCATATTCGACGGGATATTCTTTGGATCCGGCCGTTCAGGGTCCGGCTTGTCCGGGAGAATCATCAGGTTATGGAACCTGTCTCCGTCCAATTCCAGAGACAACTTGCGTTTCTCATAATCCGGAATTGTAAACTCCATAGTATTGTCAGCCAGCACCTCCGGAACTATACCATATTCCGTCGGCCTTATCCTGGCAGTAGAGAATGCTCTCTTGCTTTTCACCCGGACTTTGACAGGTGAAGAGAAGTCCGAAGTGAACAATGTGAAACTGGAGGTATCCCGCAGTTTCTTTGAATTATTCCAGTCGTTCCAGATCTGGCCATGGTGGCTCGGAGCGTCAGATACAAGCGCATCATAAACCTCAGCAGGTTTCCAGCTTCCGTCGGGCTGCTGGACGGATACTTCATAATATCTGTTCTCCGGGAGTACTTCCTTGAGGGTTATACTCTTGACCCATGTCTTGTTACCCTCCTCATTTTTCACGGCAAGTCTGCATACAGCCTTCCCCTTCTCCTGATAATCTGTAAAGTCCAGGGAAAGAGATACCTCATCGCCTGACTTTATCCTCTCGGATACGGCCAGATTCAAAGTCTGAGGCTCCATTCCATCCATCAATATGGATATCGGCAGCATCCAGCTCCCCTCACCTGCCATAGGCATGATGAATGAGGTGAGATGCTGTTCACTGCCTGAAAGCGTGAAACTTCGCGATACGATATTGGGATTTGCGGAGACTGATATGACGCCGTTGATGGAAAATCTGGTTACGATATTGTCAATGGTTGCCGTGACTGATACAAAATCCTCCGGCTCTGCGACGATGTCCATCGTGAACACCGGAGGAAATCTTTTCATCTTTACTCCGGACACCTTGGCTGATTCCGCATTTCCCTCCCAGTACCAGATATCGGGAACTATCCCTTCCCTGTCCTTGAGATAGAAGAAATACGAGGAAGCCGGCAGTCCGGAAACACTCGCACCAGGCACTACTGAGCCATCGCTGTTGAAAGCCAGCACTACGGCGCCGGTACCTGATTCACTGACAGTCAAGCCTTCTGATACAGTAGATGCAGAGGCATCTACACATTCCCCTGATGAAAATGTATGTATGGATGCATACCACGAATCAGAACCCTCCGGCAGGCCGTTCAGGATAATACGGCCATCATCAGCCTTTCCCGGGCCAGGCTGCGGTTCCTCGCAGCCGTAGCCCAGTGTGAAAGCTGTCAGTACCGTCAACAGGACGAATCTATGTCTGGTGCGGAATTGCATAAGTCAGTTTTATTTCTTGTCGAATGCTACAACATACTTGGCTGCCTGAGCCTCAGCACCGCAGACAACAGTACCGTCAATGGCGATTGTCGGCAGGAAAGAGTCAGCCTGATAGTTGTCACCGCCGACATAATAAACATCGACCCATCCGAGGTCAGCGAGGACATAAGCACCCTGCATAATGGTCATAGTCTTTGTATCGATGCAGGCGAGACCTATCTTGTTGTCGATTGTGCGGCCGATGAAGCAGCGTGCGCGCTCGCCATTGTAACCCTGACCGATACACTCCGAGTCACCGTTATTGAGCATCACGTCCATAAAACGCACTTTGTATCCGTCAACAACGAGGGCAGGTGTGAAATATGCTGCTCCGGTAACATTCCAGTCCGGTCCATCAGTAGTAAAGTCAGCCCTGTAAGGTCCGAAGTTGGTATCGTTGAGGAGTTCATTGTAGTTCAATCCGACATCTGAAGCCTTCCTGAATCCGAGAGTATGAAGCGCATCGGCAGTAGGGGCAATACGGTTGAGGACAAGTTTGCCGTCGGCGTTGAAACCGAACATAAGACCGTGAGAGGTGCCCTTGGCCTTTACACCTTCCCACCAGGATGCTGACTCCCAACTAAGAATCTCATTGTTAGACTTGACCCAAGCGGTCCATGCTGCAGGGCAGCCGCTCATTGTAATGGCTGCAGATACAGTCTCAGCTCCGATTCCGGTCTTCACGGAATTCGCATCAGCGACAATGCGCCCCTTGAAGTCAGCCTCATTGAAAGTAACAATGGTGAAATCGCAGGAATTCACTTCAACTGTCTGACGGTCAGCAGCATAGTCTCCAAGGAGGCCGCAATTGGCGATCTGGGACTCATACGTGCCAGCGTGATCCCACCAAGCCTTAGTCTCGGAGCTGGCGTTCTTCACAGGAACCTGCTTGGAGAGGGCAGAAGCCTTAAGCACCTTGAGAGAAGGATACTTTGCCTTGAGGTCATCCGCTGTCTCATCAGTGAAGCCCCAGCTCTTAGGGTCAACAAGTACAGAAGAATAGTCGATGCTGACAGGATACTCCGATACAGTATCTCCGAGTTTGATCTTGAGAACTGCAGGGCCTTCAGAAAGGTCGATTGTAGCATTCTCCACAACCGCGCCGTCCATAAGGGAGCCCTCGCCGAATACAAGAGTAACCTCGGACCTTTTCATTCCGTCAGCATAGGTTATGCTGAAACTCTTGGTGGCAATATTGTATGAAATGGCATATCCGCCTTGAACGCTCACCTTTGAACCGTCAATAATAGGAAGCGCATCCGATGTTATGCTTACATTGTACTGGAGCTTTCCGCCCTTAGGATCTTGGAAATAGATATTAGGGTCAGTGCTTACATCATAGTTGTCAGGATCGGCAGGGAACAGGAGTGTCCAGCCTTCATTGACATCAAGAATGAGTCTGGCTGAAGAGAAATCCTCAGCAGTCTTGAATTTGAATGTGATGTTCTGTCCATCGACAGTACCCACAGAGGTCTCACCGTCCGCCTGGAGTGAAATTGTCTCGAAAGGAACATCAGCATACTTTGGAGCTTCCGGTCCGTCTTCCTTGCAGGAAGTGAAAGCAAGCGCTGCAAAAAGAGCACTCAGACAAAATAATTTAGTCTTCATAATAAAGGTTATTAGAAATTGTTGATAATGTTTTTATTAATCACCACCCGGGATTCTGGATGAGGTTATGATTCTTGTAGCGTTCAGATTCGGAGTACGGGTACCAGTAGTACTTGTCATTCCACGGCCTTTCCTGCACCACTTCCCTCGTATATGAGATTTCTCCACTTTCCTGATCAAGCACAAGAGAGAGTCCGAGAATCTCTTCAGTAAGCTCACCTTCCTTCCAGCGTCTGATGTCCCAGAAGCGGTGATTCTCAAATGCAAATTCCACCCTGTGCTCATTGTGAAGCCTCTTCCTGAAATCTTTGCCGTCCTTCAGTATTCCGACACCGGCCCTTGTCCTGACAGCATTGACAGCCTCACGCGGGGACATCGTGAAATCCGTTCCGGAGAGCGTGCCCTTGAAGTCAGGATTACCGGTCGCCTCAAATAGAGCTTCCGCATAGTCGAGATACATTTCGGCATAACGGATTATCGGATAAATGTGCGGATACGAGATTGCATTTCCAGTCACGAAGGACGTTTCCTCAATAAGTACCTTCCTCAAGTAGTAGGAAGTCGGAGTGGCCCCGGTCTTTGGCGCGGCATTCTGTCCGCCATACCACATTTCAAGCGGGGTTCCCTTGAATTTGTCCCCGTTGACATACAAGGTCTTGGCAAATCTCGGATCACGTGCAGATGCGTCAAGGGCGAGAGCCCTGTGCTCCGCATTGTTCCAGTCAAACGGATTCCCGTCCTTCATGTCGAAAGCCTCTGCAAGGTTCTGTGAAGGGCAAGCTCCGGAATTTCCACCTTCAACGCCAATAGGGAAATTTGTACTCTCCAGTCCATTGCTTGCAGAGCGGATGACACCGAAAATATATCCACGGGCATCGAAATTATTGATTTCCTTCTCCTTGACAAGTGAATAGAGACCTGAATCCAGGACATCTTTCGCAGCTTTTGCAGCTTTGACATATCTGTCCGGATCACCATCAGGGTTATTGAGAGGACTCGCATCATACAGAAGGATCCTGGCCTTGAACGCCATTGCCGCACCCTTGGTCACACGGTTTGTACGTCCCGTTACAAATGATGCGTATGATTCAGGAAGTGATGGGATAATGGCATCCAGCTCGGACACGATCCACTCTGTGGCAGTATGGAAATCAACAGGCTTCTTGTCATTGACCTCCTCTGGAGAAAGGCTGTGGTCCATAATCACGATATTCCTGTAGCGCCTCATAAGTTCGAAATGGTACCAGGCCCTGAGAAATCTAACCTCAAAAGGGAAATTTTTCAGCTGCTGCATGCGGTCCTTGTAATCCTGAAGATACTGGGTCTGCGGAAAATCATCCGGCGCATTCTCCAAATAATAATTGGCCTGCGCAATACCCGCATAATAATGGGCAAGTCTGTCATTCAGCGTATTCCTGGAAGACCAGGTACCATTGTAGAACGACTTTATCCCGTTGCTTTCCCAGGCATAAACAGCATCGTCCGTAGCCGCGCTCATAGTTGTCCAGCACCATTCGGTGTCAACATCGAGATAACTGTACACGTGGGAGCATACAGCCTTTGTGTTGTCGAACGTGCTGAACTGGTATTCAGTGGTATTGTATGTATATTCGTCCTGATTGAGAAAATCGCAGGAGGCGACACTCAATGCCAATATTATGTAAATCAATCGTTTCATACTGTCAGAATGCGAGTTTGAGTCCGAAGGAGAATGTTCTTGTGGATGGATAGCCGAGAGAGATTGACTCCGGATCGAATATTTTGATTCCGTCTATGGAGCAGAGGTTCAGCCCACGGAAGAAAAGAGTCAGTTCCCTTATTCTGGCACTGGTCAGACGGGTACCGGAAAATGCGTAGTAGAGATACAGAGACCTCAGTTTCAGATAGTCCGACTTGGCAATCCAGAAGTCGCTTCCGCCGTTGAAATTGTTGCCGTTGCTCAATGTCGTAAGGCGCGGATATCGAGCATCGGTATTCTCCGGAGTCCAGCGGTTGTCGTAATAATGCATTGAGATATTCCTGTCATTATTGAAGAGAGGCCAGTAAACACTAGAGGCAGTAAGCTGTACAGTGTGTCCGATTTCCCCGTTGAAAATAGCCTCAAGACCGAGTCCCCTCCATCTGAATCCCAGTTGGATGCCGTAGATGGCCGATGGGAGACTGTGATAATTGTCCATGTAGACTTTGTCATCGGTGTTGATGATGCCATCCCCATTCTGATCGATATATTTGATATCTCCCGGCTGGACAGGCTTTCCGTCCAGAGTCGAAACCGGATATCCGGGCAGAAGATTACCTTCAGAGTCAAAATCGGATGCCTGATACAGGCCGTCAGTCTTGTAAAGGACATAGGAGGTCATGGAATGGCCGGTCCTGTACATCCATGGATACGGATGGTATTCCTCTCCCATCTCGAGAATCTTGTCCTTGGTATAGGAAACAGTACCTCCTATGTGCCAATGTATATCCCCGATTGTCTGTTTCCAGGACAATGAGAGTTCAGCACCCTTGTTCACAGTCTCGCCCTTGAACACATATGGTGTCCCGAGGCCGAGGATTGAAGAGTAGATTCCGGAGGATGCGACCTTGATATTCTTCCTGTTGTTGTAGAAGAAGTCCAGGCTGAGGTCAAGACCGCCGAATGCATTCAGATCTATGCCCAGGTCAGCCTTGTACTCAGTCTCAGGACGAGCCCCGTATGAAGGATATGCTCCCTGCATAAGACCGGATTCGTATTTCCCGACCATAGAGGTGAAGCCACCTCCCCCACCATTGTTCGGCTTGTCAAGGCCATAGCCGAGACGGGCATCATAGCCTGTCACGCCATAGGAGGCACGGAGCTTGAGAAGACCTATCGCCTTGGAATTCTTGAGAAAGTTCTCACTGGAAATAAGCCATGCAGCCGAAATCGCAGGATATATGCGGTATCTGGAGCCCTGCTCAAGGAAAGCACTGCCCGAACAGGTGGCAACTATGTCGACGATATACCGGTGGGAGAAGTCATATCCCGCCCTGAGAATCATATCATTGTAAGAGTAAACGGAACCCTTGCCTCTGTTCTTCCACCTGTCCATTGACCAGATTGCTGAAGCCGACACTCCGTGCTTTCCGAAACTCCTGTCATAACTGAGATTTCCTGTGACGGAGAATGATGTGAACACTGAGCCTCCGGAAGCGAGACTGGCCCCGAACGAGAGATCCGTGTCGTTTCCGTACTCTGACCAGTTATGGCCGATGATATTACCCTGCTCATCCCTATCGTAGGCGAGATAAGCATACTTGTAGGATTTGGAGTGATTGTCGTTAATCACGGCGCTGTTGTCAAAAGCGCCCTTGACAGTGAGCTTGAGGCCTTCCGTAAGGGCATCAAGATTCTGTTCCACCGCGATGTCCGCAAGCAATGTCCTCTGGAATGAAACGCTGTATCCAGACTGGGTATATGTAGCCAGAGGATTCGGGAACAACTCTGTCCTGGCCCAGATTCCCTCCGGAGTACGGATCGGGAACGCAATGGCCGGAGTATGGTAGATGGATCCCACATAGGTACCTGCATAAGGAGTCTGATTCTGGGACAGTCGGCCGGACATATTCATCCTCAGTTTCGTTGTCCTGGTTATTTCAGCCTCCAGATTCGCTCTTACCTTGAGGGTCGAATTCATATACTGCGTACTGTAGCCCTCGTTAAGGTCGGTATTGTTGAACAGTCCCTTGTAACCGTCATAGCTTGCCATAACATAATACCTCAACCTTTTCTCCGCTCCATCGAATGAGATATTGAAATTGTGGGTATAGGCAGCCTTGCGCAGAACCTCTGATTTCCAGTCTACTGAAGGGATGAGAGGATCTCCGGCGGAGATTCGCCCCAGATCATCCTGAGTATATCTCGGAGGCAGGCCATCATTGGCAAGGGCTTCATTGACAGCATTGGCGTACGTCAGACCGTCTGCCATCTCAGGCATGGCATAAGGGGTAGAAATACCGAAGTTGTAGTCAGTGTTGATCCGGAGAGGATGGTCACCACCTCTTTTTGTTGTGATTATCACCACGCCGTCAGCTCCCCTGTTGCCATATATGGCAATTGATGCGGCATCCTTGAGAACTGTCACGCTCTCGACTTCCTCTGATGATATGAATGAAGGATTGCGCTCTATTCCATCCACAATGAAAAGTACGCTGTTGCCCTGGAAAGAACCCCTTCCGCGGACATAGAGAACAGGCGCATTGCCCGGTATGTTGCCGGATCTCATGACATTCAGTCCCGGAATCAGACCAGCCAGGGAGTTCAGCACAAGAGAAGATCTCTCCACCGATATTTCATCGGAACCAGCCCCTGAGACAGCCATTGAGGAATATCTGGAGGAAATCTGCCTGTCATAGCCAAGAGTCATAAGCTGGTCGGCTTCGCCAAGTTCCACAAGCATTTCAGGTCCCGAGACCTCACGCTCAAGCATATACCTGTTGAACAGGCTGATATTCAACACGGAAGCGACAGGAGCCTCAATGACAGCCACGCCATCCTCACCGGCATAGGTCTGGACAGATGTACCTGCAAGTCTAACCGCGGCCCCTGCAGCCGGCTTTCCGTCCGGGCCCAGAATCTTGACCCGGACATCATCGGCGGCCGACTCGACAGCCGTCAATGTGAGCATTGTCAGAAGTATGTAGAATCTATTTTTCATTTTCAATCAGATTTCAAGTTTACCATCCCGGATTCTGGACGAGTCCGTAGCCTTTGTTGATTTCATTTGAAGGGAATGCGCTCAGATACCATTTCGGGCTGAAACGTGTCTGCCACATTCTCGGGATATCATCCAGTGCCGGATCACTGTAACTGAGGACCAGAGTGTTGTCTTCGGCCTTTCCGCTCACAAGTCTGATCTGTATTCCGTAAAGACTCTCCTTGAAAATATCCTCCCTCTTGTATCCGATAATATCAAACCATCTTACTTCCTCGAAGCAGAACTCCCTGGCTCTTTCGTCGAGAATCTCCTCCCTCAGGCATTTGTCACCTTTGAGACCGCATTCAGGATAATCCGGCAACGACGAGGCGTCGTGCAGTGAAGAGGCCATTGCCAACGTCATATCCGGCAGCCCGACACGGTTTCTAGTCATATTCAGCCATTTGAGTGCCTCCTCTGAACGGCCGGTTTCATTGAGAGCCTCGGCATAGATAAGATAGAGTTCCGGAAGGCGGATATAGGCGGAATTGGCTGCCTTGTTGAGAAAAGCATCATTGTAATCCCAAAGGAACTTTCTGATAATAAATCCAGTAGTAGCCTTAGGATTGGATCCTGAGCCGTGTTCCTGTCCATCAACCCACATCTCTGCGACTCTAGTCCTGTACCTGTCTCCGGCAATCAGGACGGTCTCATACAGACGAGGGTCCTTGCCCGTGAACGGATTGTTTTCCAATGTTCCGTTATGTCCGTTGGTCTGAATCCATTTCCTGTAATCTGATGCAGTCCCGTCAGCATTCTGGAACTTGTCCACAAAATTCAGGGTCACACAGCCTCCGCCATAGCCACGGCCGGCCTGTCCCTGGTCGGTAAGACCGAAATACATCCTGTGGTAGGTATTGTAATAAGTCGGTATTGCCCGTCCGGTATGGATAATGATTTCAGGCGATGTTCTGTCCGCATAGCAGCAGGAGAATGCCGCCCTGTAGCCTTCCACATCTTCAGTCTCCGGCAATACGAGATTATATGGGTTGCCGTTCTCCTGATTTTTGGTAAAGAAATCCTCACAGGCCTTGATCACGTCCTGCCAGCGGTTTTCCTGATAATCCCCGAGCCAGGTCATATACTTCGGGTCAACCTTGACCGATGCCTGGTTCGATGCGGAAGGCTTCTGGGCCTCCATATAAGGTTCGGAAGCATTGAACAGCGGACGGGCTATGAACTGGAGAACACGGGCTTTCAGTGCAAGTGCACCCGCAGCAGTCATTCTTCCGTTATCCGCCTCGGATACTGTCCAAGGCAACTCCGCAGCAGCGTCATCACAGAGTTCCAGAATGAAATCCACACATTCCTGAAGTGTCCTTCTGGAATAGTCTGCCGCAACATCATTCTCAGGTGTCGCATGTTCCCTCAGAATCGGCACGCCTCCGAAATGGCGAAGCATTTCATGCATCTGCAGAGCAATGATCATTCTGGCCTCACCTTTCCTGCGAGTCTTCTCCTCAGGAGTCATATCAGGTACCCTGTCTACATTGTTTATGAAAATCCATGCGCGGCGGATTCCTGTCCAGGCCCCCTCCTGATCAGGATAGAAACCGAATTTGCCATATCCCGTGTTCTCAGACTCCGCATTGTACTGTCCGGCGTAATAGGTCTTGATGACTCCGCCCCAGGTACAATGGCTCTGGATAATATCGGTAATGGCATCAAGATTATCCCAGCCCAACTTGTTGCCACCGTCCTGGAACTCGTAGTGACCATTGTTCGAATGCACGGTAAGACAGGTCCTGAGGGATGCGTATGCCCCGACAAGTTCCCTTTCAGCGTAAAGTTTGGAGGAGAATATCTCATCCAACGTCATGTCGGCACCAGGAGCCTTCTCGAGAAAAGCATTTCCGAATTTGAGGTCGCTGCAGGATGACAACAGAAGGGCCGCTGCAGCGAAAAGCATTATGTACAATTTGCAAATATTTCTCATAATTGTCAGAATGTCAGATTGATACCGAAGTTGAAAATCCTGTTGTTCGGATAGGTGTAAGTACCGTCTCCTGTATTGCCTTCAGGATCAATGTCATACTCAGCAAGCTCCGAGAAGAGGGTCAGGAGGTTGTATCCGCTCAGATAGACCTTGAACGAGGATATTCCGGCTCTCTTCAGCCTGGCTCCCTTGAAGGAATATGCCACCTCGGCAGTCTTCAGCCTGAGATATGAGCCATCCATCAGCCAGAGGTCGGAATCCCTTGTATACTGGGATTTATTGGTGAATGTAAGCCTCGGAAACCGCGCGTTGTCCATATTGTCCTCAGTCCATCTTCCGTCCGCAAGATACTTCAGGAGTGACCTGGAGTTCTGCGTACCGAAAGGTGTCCTGTATTCTCCCGAGAGCACTTTTGAAGCATGGAGGGCTCCAGTCCACTGCATTGATACAGAAAGACCTTTCCAACTGATTCCTGCGAGAAGTCCGAATACATATTCCGGACGGGAGCCATAACCGTACCAGGTATAGTCATTTCCGTCTATCTTGCCATCCCGGTTCAGATCCTTGAACAGAGGATCACCCGGCTTGCTGATTCCGTCCTGGACAGGGAGGATGTAATTACCATCCGGATCCTGAAGGAGATTACCGTCAGCATCGAAGTCCGAAGGCCTGTAGAAGCGGTCGAAGACAAGGCCGTAACTTAGTCCGGTGCTCCTCCCGGTCTGTGCCATATATGGCTCATTTGGAACCACCTCATCCATATAGATGATCTTGTTCTTCGCATAGGACATGTTTGCGGTCACCCACCATCCCACTTTACGGTTCATGACATCCTTCCAGCCCAGAGAAAGCTCGTATCCGTGATTATTCACAATTCCAAGATTCATGAGAGGAAGCTTGAAATCAGTTATGGACGGGGCTGTCTTCCTGGTGGAAAGGATATCCTTCCTGTGCTCGAAGAATACGTCCCCGGTGAATGTGAGCCTATTGTCGAACATCCTGAGGTCAATACCATAATTCTGCTTATATGCCTTCTCCCAGGTCACATTCTCATTGCCCTGACGTGTTTCCACGGCATCCGTCAGCACCCCGACTGTAGGATTGACCCCAAACTGCCAACTACCCCACGCGCCATCGGTGACAGCAGAATGATTGCCGGTCCAGCCTCCAAGGAAGAGGAAACGGTCTCCGGAATACTTGTCATTTCCCACAACTCCGTATGATGCCCTCACCTTGAGGAAATCGATCTTGTCAAGCTTGTGCATGAACTTCTCGGAAGAGATGACCCAACCCGCCGAAACCGCAGGGAAGAATCCGTAACGCTTGCCCGGAGCAAAATTCTCGGAGCCGTTGTATCCGGCATTGATGTCTATTAGATATTTCTGCTTCCAGGCATAGGTGATACGTCCCACATAGCCGACGTATCCGGTTGGGATATCACTGTAGTATGAAGGATAATACGTCTTGTTCTGGTTGTACAGGAAGAGAGCCGATACGGAATGATTGCCGAAGTCCCTCGAATAATTCACGGCCCCTTCAAGATACCAGTTCCTGCCCCTTCCTGTTCCGCTCTCACCATAGGACAAAGGCTCGTCAAGTCCACTCACGCCCTCAGTCCTGTAGACTATAGTATTGTCGAAACGGGGATCGGATATGTCCATTCCGGGCTGTGTCACGCTGCCCTTGTAAATAGGTATGAACGTGCTGTCATATCCCTGCGGCTGTCTCTGAATGCGGACATAGTGGTTAGTATTGTATGAGCCCTTGACCGAGACGCTCAGACCCTTGGTAAAGAAGTCCAGATTCTGTTCAATCTGGAGGTCGAGACTGAGATTGTTCTCGGTAGTCTTGTTGTATCCCCAGTTATAGTAGTAGTCATACGGAGATTTGGTCTCGCCTATCGGAATATAAGGATTGGCTCCGTTCTGTATCAGTTTTCCGTCCACGAATCCCGGACTTGAAAAAGGGACACACCACATGACAGTTCGCCAGAGGTCCTCATTCACAGGCTCCCTGCGTCCTCCGAGGCGTCCTCCGATATTCAGTCTCATCAAGGTTGTCGATGTCAGGTTCACATCCACATTTGTCCTGTAGTTGAACCTGTCGTAACTCCAGTTAGGGTCGAATGTCTCATAATGCTTCTTGAGAATACCGTCCTGATGGAGATAGCCGAGAGAGACAAAGTAGCGGAACCGCTTTCCGCCACCCGACATTGTCACATTGTGCTGTGTCTGCCACGAGAATTTCTTGAATACTTCATTGTGCCACTCCTTGTCCGGAAACATGATCGGCTGATCACCGAGCTTGAACCGCTCAGTAACGAAATCCGAGAAAATCAGGTTGGACTCCGACACTCCGTCTCCCTTCTGGGCCTCAGTATATAGCGTGGCATATTCATAACTGCCCACTCCGGTAAGTTTTCTGAGGGCCTGCACCATTCCGAATGAGCTCGAAACGGCGATATTCATCTTTCCGTCCTGTCCTCTCTTGGTAGTCACAAGGATTACACCGTTGGCTCCACGCACTCCGAACACTGCGGTGGAGGAAGCATCCTTGAGAACCGTAATGCTCTCAATCTCATTAGGGTCCATCTGGCTGAACGATCTCTCGATACCATCGACGAGAATCAAGGGCTGCGAGGCTGCGCTGGTAAGAGAACCGGCACCCCTGACATAGATGGCGGGATCATCCGCTCCAGGCTGACCGGATGTCTGTATTGATGAAAGACCGGTAACGGCACCGGCCAGAGCACTGGCGGCACTGCCGCTTGGAGATTTCAAGATATCCTCGGAAGATATGGAAGTGATGGCTCCCGTTACCGACATTTTGCTCTGCTTGCCGTAAGCGATGACCTGAACCTCATCCAGCATCTGCACATCAGGAAGAAGCCGCAGCCTCATATCCTGTGACGTAACTTCGACATTCAATGTCTGATATCCCATCAGGGAAACCTCGAGGCCGGCAGCCGTCTGTGGCATTTTAATCCGGAATCTTCCGTCAAGGTCAGTCAGAGCATGGACAGCAGCATGTCCGGAAACAAGGACGACCGCCCCAATAAGAGGCTCGCCCGTTTTGCTGTCAACTACCGTTCCCGTGATTTCCTTTCCCCCGGGCCGCCAGTTCTGGGCGGACAGGATTCCGGGAAATGCAAGCACGAAAGTCAGCAGCATGGAAAGCATCTGAATTCTGTGTTTCATTTGTGTTCAATTATGTGTTCTGAACGCAAATTTATCCAGGATGATGTTTCAGGAGGTCGAAAATCGTACGGAAAGTCTCCGAATAAGTACGGGCGGTATTAAAACGTTATGACAATGACTTCAGAAAATCCTTGGGCGTCATGCCATACTTCTTCTTGAAACAAGTGGAGAAATATTTGGGGTCATTGAATCCTACTGAAAAAGCCAGCTCGTTGATTCTGATATTATCCTTGTTCTCGGTCATATGCTTGCAGGCGACAGTCAGGCGGACATCAAGTATGAAAGCCCCGGGAGTCATGCCCGTAAGAGACTTCAACTTCTCCGTCAGCACAGTCCGGGAAGTTCCCATCGCTGTAACGAATGCGGAAAGGTCGAAATCACAATCGGAAAAATGTGCATTGACACAGTCTACCGCCCGCGTGATGAAGACCTTGTCCATTTCGGTATATTCGAGTTTTCCGACATCGAGAACAAGCTGCCTGCGATAGTCGGCCCCCTTCCGTTCCACACGCTTGAGGCAATTCACTATCTGGGAGAGGAGCAATGAGAAATTGCACGGTTTGCAGACATATCCGTCCGCCCCGGAATCATATCCCTCAATCTGGTTATCCTCAGTACTTTTTGCAGTGAGCAGAATGACCGGGATATGACAATATTCGAATTTCTCCTTGACAGTTCTGCAGAGCTGGATACCATCCATCACAGGCATCATTATATCGGTCACAATGAGATCCACAGGTTCCCTCGCAAGAATCCCCAGCGCCTTCTCCCCGTCATCGGCAGAGAGGACATTGAAGTATCTGGAAAGAAGATCGCAGAACAGCAGGCAAAGTTCCTCATTGTCATCCACGAAAAGGATTGTATAGTCCCTGGAGAGGCCCTCCGGCCTGGTAAGTTCCGATGATTCGGAGGATGCGGGCATCGGGCAGACAGGATCCGTTGAGGACAGCGATGCCGCATTGACCTCAGATGAATCAAATGCATCCACATTGATCGGCATTCTCACAGTGAACAGGTTGCCGGTTTCCTCCGTGGAGGTCACGGAAATGGAACCTTTATGCAGACTTACAAGATCCTTGACGAGAGAAAGGCCAATTCCGGTCCCGATGGTATTATGCTTTCTGTAGTCCCCCTCATAGAATCTCTTGAAAAGCCCCTTTATAGTCTTCTCCGACATCAGTTCCCCGGTATTGGCCACCTCAAGAATCAGCATACCGTCTTCGGATACAGACAATCTCACAGAAATATCCCCTCCTGAAGGAGTATACTTGGAAGCATTGGAGAGCAGATTATAGACTATCTTGTCCAGCTTGTCAGAGTCAAACCATCCTTCGATTCTTTCCGAACTGGACGTGAAGGACAATCTCTGGCTCTTTCCCGAGATGAGAGGAGAAAATGCCTCAACGCAACTTTTGACAAGGTTGGTGATGTTTCCCTCCGAAACGGACAGCTTGAGGTTGCCGCTCTCAACCTTCCTGAACTCCAGCACTTGCTGGATAAGCCTCATCAGCCTGGTAGCATTGGTGGACAGCACCTTGGAAATCGAGGTCACATCCTCCCCCCTTGAAAGACTGTCAATCGAGGCCATGATAATGCTGAGAGGGGTCATCAACTCATGTGTGACATTGGTAAAGAAATGCAGTTTCAGATGGTTCAGTTCCTCGGCCTTCTGTTTCTCAATGCGGCTGATGCGCACAGCCTCACGTGATTTGAGCCTGTCCTGCATATACTTCAGCCCGAGACAGATCAATGCCAGGGCAACCAGAACATAAATCAGCACGGCCCACCAGGATACCAGGGGAGAATGCTTGACGATGATGTCAATACTCCTTTCCATTGCACTCCCCTGAGCACCGGATGCCATAGCCTTCACCACGAAACGGTATTTTCCCGGAGGCACACCGTGATAATCAGCAGAATGTCTCCCGTCCACCGTAATCATCTCCCTGTCATCATAGCCCTCAAGCCTGTAGGTATAGATATTTCCGTTCTTTCCCGCATAATTCAGCATGCTGAAACCTATCGAGAAGGATTTGTATCCGTGAGGTACGTTCAATGAAGATATGTAATTGATATCTTGAGACGAGATTCTGCGGCGTTCCCTGGAAGGAAGAAATCTGACTGATTGGTTATCCACCTTGAAATCCGTGAGGCAGAGCTTGCCTGAGGCATTGTCATTCACTTCGCTTCCTGAAGGCGGGAATGTCACAACACCCTTCGAAAGTCCCACCTTCACACTGCCGTCCGGGCACGGAAGCACAGTCCTCTCATTGAAAGAAAGAGAAGTGTCGATCTCATCCAGCGAAAGATAGGACACGTCGGATATTGTGCCGTCCGGGCTCATCCTGAAGGACACGGCCACATTGGAAGTTGTCACCCATATCCTGGAATCCCTGTCCTGGGCAATATTTGTAATCCCTTTCCTGCTTATTGCCGAAAGCGAAGACACAGACCTGAACCTGCCGGACTTGGTATCGAACCAGGACAATCCGTTCCATAATGTCCCGACCCATACTATTCCAGCCGAATCAATGAATACAGTGGAAATATTGCCCACATCAGAATTGTCTCCCACCATCCAGCGGCTGACCTCCCTGGCGGAAGGAACAATCCTGTAAACTCCCTCATACATGGTTGCCACCCAGACATTGCCCTGACGGTCCACCTTCACGTCGGTGATCTTCACATCCGACAGCACACCTGCATCCGGAAACGGCTGGATGTCACCCGGTCTGGAAATGCTGTCCGCACGGTTCATCACATAAAGACCTGTCCTTGTACCTATCCACATATTGCCGTCCTGATCCTCGGACAAGGCAGTAATACCGCTGGAGGCGAATTCAGGATAGGAAGAAGATACGATGCGGCGAGCCTGTCCCGTCGCAGTGTCCAGAAGCCAAAGCCCCTTGCTGTATGTACCGAAACAGATTTCCCCCGTAGTCCTCCTCCTCATCATCACCTCGATTACTGATGTATAAGGAAAATATTTGAATTCCGGCAAATCGCCATACAGCGCAAAAGTATCATTTTCAATGTCATAGAGAACCATGCCATATCCGATGATGCCCAGCCAGAATTTATTCTCGGCAGCCTGGTACATGCTTCTGACCGAGCTGGTCTTCAAATGTTTCCTCAACCCGTCCAGATAGTTGACTCTGCAATACGGCTCCGGAGTCTGCACCTTGCAAACTCCGCCGCAGTACATGCTGAGCCACATTGTTCCGTTTTTGGTCCGGATAATGGAACTGACCTCATTGTAAGGAATCCCGGAGTCCGTCTGACCAGGGGCATAATTTTCGAAGCTTGTACCTTGCTGAGGGTCGGACAATATGCTCAAACCACTTCTGGATGCTATCCAGAGTCTTCCGGACAGGTCTTCATTGATATCATAAACCACATCATCCATAAGCGATGACGGATCGGAGCTGTGGGTATAGCAGGCATATTCAAGTTCACCATGCGAATAAGGGTCTGAAATCCTGAGCAGTCCCTTCCCCCAGGTTCCAATCCAGAGTGTCCCCGAAATATCCTTGAACACAGTATCGGCGTAATACAGCGAGCCCTGGCTGTAGAATACCATGGCACCTGTCTTGATATCATACCTGTACAGTCCGTGTTCGCAGGCCGCAATCCAGAGATAGCCCTCCGAGTCCTCAAAAAGGGAGGAAACACCTACAATAGGAGAGCCTTCACAAGTGATTTCCGTAAAAATCCCGTCGGCAGCATTGCAATGATAGACCCCGCTCGCCCCACCGACCCAGATGTCAGTGCCATTCTCGCATACGATATCCGAGGCATTGAGCGGAATCGGTAAATCCGGACCCGCAAACTCTATCATCCCCGTCATCTTGTCCAGCGTAAACACCCCTTTCTCCGAAGCAATCCAGATTTTCTTGTCCGATGACTCAGCGACCACGTTGAGATAGCAGTCAAAAGTCACATTGTCAGAGCCGTCCATTCCGTAAGTAACTGACTCATATCCATCATAACGGACCAGTCCGCTGTAAGTCGGAATCCAGATGTAGCCGTCGCTGTCACAAAAGAGCATCCTGACAGAATTGGTAGGTAGAATATCCGTAGGGACAGGCTGGAACTCCAGCCGCATCGAGACGGACGCAGAGGCTATCATTCCGGATAGCAGTGCAATGGTTATCAGGCAGAATCTTTTCATACTCAAAGCAAGAGTCTTTTCACTAACACGCAAAAATATGTTTAAAAATACACAAATTCAACTGCCACAGGGTAGAAAATTTTCCGCATTTGCTCTTAAGTGCAGTCCGCCGGCATACTATTTTAAAACTTATTGGTACTTTTGCATAATAGGATTACAGCAAAACCACATAACGATGAAACTGTCAATTTTCTTAACTGCATCATTCCTTGCCTGCGCACTGTCCGTCTCCCTTTCGGGTGCCCCATCAGATATCAGAGTCCTTCAGCTGAATATCTGGCAGGAAGGTACTATGGTTCCCGGAGGAGAAGATGCAATAGCGGATGCTATCGCAGAGAGCGGAGCGGACATTGTTTTCCTGGAGGAAATCAGGAACTATGGAGGAAGGCGGTTCATCCCCCGCATTGCCGGGAAAACGGCAGGGAAAGGTATCCGTATGCACTGGCACGACAGCAGCTCCGACTGCGGCATACTTTCCAGATATCCCGTGGCTGAAGACAGCATATATTCAGGACCGGGCTCTGTACACAAATGCAAGATAATAATGGGCAGAGATACCATTTCCGCATATTCTGTCCATCTCGACTACACGCATTACGCCTGTTACCTGCCGAGAGGATATGATGGGGTGAGCTGGAAAAAACTTGGAGCTCCCGTCACTTCCGAAGAGGAGATCTTGAGGCAGAACAATGCTTCCGCGAGAATCCCCGTGCTCAGCAGGGTAATAGAGGATGCCGCGAAAGAAATTTCCAGGGGCAATGACGTAATCATCTGCGGAGATTTCAATGAGCCCTCAGCCGACGACTGGACAATCGCCACTGCCGGAACCGCAGACCACAATGGGGTATCTGTACGATGGCCCTGCTCCACACTCCTGAAAGAAGCCGGATTTCTCGACACATATAGGGAAATCCATCCTGACCCTGTGACACATCCGGGCTACACATATCCTTCAGACAATGAATCCGTTGATCCAGGAAAGCTGACCTGGGCTCCGGATGCCGACGAAAGGGACAGGATCGACTTCATATGGTATTATCCCGGAGGGAGACTGACTGCAGTCGATGCCGCAATTCTCGGTCCTGAATCATCAATAGCAAGAGGATGCCGCGAGCCGGAGACTTCCTCCGACATATTCATCAAGCCGGGCAAAGTTTGGCCGTCCGACCACAAGGGTGTCATTGCCGACTTCAAATACAAGTCCGGTCCGGGACCCGGAAATTTCGGTCTCGCCGAAATATGGTCCGACGGGATGGTTATACAACGTGACACCCGCATTCTCGTGGAGGGCACAGGGCAGAGAGGAAGCAGGATCAAGGTTAAACTCGGCGGACACAGCCGCAGCACCAAGGTCGGCTCTGACGGGAAATGGTCAGTGATAATGCCACCTCTTCCTGCCGGCACAGGCTACGAAATGACCCTTACTTCGGGCAAAAAAACATTCACAATCAAGGACATAGCCGTCGGAGAAGTCTGGATGTGCAGCGGGCAGTCCAATATGGAGTTCAAGCTTGCCGGCTGCGACACAGCCTCCGAAGACCTGAAGAATGCAGACGACAGCGGACTCAGGCTCTTCAATATGCTCAGCCCCCTGACAACCTACGGAGTCAAATGGACTGAGGAGCAGACCAGGGATGTGAATGCCTGCAGATATTACAATCCGACAAAATGGGAAAAGTCCGGCAGAAATTCCGCTGCAAGATTCTCCGCCGTCGCCTGGCACTTCGGAAAAATGCTCAGAGACAGTCTCAATGTCCCTGTGGGTCTGATCTGCAATGCGGTAGGAGGCAGTACCGCAGAGTCCTGGATGCCGATGGATGCCATCCGTGACAGCCTTCCGGTCCTTGAACACGGCTGGGACACATCCTCCTTGGCTATGGAATGGGCCCGTGACAGGGCGGCATTCAATATGACCAACTCCAGGGCCGCAGTCAAAAGGCATCCCTTCAAGCCGGCATATCTTTTCGACGTGGGCATCAGGCCACACCGCCATTTCCCGGTAAGAGGCGCAATATGGTATCAGGGCGAGTCCAATGCCGAGAACATACCGGCCCATGAGACAATGTTCAGGACCCTGGTCAAAAGCTGGAGGGACTGGTGGGGCAATCCGGAGATGCCATTCCTCGCTGTCCAGCTCTCAAGCATTGAAAGACCGACCTGGCCCGAGTTCAGAGACAGCCAGAGAAGGCTCGCCGACAGTATAGAGGGATGCTCTATTGCAGTATCCTCGGACCTCGGACATCCAACAGACGTGCATCCGCGCGCAAAAAAGCCTGTAGGCCGTCGGCTTGCCATGATCGCCCTCCGGGATGTTTACGGATTTGACATCCCGGGCCATAGTCCTTCCCCACTTTCAGCCACAATGAAAGACGGGAAAATCATAATCCGGTTTGACAATGCTGTCGGACTCACCACACCTGAAGGCGAATCCCTCCGCGGATTCTCAGTTCAGACAGATGACGGGGAGATGACAGATATCAGTGCCTGCATAACCGGGCTGTCCGAAGTTACCGCCGATTGCCCTCACAACGATGTCAAAGCCATCCTCTACGGATGGAAACCCTATACGGACGCCAATCTTTATGGAAACGGAGGCCTGCCTGTCTCAACATTCAAACTATATATCAATGAACAATAAAGCAGCAATCTTCCTATTCGCCGCATTTGGACTCTGCCTTTCTGCGGGATTACCGGCAAAAGAAGAAGGAAGGCAGTACAGAACATACAATCCCTCAGGCAAGATTTACCATAAGGGGTGGATTGACCTCAATAAAAATGGCAGGAAGGACATATACGAAGACCCTTCACAGCCGATAGAGAAACGCATCGAGGACTTGCTTTCACAAATGAATGTGGAAGAAAAGACCTGCCAGATGGTCACTTTGTACGGCTACGGACGAATCCTGAAGGATGATCTTCCCGGTCCGCATTGGAAGGAAGCCCTGTGGAAGGATGGCATAGGTGCCATTGACGAACATCTCAACGGCTTCCGCAACTGGAGACTCGCACCTTCAGACAATGAATATGTCTGGCCGGCGTCCAGACATAGCTGGGCCATGAATGAGGTCCAGCGGTTTTTCATTGAAGAGACAAGACTTGGGATTCCGGCCGACTTCACCAATGAAGGCATAAGAGGGATTGAAAGTCTGAAATCCACTGATTTTCCCACGCAGCTGGGACTCGGTCATACCTGGGACAGGGATCTGATCCGAAAAATTGGCGAAATCACCGGAATCGAAGCCAGGGCTCTCGGATATACAAATGTCTATTCCCCTATTCTCGACGTGGCGAGAGACCAGCGTTGGGGGCGATTCGAGGAATCCTACGGGGAGTCACCGTATCTTGTTGCGGAACTCGGAATACAGATGACGAGAGGTCTCCAGGAAGATGGAGGCGTAGCGTCCACGGCCAAGCACTTCCTCGCATACAGCGCCAACAAGGGAGCACGCGAGGGCCTTGCCCGTACCGACCCTCAGATTTCCCCGCGGGAACTGGAGATGGTGCACGCCTACCCCTTCGCAAGGGTTATCAGGGAAGCTGGTCTTATGGGCATAATGTGCTGCTACAATGATTACGACGGCATACCTGTGGAAGGCAGCCATTACTGGCTCACGGAAAGACTGAGGAACGATATGGGATTCGACGGATATGTGGTTTCCGACAGTGATGCCGTGGAATATCTCCACTCAAAGCATCACGTATCCTCCGACATGAAGGAATCTGTCCGGCAGAGCGTGGAGGCAGGCCTCAATGTCAGATGCACCTTCAGGTCTCCAGACTCCTATGTTCTCCCATTGAGAGAGCTTGTCAATGAGGGAACTGTCTCAATGGAGACATTGGACAGCAGAGTAAGGGATATCCTGCGGGTCAAGTTCCGTCTTGGCCTGTTCGATGAGCCATACATAAGGAACCTGGAAGACTGCGACAGGATTGTGGGAAATACCGGGCATCAGGAAATTGCGCTCAGAGCATCAAGAGAGTCCATTGTAATGCTGAAGAACGAGGGGCTCCTGCCGCTTGACAGGAAGAGAATCCGGTCCATTGCCGTATGCGGTCCGAATGCCGATGAGGAATCATACGCCCATACACATTATGGCCCTCTTGGAGCCGAGGTGACAACCGTAGTTGAAGGACTGCGGGACATCAGCGGAGCTGAGATCCTGTATTCCAAAGGTTGTGAGCTTGTAGACAGGCATTGGCCTGAATCGGAAATATTTGATTTTCCTATGGAAGAAGATGAAAGGGAGATGATTGAAGAGGCTGTGAGAAATGCCGAGAAGGCCGACGTTGCCGTAGTTGTTCTCGGAGGAGGCATAAGGACCTGCGGAGAAAACAAGTCAAGGACCAGCCTCGATCTTCCAGGAAGACAGGAGGAACTGCTGAAAGCCATTTATGCTACAGGAAAACCGGTCATCCTCATTCTCATCAACGGAAGACCGCTTTCCATCAACTGGGCAGACAAATATGTACCGTCAATCCTTGAAGCCTGGTATCCGGGCTCATACGGCGGACAGGCACTCGCTGAAATCATATTCGGAGACTGCAACCCTTCAGGAAAACTCTCCTGCACTTTTCCGCGGACAGTGGGACAGATCCCTTTCAACTTCCCATGCAAACCTAATTCACAAATCGGAGGTGACACGAAACCGGGACCTGAAGGTGCCCAGAGCCGCATCAATACAGCTTTGTACAATTTCGGACACGGACTGAGTTTCACGACCTATGAGTATTCCGATTTGAGAATCACCCCGGAAGTGATCACATCACCGGAACAGAAAGTAACCGTCAGCCTGACAGTCAGGAACACAGGGGAAATGGCGGGAGATGAAATCGTCCAGCTTTACATAAGGGATGTCCTCAGTTCAGTCACCACATACGAGAAAAAGCTGGCAGGATTCGAAAGAATCCACCTTGAGCGGGGAGAGAGCCGGAGAGTGGAGTTTGTCATCAGACAAGATTCCCTGGAATTGCTGGACAAGGATTTCAACAATGTAGTGGAACCCGGTAATTTCAGGATTATGGCCGGAGCTGCCTCAGACGACATCAGACTTTCAGGAACATTGAAATACATATCAGAATGAAAAGATTATTTATTGCACTCGCTGCTATCCTGATCTCCGCAAACTGCATATCGGCGGAGACCCTCCACATCCGCACCGGGAACACTTCCCTGGTACTTTCAGTGAAGAAAGGCGGCAATGCGGACTATCTCTATTACGGTGACAGAATCTCCGATGCTGACGCCACATCGCTTCCCGGCTCAGGCGTCAGATACATCAATGCCTGCCCGGTATTCGGAATGAATGGAGAATATGAGCCG
>JALFFZ010000160.1 GCA_022777585.1 Bacteroidales bacterium | reverse complement strand
GCTCTCATTCTTTTCCGTGGCAAGGTCGAAGTTCCGTCTCTCCCTGTAAATGGTGTGCTGGAAAATCAGCGGTTTGCCGGGATGTGCACCCTGAAGTTTCTCAATGAAGGGAAAGAGGCGTTCCCGGATTTCTTCAATTGTAGGATTGGAGAACGAGTCAAAGATGAATGCGTCAATGTCGGTAGCCTGGGCCAATGCGTCTGCGAAGTATGGCTGCATTTTGCAGTTTCCGGAACAGCCAAGGCTTAAAAGCTGGATTCCTGTATTCCGGCAGAATTGTGCCGGGTAGGTCATTCCCGGACGGGAAGTGCTGGTTCCGTGGGTGAAGCTGGAGCCGAAGATGGCTACCCTGTGCCTGAACGGGTTTTCACTCTTTTCAATCACAGATCCGGCCTGGACTCCAATCTGAACGGAATACTCTTCGCTGAACAACGGCAGATAGAGCAGGCACTCCTTCATTCCGCCATCCATATTCTTTATAAGCACGGTATTGTAACCGTCCTCCCTGTCAATGGGACCGCAACCTGCCGCCGCCCATACCCACTTGCCGTCTCTCTTTATGTAAAGGTCAAAGCCCCGGGAAGCATATCCTCCAACGTGGGAAGCATATTGCTTGTATCCATAAGTTGCTTTGACAGAGATAGTTGTGGAGTTTGTCCTGAATGCCACGGAGATTCCGGAGGACATCCTGACCTGGCTGTTCTCGGTCTTGGTGAATCCCTTGAACCTGACTGTGTCAATACGGGCGTAAGGGTTCGGAGTATCAGGGAAAATCTTGCCGGCCAAAGTCAAGTCCGAAGCCTCAGTGAATTCGTACTTTATGTCTTTCGGAGTCTGTGCACCAACTGTCAGCGTAAAGAATAATGCGGGTAAGACCGCAGCAAATGCATTAATTCGTTTCATTTTCCATCATGAGTTTCCGCAGCTCCGCCAGGGCGCAGGAAATATGATATTGCACCGTTTTCGGGCTGATTTTGAGAGATTCTGCGATTTCCTGGTATGTCTTGTCCTCGAAGCGGCTCATCTTGAAGATTCTCTTCCTCAAGTCCGACATTCCTTCCAGGGCAATCTTGATTTTGTTCAGCAAATCCGCAGTGTCAGTCAGGCTGGAGGCATCCTCCTCTATAAGCGCGTCTCCTGAGCGGGAGCGCGCAAACATCAGCCTGACATTCTTTTCCCTGATTTTGTTCAATACTGCATTGTGGGTTGTCCTGAAGAGATAGGATTTGAAAGACCGCACCTCATTGAGATCCTCCCGGTAATTCCAGATTCGCAGGAAAATGTCCTGGGTCAGATCCTCTGCTTCAGCATTGTTCTTGAGAATGGCGAAGCACCAGTTCCTGACCAGGGGTGCATATGCCACATAGAGGATGTCAAGGGCCTTGACATCCCCTTGTGACAGATTGAATAGTGTGTCTTTCTCGTTCATCAACACGAAGACAATAGGCCACGTTCCGGATTCAGGGAACGCAAATATAGTGTAAATTACCAGTTCTTGACGCGGACTTTGTACATATCCATGTCAGGAACCCTGATGATTCTCTCCGTTGTAGCGGAATTCCGGTCTTTGCCGTATCTGATTTTCTGCGATGACCAGCTCTCGTTACCTTCCGGAACAGTGGCGTCCGTGTACCAGAATTCCCCGCTTTCAGGATTGTAGTTCAGCGACTTGATGCCCGTCGAATTCGTGAAATGCTTCATCTCGTCGAATGAGCCGTTGCCAATGTTGTACAGGTAGGCTTTCACGCCGGCGACGCAGAGAGTATTGTCATCCACAAATGTCAGGTCGTGGAGACCGCCCTGGGGAGTGCTGACGCTCTTGACGAGCTTGAGGGATGCTGCTCCGGAATCCATACCCTCGATAGTATAGGTCTGGAGTACATTGCCTCCGGCTGCGTACAGTTCCTGGCGCTGGCTGTTCCATACTACTCCGTGGGCAGACTCAAGGGACGATTTGGAAAGTATTGAATTAGACTGGTTTATGTCGTAGAGCTGAACCTTGCTGCAATCATCTCCGCTACCGGACGAGCAGGCTACTGCAATGTACTTGCCCATGATGTATTCAGCAGAATGGGCGTTCGGGCACTGCGTGGTGTAGAACAGGACTTTGGAAGTGGCGATGTCCACCAGGGCGCACCAGTTGTACGAACTGCTGAGCAGAAGTTTCTTTCCGTTGTCCACAATCTTGCAGTCATCCAGATGGTCGCACCTGCTTTCGGACAGGCCAAGCTGGGAGGCGAGAGTCCTTACATTCAGGCTCCATATTACTGCTTCCGTGTAAACGTCGCCGACCAGATCGGCATTGATCATATAGACCATATTGTCCCCGCAGAATACAAGCACTGTGGACTCGCTTTCCGCTGCTGCTCCGGTCACATATCTGCCGCCCCTGGAAAGGGTAATCTCATCCGGGAGGGTCGAGGTCAGCTTGTCTCCACCGTCTGTAGTGACAGTAACCTCAATGCCTTCAGGGAGTGTGACAGGAGCACAGAATACCGGCACTTCACGGCTGGCACTGCGGCAGTCAAGGGGCTCCGGGAGATTTACTGTTATCTCAGGGGAGGATGCACGGCTGACGGAAGGGTCTGATACAGACATTCTTGTTTCTCCGGCTATCATTACGCCTCCCTTTGCCTTGACAGTCACGCTCTTGACAGAGTAGTCACCTCTTGCAACAGGAATGTAGAGAGTACCGCATACGGCCTCAAGCTTGAACTTGCAGCCACGGTACGAGTTGACGACAGCGTTGTCCGCACCAAGCATCAGCGGAGTCCAGTTTCCGTCCTGGGTTTCAGGAATCGTATAGACTATGTCTTCTCCGTCCAGGCTGACAGTTTCATCAGCCGGATACCAGCATACCACGTCGGATGCTTCTGCTGCAGCCTTGATATTGAACAGGAACAGGGAACTGCTGGAGCCGGGAAGCAACGGGGCTGCCGCAGCCGAATATGTCGTGCCTCCGGCATTGAGCATAATTGCCGCCCGGTCAGTGTCCTTGAGGATAGTGGTTACGTTTTTCTGCCCGGCTCCATAGTAGGTCCCGAGCGTTATTTCGCATTTTGACGCGAGGTCCCTGACCTCGTCCTTGTCATCCGAGCAGGAGACGAAAGACGAGACCAGAAGAGCCGCGCTACCTAAATATGAGAGTATTCTTTTGTACATTTCTCAATCTGTTTTGGTGTTATTTAATGCAATTTGAACCGCAGATATCACCTCCGGAAGTACTCCAGCCATCGGCCCTTTCACCGCCTACATATTTGGCTGAGAAATAACCGTTGGCGCTGCCACCTCCGATGAAGCATGAATAGAACATACCGTCCAGCAAATTATTGCCGGCCATCTGCTTCTGGTTGAGATCCCCCGCCTCATAGGTCCAGGAATCAATCACGGCTCCGTCCTTGCTGAAGATATAGTTCACGTTGCCTTCCTGGCCGGATGTGATGTAATACCTGTTCTCCGAGTCAACGCAAGGATGCGAGAAGTTGAATGCGTTGGCTGTAGAGCTTGCCATCACGTGCTGGTATGACCAGTTGACTGCCGTGAGATCCTTGTTCACATTATAGACCCAGCAGTCCTTGCAGCCTACGAATACGTTTCCGTCCGGAGCAACAACCGGAGTGTAAGGATTGTTTCCCGCGAATACGAAATTGTCCTTGATCATAGTTTCAGCATCAATGTCGAATGAGCTGAGGCCGTTTGTCACAGGCAGATATACAGTCTTCTTGTCAGCAGCCACAGCAAAGCCGGTGATTCCGACCATTGATGAGGTCATTGCCAGGGACTTGCGCAGGCTTCCGTCCGCCGCATTGTAGAAATACAGGTTCTTGCCGGCGCCGACGACAACCTTCCCGCCTTTGACAATGAGACCCGCGGCGGCTCCTGAGAATGCAGCCTGCCACTTCTTTTCTCCGGTCGATGCATTGAGGGCGAACAGCTTTCCAGCCTTGTCCGCTACATAGACAGTGCTTCCGTCGGCACTTACGGCAGGAGCAGTACTCTGCATTGACCCTGCCTCCGTGAACTGCCATTTCAGGGTTCCTTCAGGAGTTACAGCATAGAACTGTCCGGCAGTCTGGGTACCGTAGTAAATGTCTCCGGTTACCGGATTGACAGTCAGTGGGTTGTAGCTGGCTGTGGCCTTGGCTGGGATATATTTCCATTTCAACTCGCCAGTCTCTGTGCTGAATGCGTACAGGCCTGAGATTTTGTTGAATGTAATATTATAGACTGTCTTCCCATCAGGAGAGAATACCGGGCAGGTGCCTTTAAAACCATTGGTAGTACCGCTTGCGGCATCCCATTCATTGAAGTGAATCAGATATTCCCTGACAGCCACTTCGATGGTCCAGCTCTTGTCCTTGCCCTTGAGGTTGACGGTCAGGACCACTTTCTGGGTTCCGGGCACGAATATACTGGATTTCACCACTTCACCCTCCTTGACGGAGCCGTCCGGGAATGCCCATCTGATATTGGTGGCGTATGGATAGCCTTCCATATTGAATGTAAATGTAATCGGCTGTCCTGCAGCGATATTGTCACTGTCAAGGAAATATGGAATAGCCATTGTCGGCATCACTTTGATGACTTTGGATTCAGCCGGACCTTTGGCATAATTTGCGATGATGCTGAAACAATACTTGGTGTCATTTTCGAGACCGGTGACCGTGTAGTCAGTAACGCTGCCTTCCAGGGAAACTTCGCTTCTGGCCGATTCGTCATTCTCGGGCCACCAAGCCAGAGTATATGACAAGACAGTTGTCGCAGGTGCCTCCCAGGCCAGGTCAACAGTAGCGTCAGTTCCGACGCCATCGAATACTTTCACAGGGAAACGGCTTGTGGAAGGCTTGGCCTTGGCCTCCACGCCATTGGATATCAGTTTGCCGTAAACCGCCTGGACTGCAAATACATAGTCGGTTCCGTTCACAAGATTGGATACAGTCCATTCTGTCTTGTCGCCTGTGTTGATGCTTTGCTTTCCGTCCGGGCCTGTGTAGGTGATTATGTAGTCTGTAGGATTCCACCCTTCGGCGGCGTTCCAGGTAAGCAGTACTTCCTCGTCTCCCGGCACGGCCTTCAGGTTCTCTACCTGATGACGACCGGCTCCGGCCTCCGGGATGTCCTCTTTCCAGCAGGAAGCAGCGGCAAGGCAGATGCCGGCGAGCATTAAAATATGTGATAATCTTTTCATTTTCATAACCTTAAATGTATTAATCACCATAACCAGGATTCTGCCAGAGTATGGATTTGTCATTGACAATCTGAATCTGGTCCTGAGGAATAGGGAATATCAGCTGATGGGCGTCAATTGTATAACCCATGTCCTTGAAAAAACTTACAGCCAGTCCTAGACGTACCAGGTCGTACCACCGCTGTCCTTCGAGGGCGAACTCCCTGCCCCTCTCATCGGCCAGCTCCTTGATAAAGGCTTCTTTTCCGGAAACTTCGGCAGCAGAAAGAGCAGGAAGGCCTGCACGGGTTCTGGTCTTGTTCAACTGTGCAATGGCTCCCGGAATGTCCCCGGTCTGGCAGAGTGCCTCGGCATACATAAGCACCAGGTCAGCATAGCGGATAAGAGGAAAGTCATTCCCTACCTGCGTCGTGTAGGTGGCGTCGTAGGTGTCCATCCACTTGTTCATCGCATAGAGCTTGTCATTGATTTTCGTGTATGTGTTTATGAGGGCAAGCCTGCTGTCGGATGCGTCGTACAGCGCCTTGAACTCCGGGGTGGGATTCCGGATATCGTCCAATACCGGGGTGTTGGAACTGTACCAATATCCGTGTCCGTTGTCATTGGTCTTGTTGTAATACAGGGCGAAGATAATCTCCTTGTTCATCTTGTTGGCTATGTTGAATGCGGCTCCTGTCGATGACATAAGGCCGTATCCGGTGTCTTTCAGTGCTTCTTCAATGACAGTCCTGGCCTCATTGTATTTGCCGAAGGTAAGATATACCTTCGCAAGAAGTGACTGGGCTGCAATCTTGGAAACCCTGGCTTTTTCAGCAGGACGGGCAAGAGGAAGAAACTCAGCCGCTTCAGTGAGGTCATTGACAAGCAGGCTGTACATCTCCTCGTCCGTGCATCGCTTTATCGTCTTGGCGGTTGCCGGGGTCACGACTGTCCTGGCAATCGGAACAGTGCCGAAAGTCCTGTAGAGATTGAAATAGAACCAGGAGCGGATGAAGAGGCATTCGCCTCTGTACCTGCCAATGTTGGGGAGATCTTTGCCTTCCGCATGGTCCAGAACATCGTTGCAGCGGTAAACGCCGTTGTACCAGTTGTTCCACACGGCGCTGAGGATTCCATTGTAGGAGTTCTCCTGGAAATGGTCAATGTCGTATCTGTCCTGGGTCGAAACCGCCATTGATTCCAGCACGCACTCATCACTGCGGTAGGCCAGTTCTGTCAGGAAGAAACTCATATTGACCTTGAGTTTGTAATAGCAGGCATAAACGCCCTGGTTGAAGTCGTCGTCGGTCTTGTAGAAATTGCCTTCGGTGACGTTGTTCGCCGGATATTGCTCGAAGAAACTTTCCCCGCAGGAGACTGCGCTGAGTAATGCGGTTCCGGCCAGTATGTATTTCAATATTGTCTTCATTTTCATATCGCATCAGAGATTGAAGTTAATGCCCACGCTGAAGGTTCTTGAAAGAGGGTAGGAGCAGTAGTCCTCTCCAGGACGCAATGCGTCGGAAGCCCTCTTGTTAACCTCCGGGTTATATCCGGAATAATTGGTGAGTGTGAACAGGTTGGAGCCCTGGACATAGATTCTGAACTTGGTTATCCCACTCTTTCTCAGCCATTTGTCCGGCATTGTCCAGCCGAGTGACAGATTCTGGAGCCTCAGGTATGAGCCGTCCTCAAGATGGAATGTGGATGTGCAGGAACCATTGTTTCCTGAAGATTTCCTGGTGGCCCTGTTGAGATTGCCGTAAGGGAACCTGTCCAGTGCCTCCTTCATCATATTGGAGGAGGCCTCCATGTTGAGGAGGTAACGTCTTTCAAGGTTCAGGATTTCATTACCATAGACGCCCTGGAAATTAGCGGCAAGGTCAATGCCCTTCCATCCGAGGGTAATTCCGAAACCGTAGTAGAAGTCAGGCATATAGTTGCCCACGATTACCCTGTCATCATCCTTCTCGAGGACTCCGTCCCCATCCGCATCCACGAATCTGAAGTCACCCACGGTCGCTGTGGAGAAATGCGGATAGGAGTCAAGTTCTTCCTGGTTATGGAAGATGCCGTCCTGGACGAGGAGATAGTAGCAACCTACCGGCTGGCCGACTTTTGTAATGTAATAGCCGCCTGCATAGGAGGATTCCTTGATAATCGGGGCATCCTCGTCGCCGAGATGGAGAACCTTGTTCCGGTTCAATGACCAGTTGGCGGTGAAGTCGTAGTAGAAATCCCCGAACTTCTTGCGGGAGGAGATGTTCAGCTCGACACCCTTGTTCTGCATTGAGCCGATATTGACATTGGAGGTGGTGAGACCGGATACTACTGAAACCGGCACGTCGAAGAGCATATTCGTGGTCTTGGACAGGTAGAAATCGGCATTGATTCCGAGGAGTCCGTTCCACAATGTCGCATCGAGACCGATGTTGGTCTGGGTGTTCTTTTCCCAACCGAGGTCGTTGTTGGCAATCTGGGACGGATAAACCTGGGTGACGAGCCCGTTGCCGAGATCCAGGGAGGCAGTGCCGTAAAGAGCCAGATACTCGGAATTGCCAATCTGCGCATTACCTGTCTGACCTATACTTGCCCTGATTTTCAGGTCATTGAGCCACTTGGCTCCACTAAGGAAATTCTCATCGCTTATACGCCAGCCAATAGATGCTGCAGGGAAATAACCCCATCTTGTATTCGGAGCGAACCTGGATGAGCCGTCTCCCCTGACTGATGCGGAGACCATATACCTGCCTTTGTAGGAATACTGGGCGCGGACGAGCCAGGAAGCGAAAGTGTATGCGTATTTGTTGTTGTAGGTATTGTCAATGTCGATGGTCTTGCCTTTTGTCGTGCGTATCTTGTCATCCCCAATCTGGCCCTGGCCTGAAACATAGGTGGCCTGTGTGGTCTGTTTCTCGGCCTCATAGACGGCTACGGCATTGACGGAGTGGTCGCCGAATTTCCGGTTGAAGGAAATCTGGTTGGAAACAGTCCAATGGAAATAGGAGTTCGCCTGGTTGGAAGCGGTAGGCTGTGAAGGAGCATCCAGGTATTTGGAACCCCTGAGAGGAATATAAGATGGTCTGTAATAATTCCTTATGTATGAATAGTAGTCACCACCGAGGGTGATTTTGTATTCGAGGCCCTTGATGAATTCGTAGGAAGCGTAGAGGTTTCCGATGAGGTTCACTTTCTCCCTGACATCATCAATTTCAAGTGCGAGGGCAACCGGGTTGAGGACCTCGTTGGTCTGTGTATCCCAAGGATTGCGGATGTCTCCCGACTGCCTGAGGAGTCCGTTCATATCCCAGTTGTATGAGCCGTCCTCATTGTATGGCTGGAAAATAGGCGGCGCCATCAATGCGCTGGCGATTACGCCGTCACCGTTGTACTGGGAATCGGATGCCACGTAGTTTGTCTTGGAATAGGAAGGTGAGAAGCTGACGCCATACTTCAAGTTTCCTCTCTTGCCGTCGAAATTGGCCCTAAGGCCGTATCTCTGGAAGTCGGAACCGATGATTGTACCCTCCCTGTAAAGGTAGTTGGCTCCGATATAGTAGTTCATTGTCTTGGTCCTTGCAGACACGCTGAGTGAGTGCTTGTGGGAGAGCGCAGTGCGGAAAATCTCGTCCTGCCAATCGGTGTTGGTGAGAGTGCCAGTATTGTCCTGGAGATAGGCCTCGACGAGCGGGGAAATCCTGTGATAGACCTGCGGCCTGGACGGGGAAGGGTCTGAGATAGTTCCTTCCGGGACATTGAACATATAGGCTCCATTCCTTGCTTCCGCGAAAATTTCAGCCCATTCGTATGCATCGAGCATATCAATCTTCTTGGAGACTTCGGATACGCTGAACTGACCGTCGTAGGAGATGACAGGCCGTTCTCCGGCACCTCTCTTGGTGGTCACTAGGATAACGCCGCAGGAACCTCTGGAACCGTAAATTGCGGCCGCGGATGCGTCCTTGAGCACTTCGAGGCTCTCAATGTCGTTGCCGTCAAGGTTGGCGAAGGCCCTGGCTTCGCAAGGGATACCGTCAATTACGTAGAGAGGCTCGTTGCCGGAAGTGGCTGACTGGATTCCCCTGACACGTACGGAGACATTGCCGTCAGGCTGGCCTCCGAGGTTGATGACCTGGACACCCGGCATCTTTGCAGCCATTGCCTCGCGGAAGTCGGTGGTAGGGGTATTGGCAAAGGCATCGGCCTTGATGGATGTGATGGAGGTGGTCACGTCCCTGGAGTTCTGGACACCGTAACCGACGACTACCACGTCATCAAGACGGATGGCTTCCTCCATCAGTACAAAGTTCGCAACTGACTGGTTTTCCGTCAATTGTATTGATTGCGTAGCATATCCTATCAAGGATGCTTCAAGGACGGCATTGGGATTCGGTACTTTTATGGAATAGTTTCCGTCCATATCGCAGCCGGCTCCATTGCTGGTTCCTTTCTCGATTACCATGGCTCCTATGACGGGATTGCCGTCTTTGTCAAGAACTTTTCCGGTAACCGTTCTCGGGCCCCGCTTTTCGGGCTGGGCCTGCTGTGTAGCAGGCTTGGTGACTTTCTTCAGCAGTATGATTTTCATATCCCTGAATTCAGCCGTGGCCTGCGGAAGTACTCTTTCAAGAATTGATTCAATGCTTTCGTTAACTGCGGTTACGGACACTTTCCTGGTCAGGTCAATGTCAGTGTCAACATACGCGAATGTGTATGGACTTGCCTGCTCAATCGCCTTGAGCAGTTCTTTAACTGTGGCATCTTTGACATTCACGCTCACTGTGCGGTTCTGGGCGAATGATGCCGCCGAGATCAGCAACGCGCACAGAACTGTGATGCAAAGTTTTGTGACAGTGATAAATTGGTTTCTCATTTTATGGTGTTTTAGTGCGTTATTTCCTTTCGAGGTACAGGTCTTTTTCCCGGATGCTCCAGTCGACAGGCAGGAGGGCGCCGAGGATATCCATTACATCTTCAAGAGGTTCATCCTTGATTGTCAATGACATACGCTTGTCGGCAAGGGAGCCCAGATTTGCTTTGATTCCAATCCGGTAACGGTGCGAAATCGTCTCCAGGATATCCCTGAGCGCAACATTGTCGAAGGCAATGTCCTTTTCGAACCAGCGGCAGCACTCCTCTGCCCGGACGTAGGACACTTCGGTCTTGCCATCCTTCTTGGTGAATCTCTGGTTCGGCTTTAGGATTACGCTTTCTCCGGAGGCCTTGTCGGCGATCTGGACTGAGCCATTCTTCAGGATCACGTCGGTATTGCCTTCACCATTGTATCCGCAGGCATTGAAAGACGTGCCCAGAACTTTCACTTCCATATTGCCGTTCATATTGATAATGAATGGCTTGCTCTCATTCCTGGTCACTTCGAAGAAGCCCTCTCCTTCCAATGTCACCGTCCTTTTCCGCCTGTTGAAACGGCTGTCGAACCTGAGATAGCTGTCTTTGTTCAGCCAAACCCTAGTTCCGTCCGGGAGGGAATACTTCCCGATATTCTCGTCGGAAGCCATAATGACGGTTTCCTTCCCGATGTTCCCGGAAATGTGTGCGGACAAGAAGCCGAAAGTGAAGAGTACGGCCGCCGCCGCTGCGACAGCAACATATCCCAGCACTTTGTGTCTCCTCCGGAAGGAATTCTCCCTGCCGATTCTTCTGTGGAGGTCATCAAGGCCAGCCGGAAGGTCAAAGCCGTTCTTGTCAGCCGGAAAGCTTTCCCAATGGCCTTCGAGAATCTTCAATACCCTCTCGTCATCTCCGTGACGGGAAAGCCATTCCTGGAATTCTTCTTCCAAATCTTCCGGGATTTCCGCTCCGCTGAAAAAGAAGTCAATAATCTGTCTGTAGTCCTCAGAACTCATTTATTCGCTTTTCTGCTTGAATGTGTATGTGCTGGAGTAGGAGCCGGCCTTGATGCGGATGGTTCCTGTCCGTTCTTCTCCGGTATTGTTAGGAGAAATGCTGATGACGGATTCGCTGATTCCCTGCCCTCCCCGGGAAGGCTCGATCGTGAACCAGCCGTCCCCTTCAAGGCTCCAGTCGCAGGTCGCGAAAATCGTGACCGCTTTAGTGGAGCCCAGTGCCGGCTGCGTCTGGAGGACGGTCCTGATTACAGCTGTGTCGTGAATTTCGGACTCGTTCTCTTTCTGGCAGGCCAATGCCAGAAGCAGTGGTGTGATGGCTAATAACAATGATAAACGATGTCGCATAGTGTGATTAATTATGATTATTGTTCCCGGTCCGGGGCATTGCGTGCTGAACCGTTTTATAATAATGACACTTAAGTCGGGTTGAATGCTAAACTACTATAGGTATAAAAAGATCTCTCCACTCGCTTTGCTTGGTCGAGATGACAAAAAAAGGGGCTTTTCAGTCAGCCCCTCAAAATAAATATTCCAATGTCTTACCTCAATGTATGCCGTCCCGCCTTGGTGAGATATCCGATAAGCAGTTCAGGCCTGTCGGTCTGAATCATAGAGACACCCTTGTCAAGATATCTGCTGTAAACCTTGTCAGGGTCGCCGCTGATGAAGGCCGCGTCGTCATCGTTGCCAATGCCTCCGCATAGAGATGCCCAGATGGTATTGACCCAAATCTTGGAGCCC
>JALFFZ010000143.1 GCA_022777585.1 Bacteroidales bacterium | reverse complement strand
CTTGACGTGCACAAAGATAGTGTGTTCGCCTGTATTATCAATGAAAACGGTGTTGTTTTTCAAGAAAAGTATGGTATTCTGACTCCGGAACTCGAGCAGATGCTCGCAAAAATGTTGGAGTACCATGTGGAGGAAGTCTGCATGGAAAGTACGAGCATCTACTGGATGCCAGTGTGGAGGGTGCTAGAGAACTACGTCAGTTTGAAGCTGGTCAATCCATACTTCATCAAGCAACTTCCGGGAAAGAAGAGTGACGTGAAGGATGCGGAATGGATTGCCACCTGCCTTCTCAAGGATCTCATCAAGGGGAGTTATGTGCCTGATGATCTTATCCAGCAGTTGCGCCAGTACGACAGACGCATCTCCGACCTGAATGCGGAGTGCGTCCGCAAGCTGGGCAAGCTCGATGCGGCATTGCAGCGCTGCAACATCCGTATCAGCAACTATGTCTCCACGACTGACGGAAAGAGCTACAAAGAAGTCGTTCGCCTGATATCCGAAGGGACTCGTGAGCCTGCGGAATTGACGAAGGTCATCCATGGCCGTACAGTTAATCGTGTCGGCAAAGATGTTATCCTGGCATCTCTTACAGGCGTCATAACTGACACGGACGTTGATGTCATCCGTCAGTTACGTGAAGAAATCGCACTTGCTGAGAAGCACAAGGACGAATGCCAGTCGAAGATGGATGCCATCTGCCAGCAATACTTTCCTCAGCAGTTGAAGAACCTTCAGACAATACCGGGAATCAAGGGACGTTCGGCTACAGCTATAATCGCCGAAGTGGGCACAAATATGTCATCGTTCGAAGATGCCGCCCACCTTGTGTCCTGGTGTGGACTGAAGCCTCGCAATGAGGAAAGTGCCGGGAAGATCAAGGCAAGGAGCACTACACACGGAAACAGATACTTGAGGAAAACTCTCATTGAATGCTCCTGGGCCGCATCCAAGACGCAAGGATGCTACTTCAATAAATTCAGCTATCATCAAGTCGTCGTTCGCAGAAAGAACAAGATGAAAGTGCAGGTTGCCATTGCCAGGAAGGTCCTCACCGCCGTCTGGTATGTGATGCACGACAATGTCGCCTATCGCGACTTTACCCCCGATATTGCTCCGGCTGAGTAATCGGTTGGCTCAATATATACCGCATATTGTAAGGTCACTACCTTTGTGGTGGTTCGTCCCCGTCTTTCAAATTGGCTAACACTCTATGCGGCTTAGGAGGCCCGTTTGAACCGTAGAGTTCGAAGAGGAAAGTTATTTATTATCTTATCCGCCTTACCGAGAGGTGGATGGCTCGCCATACACACTTGTGATGCCATATCCGCTTTTGCTTATCCCTCGCACGTATGGAATACTTGATTTATAGAGGAAAGGTATGGCAATCGTTATGATATAATAAACGCCAGTGGAGTTGTTGATATAGCATACTCTTGGGTTAAGGAAAATCATTTTATGAAGGATTCTGTTCTTCGTATCTCATATACAGGAGAATTGAAACCATACTATGAGAAGTATAATTTTAATGGGAAGGAGATTGTGAGTTTTTTACCTTCATATACCAACGAAGATGAAATGATTTTCGGCAATAGCATCTTTAAATTTCTTGCTTATTGCAAAAAGTATTCAAAGATTAGTTTGAATAAGGTAAGAAAGTCTTTCATTGAGCAATGTGAATGGTTGAAGAACAACGAACCTGGATTTGCTCCTCATAGTGGCAAAGATGAAAATGGCAATACTGTTTTCCCCGACTTTGGAGAATGGTTTGATAATAATATACAAGAAACCTAAAATGGTGAAATACAAGGAGGCCTGCGAGGACAATATTAACGCAGACTCCGCCAAACTTTCTTGCGTTATATTTTGCTTTAGTCTGGTCGCCTTGATCTTTTCACCAATCTTCGTTTAGATCTGAACATCTGATAGAGCATAGACATCTTCCATACGGATAATAAATTCTAAATCCGCCTATCATTGTGCTTTCTTTTCGCCTCTTTACAAAAGGATACAAAAGATGTATATACACTTTTTGTTACAACAATTTGTGTAATTACATGTTTTGTACTATATTTGTGGTAAAATAATTAAAAATTGGATTATGGAAACTCCTTTTATCTTTGGTAAAATTGCAACCGAGAAGAATTTTACAGACCGAGAGTTAGAAACTGCGAACCTGGTTCAGAACTTTTCTTCGTTGATTAATACAATTATCATCTCACCTCGTCGTTGGGGTAAGAGCTCGCTTGTGAATAAGGCTGCGAAGTTAGCAATGGAACAGGATAGCAAGTTGCGTATCTGTCATATTGACCTTTTCAATGTGCGTAATGAGGAGCATTTCTATTCGTTGCTTGCACAGAAGGTTATTGCCGCAACATCATCAAAGTGGGAAGAGGCTGTCGAGAGTGCAAAGAGTTTCTTTTCGCATCTTGTGCCAAAGATTTCAATTGGCAGTGATCCTACCAATGAGGTATCAATCGATTTTGATTGGGAAACTGTGAAACAGAATCCTGATGAGGTGCTTGATCTTGCGGAGAAGATTGCAAAGAAAAAGGGTCTTAAAATTGTCATTTGCGTTGATGAGTTCCAGAATATAGCAGAGTTTACCGATCCTGACTATTTCCAAAAGAAGTTGCGTTCGCATTGGCAACAGCACCAGAGCGTTGCTTACTGCTTGTATGGCAGCAAACGACATATGATGATGGAGGTATTTACCAACTCGTCTAAACCATTTTACAAGTTCGGCAATCTGATGTTCCTCAATAAGATTGACACTCCTTATCTTGTGGAGTTCTTTAATAGTCGCTTCGCAGATACCGGCAAGAGCATAAATGAGGATGCAGCCAATCTGATTGTGAAACTCGTAGACAATCACCCTTACTACGCACAGCAGCTCGCACAACAGTCGTGGTTGCGAACAAAGGATATCTGTACGGTTGAGATAGTGCACGAGGCACACGCCGCATTGGTAGAGCAATTAAGTTTGTTGTTTGTAACAATTACAGAGACATTGACCACACAGCAGCTCAACTACCTCAAAGCCCTTATTGCAGGCGAAAAGGCAATCAGTTCTACCGATGTGATGCACCGCTACAAAATATCTTCTACAACCTCAATAGCACGCTCAAAGGCGGCTCTTATCAAGAATGATATTTTGGATAACAAAGCAGGAGACATCTCGTTCCAAGATCCGATTTATGCCTATTGGTTGAAGACAGAATATTTTGCAAAGTAAAGCTATTGTATGAAACTTCAGCAGACGGGCAGGTGTTACCTTATCGTTGACTTGGTCGAGAGCAGAAAAACCACCTTATTCTGCTCTGATTTCTGGATTCGAGCAGAAATACGCATAAAATATGCACCTCTGTGTGCATAAAAGTGGTGAGATCGTTTATAAGTGATTGTAAATCGTTCATATAGCCCCCTCCTCCCTAAGCAGTCTCAGTTTCTCTTGCTGGCCGAAAGCGTATCCGCCAACCCCAATCACTCTTCTGATGATAGTATATCCATCAATGCCGTATTAAACCATATATACTCCTTTCCCAATTTGGACTTGGTGAGAAGTCCCAGGTCTTCTAACTCAGTTAGATATTTTTTGGCAGTATTCAAACTCTTGATTTTATCCGAAACAAGATTCTTTGGCCGTATATAGGGTTGTTCAAATAGTTTTGGTATATCAATCTTTACAACAGATGGCTTCCTTTCATAGATGATCTGCTCTGTCTTTGAAATAAGGGTTTGTATCCTGTTGATTTTATAGACTGTGTACTCCGATGTTTGGATGACTGTCTCCATCATACCATATCTGTCAAATTTTATGACACGGCAAGTGGATTATTTTATAAGTATTACATTGCTCCCTCCTCCCTCAGCAGTCTCAGTTTCTCTTTTTGCCAATACGAATGGAGGAACCATTGTTGTTGTGTAGGGAAGGGTACATGATAACTGCAGCTTGTCCGAAGATTCTGCTGAGGACATCATAAGCAGCAATCATTGCTTCAGCTGGTGAAACTTCATCGGGCCACTTTGGCTCCAACTTGTGCGAAACCGTTAGGTTGTCTTCCCAAGACTTACGCAGGATATAGAAATCTTCTTCCCAAGCCCTATCTCCATCTGACATATCTGTTCGGATCCGCGACCACTTTCCTTGCAATTTCGCGATTGTAGAAGGCTTCACGGAATAGTCCATCGGGACTTCTTTTGCCTGCGGTCATCAGACCATGACCGTTGTCAATAAGAATTTTCATCGGTAAGCTGGTTTTGGAGTTGAATGTTCAGCTCACCGGTTCCGATGACAAAGTTGTAGCAAGGTCTAGAATAGCAAAACCCCTCTCAGCTATGCTGAAAGGGGTTTCTTGAGGTCCCTAGCGTAACCGAACCTGTTTTTTGAATCAGTATTCGAATGGGTAGGCCGGGAGGTCGTGTTTGTTGTAGATGGTTCCGCGGCAGTAGTCCTCGGTGCAGTATTTGATGTGTACGGGATGAGGGACTTCCGGGCTCCAGGCAATGAGTTTTTCCCCTTTCAGTTTGGTTAATGCCGGATAGTATTGACCGTCCTCCCCTGCTATCATCAGATATCTAACACCACTTTTCGACTTATTCCCTGCATCGTCCTTAATATAGAGTCCGTCAGAGTTCTTGAAGGTGAGAACCAACTTATCATTCTTAATCTTCACATCCTGAAGCAGCGGCCCTTCACACTCCATATCCACTCCATACTCCTTGGCCAATGCCCATAGGACAAATCTGTGTGCAGGTTCTCTCTTGTTCTTTGGGTGAATATCGAGCGAATCCCCCACATCTATTGCGGTAGCCATCCCAATATCATCCAGTTTCCCTTTCTCCCAAACCTCTGCCTGCTCCAGACGCACCTTACCCGGCAAGTCTCCGAATGGTGCCACCTGCATATAATAGAAAGGGAGCCTCTCCTGTCCCCACAGGCTACGCCAATCGTTCACCATTTTTACAAAAATATGCTGGTAATCCTCTGATCTCCACGCATTGGACTCAGCTTGATACCAGATATTTCCCTTGATGGTATAGCCAAGGATGGGGTTGACCATTGCATTCCAGATCGCAGCAGGGACCTTGTGCTGATACCCTTTTGGTTCTGTTTTTTCAGGGGAATAGTTTTTATATACCCTGTCGTAGATAGGATCATTTCTCATTATTTCATCCCTTGTCCACGATTCAGCGTGAGTTCCTCCAAATGCGCAGAGGATAACCCCCACAGGCCTTTCAAGTGCCTGGTGCAATTCCCTTGCAAAGAGGAATGCTATCGCAGAATAGGTCTCTGCCACTTGCGGAGAGCATACGACCCACTCACCTTGGCAATTATCCACAGGGGCATTGTAGTTCCAGGCCTCCTCCACTTTAAAGAGGTGGATGTCGGGATAATTGGCGTCGGCCACCTCCTTTTCCCAGTCACTTGCCCCCGTCATCCATTTATCTACGGGATGGGGCCTCATTTCAAACTCCATATTGCTTTGGCCGCTGGCCAACCACACCTCTCCTATCAGGATATTCCCGATAGTAATCCCCTGCTGATCGCTGCTCGAGGTTATTCTAAGGGACTGGTTCCTCCTGCACTCAGGTGTCTGGATATAAATTGACCACTTCCCATCCTCACCGGTCACGACAGTGACTATTTCATTGCTCCAGGAGGATGTTATAGTCACCTCTTCCCCAGGTGAGGCCCAGCCCCAAAGCTTGATGCTGGCATTCTGCTGAAGAACCATATTCTCTGAGATGATGGAAGGAAGTTTTACCCCACCTTGTGCCAGGATGCTTGAAAGCAATATCAGTGATAAAACGATGAAGAGTCTCTTTTTCATAGAATTTGCAATTAATGGGAACAAAAATACAAAATAGTGGGGACTGATTGCTAACTTTGCGGTCAATATTGATAGTATGAAAACCATCAGAGTAGTAGCAGCAATCATTATCAGGGACAATAAGGTCTTTGCCACCCAGCGTGGTTATGGCGACTGGAAGGGCTGGTGGGAGTTCCCGGTAGGAAAAGTTTCATTAACTTTGTGTCGGCATAGAGGATGTATTTCTGTGTTTCGGATTTTGTAAAGCAATTTTACTATGGATTACATTGAGGTTACCTTTAGTATCGAGCCCTTCTCCATTGAGAATGCAGAGATTGTTGAGGCTATTGTTGTTGATTGCGGGTTTGAGAGTTTTGTTACAGAGGATGAGGCTCTAAAGGGATACATTCCTATTGATGACTATTCCGCAGAGATTCCAAGACGCCTTAAGATTCTTCTTGGCGATTTTTGTGATAGAG
>JALFFZ010000116.1 GCA_022777585.1 Bacteroidales bacterium | reverse complement strand
CCTCCACCGGCAAATAGCACTGCGCCAAGCATCGCTGCAGCAGCGCATCTGCCGCATTTGAATAAGATGGATTCTGTTTTCATGATAATACTTATAGTTTGTTGGTTGGATATACGTATATCATCTGCGACTGCTTGCGGTTTTTTAGGTCAGTTATTAAAATTATTTATAAATATTCGTGAATTATTACCGCAATTTCGCTCTCTCATTCAGTCTTTGCAACAAATTCTTAACGTAACTTTTACAAAAGTATAACATTGAATTAAAAATGCAAATAAATATTTAAAATATTTTTATTTCTCCCTTTGTGACTGAATACTTGGATATGACTGCCTTATACGCAAAAAGCGCAGCTCCGTCCGTGGAACTGCGCTTGATGATTATGTGTCGAGGATTAATCTTCTGTTGCTCTTCTTGACTGATACATTATCTTCAGTGCTGAGCAGCGTCTGAGTTCCTGCTTGATGTCGGTGATGATACCCATACGTACATCCTGGTCAGCCTTGATGACTGTAGTCATGAACTGACGGTCACCCTCTGACATTGCGTCACGCTCGGCTGCGATGAAGTCACGTATGTCGTTGACAGACTTGAAGGAGTCGTTCAACTGGATACGGGCCTCAGTACCGAACTTGGCCTGCATATTCTTTACAGGAGGGCCGACATTGATGTACGAGGCAAGATCCTTTCTTTCGAGTTTAATCACTTCAGATGCTTCAGGAAGTTTGACGATCACAAGGTCCTCAGTGCTCCTGAGCTGTGTGGTCACCATAAAGAAGAAGAGAAGCATGAAGACGATATCTGAAAGCGAACCGGAACTGATGCCCGGCATTTCCTTTTTACCGCCTCTTGAAAATTTTGCCATATTCCTATTCCTCCTTCATTACTTTTTTGAAACATCCTTAGGTTCAGCTTCGGATATGTTCTGAGGTACGCACTTCTTTACAATATCCTGCTGCTCCTCTGTAAGATTGTCAAAACCCTTACCGTAGTTCTTCTTTGAGAAATCGTCGCGAAGCTCATTGATGGCCTTCACGAGTTCATTCTGCACTGCGATATAGGCTCTGTAGCTGGTACCACGGTCATTCTGAAGGGAGATGACACCCTTGGATACCGCACATGGGCCGTAACCTTCGATTTCCTTCACTTCCTTTTCAGGCATTGTAGGATCGTCGGTCGGGTTAGTGATAAACATTTTGATCTTGTCTTTGAGCTGGCTGACATCCATAAGTTCGTTGCCTGCAATAAGCCTGTCCTGGGAGTTGATCTTCACGACGATAATGTTACGTCTGTTGACCTTCTGATCCTCGACTTTCTGGTTTTTGTCAGGCATAGGCGGAAGACGGCGCTGAAGACCTGTCTGTGACCCCATAGTTGTTGTCATAAGGAAGTAGCACAGAAGCAGGAACGCAATATCCGCCGTTGAGCTGCTGTTGATTGCTGGTGTCTTTTTACTAGCCATATCCCAAATCGTTATTTACTACGGATTGCGCTCCAGATCTCAGCGAAGATGATCGAGAGAATTGCAAGACCACCTGCGAGGTATGTGAGGTTCAATATCGTATCTGTTAATTTAAGAGTTCCTGTGGTAGGCTGCTGAATCATGCCCATCGCAGGGTTAGCTGGTGCGAGCAGATATGCGACTCCGCAGACCGCTGCCACTACAACGACACCGATACCGAGCTTGAGGATGCTCTTCGGATCGTTGATGGCTGCAATCACAAGGCCGAATACAATGACGCTCACGAGTGCGAGACCGATCATAGCGTAAGCCCAGTAGAGGAGGGCTTCGACAGTAGCCGCAGGCTGGTTAGGAGTTGAAGGATATCCCGCAACAAATCCCCAGACCAGAATGCCGACACTGACCACGATCAGTACCACCATCAGCCATTTGAAGAATTTTTCGAGATTTTTCATTGTATATATTCTCTAGGGGTTGTCAATTACTTTGCCTTGTAGTCAGAAAGAACATCGATGAGCTCGATGGAAGAGTTCTCCATGTCGATTGAGAGAGTGTCAATCTTGGCAAGGATGTAGTTGTAGAACACCTGAAGAATCATGGCAACGATGAGACCGCCGACGGTTGTGATGAGGGCGACCTTCATACCACCTGCGACAACGTTAGGGGAGATGTCACCTGCTGCCTGGATGGCGTCGAATGCCTGGATCATACCGATAACGGTACCAAGGAATCCGAGAGACGGAGCGATGGCGATGAAGAGGGAAATCCATGAAAGACCGCTTTCCATCTTGCTCATCTGAACTGAACCATAGGAAACGATGGACTTCTCAACAACATCAAGACCCTGGTCGTAACGGAGGAGACCCTGATAGAAGATGTCGGCAACTGGACCGCGGGTGTTCCTGCATACGTCCTTTGCAGCATCGATACCACCGTTCTTAAGAGCGTCCTCAACAGCGAGGATGAGCTTCTTGGTGTTGACCTTCTGGAAAGAAAGGGTTAGAATCCTCTCGATAGAGAGTGCAAGACCAATGATAAGGCAGATGATGATGAGGGACATGAAGCCTGCACCACCCTCGATGAACTTGGTCTTGAGAGCCTGGTGAAGTGGAACTTCAGGGGCTGCTGCAGTAAGAGCCGCGAGGTCGTTTGCCGGAGCTGGAGCTACAGCCTCTGTAGCCTCAGTGCTGGTAGCTGTTTCGTCCTGTGCGGAAGCGTAGTTTGCAGAAACGGCCATTATGCCGGCAACTGCCAAAAACATGAAAAACTTTTTCATAATTGTTTTTGTGTGTTTGAAATAAATAATGTATTAATGTTTAATAATTTCTATGAATTACCCGGATACAGGCGGACCAGTATCCGAAAACCGTTGCAATTTAGCAAAAAAAATTCATTCGGCAATAACTATTTGGATATTTCTCCTTTGAGGTTTCTCTGCATCATTGCTCTGACCCAGTTGTTGTCCGCACTTTTGCCCATCAGGTAGAACAATTTTCCAAGAGCACTTTCGGTCGTGCTGTCGTATCCGTTGATGACTCCGGCATTTTCCAGAATCTTTCCGTTTGCATAGATGTCCATATTGACACTCCCTGAGAGACATTGAGTTACATTGACGATAATCTTGTCAAGGCATGCCGCTTCGCGGAGTATTTCAAGGAACCAGCCGGCTGAAGGAGCGTTTCCCGCGCCGTACGTTTCCATTATCACGGCCCTGGTTTCATCTCCGCAGAGAATGTTTCTCACCACTTGCGGGGTGATTCCCGGATGAATCTTGAGAATTGACACCCGCGTGTCCAGTTCCGTGTTGATGCTGAGGCTCTGGTACCAGTCATTCGGTTTGCGGATCAGCTCGTTGTTGAACCTGATGTTGATTCCTGCCTCGGCAAGCGGAGGAAAGTTCGGTGATGAAAAAGCCCGGAATACTTCAGAATTGATCTTGGTGGTGCGGTTTCCCCTCATCAGCAGGGAATCGAAACATATGCATACTTCAGGGACTGTCGCATGGCCGTCTTCGTCTCTGGCGGAGGCGATTTCAACTGCCGAGATAAGGTTCTCCTTGCCGTCTGTCCTCGGAACTCCGACGGGAAGCTGGCTCCCTGTGAATATGACCGGCTTGGTGAGACCGTCGAGCATGAAACTCAATGCCGATGCTGAATACGACATTGTATCCGTGCCGTGCAGTATGATGAATCCGTCGTAGTCATCATACTTCTCCTTGATGAGCCTTGCCAGAGACTGCCAGAGAGCCGGCTCCACATCCGAAGAGTCGATTGGCGGGTCGAAGGACCAGGTGTCGGTCTTGAATGCGAACTTGCCGATTTCAGGCACTTCCTCAAGAATCTGGCTGAAGTCGAACGGCTTGAGAGTCATATCGTTGAGATCCTGCTTCATCCCGATTGTACCGCCGGTGTAGATTATCAGTATGGCGGATTTCCTGGTGCAGTCCTGCGTAATGATCATATCTGTCTTGTGATTTTGAAAAGTTTTTCCGCATTGCCGGTGGTGACCTCTGCCACCTCGTCGATGTCCGTACCCTTGATTCCGGCGACGGCGGATGCTATGATGGGAATATAGGAACTCTCATTTCTGCTTCCCCTGTAAGGGACCGGAGTAAGATAGGGGGAATCGGTTTCGAGTACAATCCTGTCGAGCGGGATCTTCCTGAGGCTCTCCGCCACTCTGGCATTCCTGAAGGTCAGGACACCTCCGATGCCCACATACCAGTCACCGTATTTTTCAATCCTCCTGAATGTCTCGAAGCTGCCGCTGAAAGCGTGAAGGTTGCCGGAAAGCCCGAGATGACGGCAACTGTCCAGCACCTCGAAAAAGTCGTTCTCCGCCTCCCTGAGATGTATGTTGACAGGCAGATTCAATTCTGATGCGAGCTCAAGCTGAGCCTTGAGGGCAGCTTTCTGGAGGTCTGCGCTGTCCTTGGAATAATGGTAGTCAAGTCCTATTTCGCCAATGGCAACCGTGCCTTCTTCTAGGGCTGACTCCCGGACAAGCTCCACTTCCTGTTCCCAGTTTTCATTCACGGACCCGGGATATAGTCCGGCCATATTCAGAAATACGTCCGGAAATTGCTCCCGGAGCTTTTTCATCGAGCCTCTCTCCCTGCTGTCCACGTCCGGCTGGAGAATCAGTCCGACACCGGCAGCGACGGCCCTTTCAACTGCCCCTGCCACGTCATTCCTGAAGGCCTCGTCGTACAGATGGGCGTGCGTATCTATATATTTGTATCCTTGCGGCATATATCAATTGAAAAAGTGCAGCAAAGGTAGGGAATATTTGAGGATTATTAAGCATTATCCCTTAAAATATGTTACAGGAATTTAGGATTGACCGAACATCTTCTGAGCAGGTCGGTGACAATGATGCCGTCGCATTCGAGGAGACCGACCGCATTCACGGCCTCCCTGTATCCAATGCCGGCGGCAGTGGCGATGTCCTCGATGCGGATGTCCGGATTCCTGCCCACTATGTCAGCAATGAATGACAGCCTGTCTGCCGGATCGGCTCCCTCACGGTCCTTGTAGAAGCTGTAGGTCTTCATCCTGATGTCATCCTTCTTCCACTTCCCATTCCGTCTCAGGTCAAGTGAGTCGAGGAGCGAGTTGATTTCAGAGATGCAGGCGGCCGTGCCGTTGCGAATCAGCTCATTGCACCCTGCTGAGCACTGGTCTCCGATTCTGCCCGGGAGGGCGAAGACGTCCCTGTCGTATGAGGAGGCTATTCTGCAGGTCATCATTCCGCCGCCCTTGAACTTGGACTCAATCAGGATTGTCGCCTCTGACAGTCCGGCAATGATGCGGTTGCGCCTGAGGAAATTGATGGCCCTCGGGGTGGTGTCAGGGGGATAGTCGGTAATCAGGGCGCTGCCGGGAGCAGAACAGATCCGCTCCGCATAGTGGCCGTGACGGAAAGGATATACGGCATCAATCCCGGTGGCCATCACGGCTATCGTGGGCAGTCCTCCGTCCAGTGCCGCGAGATGGGCGGTAATGTCGGTCCCGATGGCCAATCCGCTGACGATCACCGGCTTTTCCGTGGTGCAGGATGCAATGGCGGAAACGATTCTGGTACACCATTCCTTTCCGTAGGACGTGATGTCCCTTGTCCCGACCACGGCGATTTTCCGGGGTCGGGGGAAAACCTCGCTCAATGGGGAGTCACTTCTTACATACAGCATTGCCGGAGGATCCGGGCATTCTTTAAGCAGTGCGGGATACCTTTCGTCCTCAATGCACAGCATCCGCACTCCCTCCTTGAGCAGGGATTCAAGTTCAGTCCTCTCCTTTTCCAATGTGTCGGGGACGAGACTGTCGAGATATGCCTTGTTGTTCCGAAGCAGATATCCCAGTTCCTTTCTGTCCGCGTTGAACAGGGCCTCCGGGGACCCGTAATGCCCGACAAGCGCGGCCCCTGTTCTCGGAGCGAAGCCGAATATCCGGTTGACTGCGCTCCACGGGGCAAGTTGTTCCGTACTGTCCAATATCATAGTCTAAAATCTACGGAACCGGATGAAGCAGCGAGCTAATGTAGGCAAAGAACTGTGCAAAAAAAACGAACAGTGGATTTTTTAATGGAAAAATGCCACTGTTCGTGTAAATTTTAAATTCTTTGGACGGATTTCTAGATAATAAGGAGGGCATCGCCGTAAGGGCCGAACTTGTAACCTTCCTCAAGGGCGGTTTCGTAAGCATGCTTCACGGCCTCATATCCTCCGAATGCGGCCACTGCCATAAGCATTGTTGAGCCAGGGAGGTGGAAGTTTGAGACTATGGCATTAGGAATGGCAAATCTGTATGGCGGGAAAATGAACTTGTTGGTCCACCCGTCGTATGGCTGCACCTCGTCATTGGTGGTCACGTAGGTCTCAAGACCTCTCATTACCGTCACCCCGACGGCAAGCACCTTGTGGCCTTCTCTCTTGGTCTTGTTTATGATATCGGCTGCCTCCTCCCCGATGATGAGGCGCTCGGAATCCATCTTGTGCTTGGAGAGATCCTCCACATCCACCTTGCGGAAATACCCGATGCCCATGTGCTCGGTAATGAAAGCCTTGTTTATATCCTTGAGAATCATCATATTGAAGAGCTCGCGACTGAAGTGGAGACCTGCTGCGGGCGCAGACACGGCACCTTCATTGGCGGCAAAGATTGTCTGGAAGTTGACATTGTCCTCAGGCACAGTATTTTCCCTCACCCATTTCGGGAGCGGAATGTCTCCCAGACTGAACAGAGTCTTCTTGAAATCCTCATAGCGGCCGTCGTAGAGGAATCTCAATGTCCTTCCCCTGGACGTGGTGTTGTCAATTACCTCGGCAACGAGGCTGTCGTCACCAAAATACAACTTGTTGCCGATGCGTATTTTCCTGGCCGGCTCGACGATGACATCCCAGAGTCTCTGCTCCTTGTTAAGTTCCCTGAGGAGGAACACCTCGATGTCTGCACCTGTCTTCTCCTTCTTGCCCAGAAGCCTGGCAGGGAATACCTTGGTGTCATTGAGGACGAATGTGTCACCCTTTCCGAAGTAGTCAACTATGTTCTTGAAAATCTTGTGCTCTATTTCTCCCGTATCCTTGTGAAGTACCATCATCCTGCTCTCGTCACGCCACTTTCCGGTCGGTTCGTGGGCAATGTCCTTCTTGAGGGAGATTGGAAATTGAAACTGCGATAATTTCATATTGTATATAGTATTGACTTGTAACCTTTATATATACGATACAAAATGCAATTTGTTTCAACGGGATTTGTATTTATACGGATTTGGCCTCGATAAACACTTCTTTTATAGAAGGATAGGTGTCTTTCAGGAATGGCGGAAGGCTGGATTTGGCAACCCAGGCGGCCTTGGTTATGTCCTCCTCTGTCTGAGGGCTCAGGTCAACGGGAGCGTCGTAGGTCATCTGATACCACCAGGTATGCTTCAGATGCCAGATTCCGTCCCTTCTGTAACAATGGTCGGTTACGCAGATGAGCGGCCCGGGAATCAGATTGTCCACCCCGGTTTCCTCCTGAACCTCCCTGACAGCGGTCACGCTGATATCCTCGCCCGCTTCCTGATGCCCCTTGGGAAGGTCCCAGAGTCCGTCTCTCCTGATCAGAAGGTAGTCCCCACGTCTGTTGCTGACCAGACCTCCTGCGGCATTGACCTCCTTGAATTCCCCGCATACTGCCCTGTACGTGCCTTCCGGGTCATCCGAAGGAATGTAAATCCTCTCCATGGTAGGGGTGATTTCGAACAGGCTTATGAATGAGGATATATCAGTTATGTTGCCAAGATGGAGCTCGACAGCATTCGGGTCCGTCAGGGCGGCCTCCTCCGGACGGCAGATTATGATGGCTCTTTTGTCGAAATATATTCTGTGCATAGGAATTGTCTGGAAAAACGCCCGAAGATACTCAAATTCGGTCTAAATGAGGCAATATGTCATGAAAAATCATTAATTTTGTTACCTATCAAATTTTATACAATATGGCAGTTGAAAGAATTCTTGCAGAATCACTTCTTGACATCAATGCGGTACTTCTCCGCCCTGACTCTCCATTCACCTGGGCTTCAGGCTGGCATTCACCTATTTATTGTGACAACAGACGGATTCTCTCCCACCCGGAGTTGAGATCCAGAGTGGCCTGCTGGCTTGCATCCAAGGCTCTTGAACTTTACCCTGAGGCCGAGATTGTGGCAGGAGTGGCCACCGGCGCCATCTCACACGGCGTGCTCGCAGCTGACAGGATGGGAAAGCCGTTTGTGTATGTGCGTCCGAAACCGAAGGATCACGGGACTGGCTCGCAGATAGAGGGCGAACTCCCGAAGGGAGCCAAAGTGGTTGTGATAGAGGACCTTGTATCCACCGGAATGAGCAGTCTTGCCGCAGTCTCCGCATTGAGGGACGCCGGGGCTGAGGTTCTTGGAATGGTGGCCGTGTTCACTTACGGATTCGATCTTGCTTCCGAGAGGTTCGCTGAGGCTGGTGTGCGTCTGGATACACTCTCGAACTATACAGCCCTTGTCGGCGTAGCTGCCGAGACAGGATATATCACCGAGGCTCATAAGGAAATACTTGCCCAGTGGAGGAAATCTCCCGACACCTGGGGAAAATAATATTGTAAAACTATGAATATCAAGAGTAAACATAGAATCGTAAAGCGTGCGCCCTATATGCTTTACCTTCCGTTTTCGGATATGCGCAATTTCCTGAATATGCTTCCGGAGGACAAGAAGCAGGGAGTGACTGCCGACTTCGATTCAATCTCGGCCGTCGTGCAGGGCTTCAATGTGGGTGTGAAAGTTTCAGAAAGAAGGCCTTACTCCCTCATTTCATATAAGGACAATGGCGCCCCGTTCAGTTTCAATGTGGATATATGCTTCGATGCGGACGGAGGCAATCCGGACAGCACGGATTTCCATATTGACATTGATGCCGACCTCAACTTCATGATGAAGATGATGCTCGGCTCAAAGCTTCAGGAAGCTGTTGACAAGATGGTGGATGCCGTGGCGGATATGGCCGAGGGCAAGATGCCGGAAGGCATTGACCCTTCAATGTTCCCGGAAGGCTTTGACAAATCAGCATTCAGGGGCTGATGGATTTCTCGCCGGCATTCAGGAAGTATCTCGCGCAGGTGGTGGGGGAGGGGAACCTCTCCGCCGTGCTTGACGCATTGTCCGGCGAACCGTCCGTGTCCGTAAGAATCAATCCTGCCAAGGCCGGAAGCCCTTCGGAAATCTTCGGGAACCTGGTGTCCGGTCCTGTGGAATGGAACAGGCACGCCGCCTTCCTTTCCGAAAGGCCTGCCTTTACTCTCGACCCGCTTATCCATGCCGGAGCCTACTATGTGCAGGATTCCTCTGCAATGTTTCCGGGGAAAGCCTTCCGGGATGTTCTGGATAAGGTCCTCGAATCCGGGATTATCAGCCCGAAGGTCCTGGACCTATGTGCCGCCCCGGGAGGCAAGACAACAGACATATCAGCAAGCCTCAGGGAGAGTTGCAAGGGCGGTTATCTATTGATTTCCAATGAGATAATGAAGCAGAGGGCTGCGGTGCTCGCTGACAATGCCGCCGTGTGGGGAGACCCGTCGGTGGTGGTGACGTCGGTGGACCCGAAGGCGTTCGGCACATTGCCCGGCTTCTTTGACATTATCGTTGCCGATGTGCCTTGCTCCGGCGAGGGCATGTTCCGCAAGGACGATGAGGCTGTGTCCCAGTGGTCTGAGGAGAACGTTGCGCTGTGCCAGGCCCGCCAGAGAAGAATCGTCGCTGATGTATGGCCATCATTGGCCGAAGGAGGCTTCCTTGTTTATTCCACCTGCACATTCAATAATCTTGAGAATGATGACAATGTGAAATGGATTTGCTCCGAATTCGGTGCGGAGATTGTCGGGATTGACGGCTGTGGACTTCTCAGGACGGAATGCGGAGTATCTCTTGTCCCGGGCTTTGTCAGGGGAGAGGGACAGTACTGCGCCGTGTTGAGGAAGACCTCCCCATCAGCCGGAACAGCTGCATGCTCAGGCCGTCAGCAGGACAGGTGGCAGAAGTTGCCGGAGGCCCATGCTTCAATAATACGACCTCTTCTCGACGAAGAAATGGCCATGATTGTGAAGGACGGACGTATTGTGGCCGTCCCTGAATATGTAAGATGCCTGCTTTCAATGCTGGAGCCGCTGCGCCCGCTTGCCCGGGGCCTTGCCGTTGGAATGTTCAAGGGCAAGGATTTCATTCCGGATGCGGATCTGGCATTGTCATTGTCATTGAGAAGGGGTGCCTTCAATGAGTTCGAGGTGAATCGGGAGACGGCGCTCTCCTTCCTTCACCGTGACCCTGTCAGGTTGCCGGATGCGGAAAGGGGGATCCTGCTTCTTGTTTACAGAGGACTGCCGATAGGCTTTGTCAAGAATCTCGGCAACCGATGCAACAGCCTTCATCCTTTGCACAGACGTATCAGAATGGATATTTGATCTAACTATATGAAAAGATTTTTTATTGCGGCAGCCGCCGTTGCAATGCTGACAGCGGCTACATCTACGGCCCAGGAGCCCTCGAGCCAGGATTTCAAGGCGAGATATGAGACAATGGTTTCCAAGCTCGGCCCTGCAGGCGTGGGCATCGAGACATTGATCAACAAGTGGGAGGCGGCATACCCTGAAGATTTGGAAATGCTGACAGCCAGGTTCTCCTATTGCTTCAACAAGTCCCAGACTGCAAATGTTGAGGTAAAGGAAGCATCTAAATATCTTGGAGAGAAACCGGTACTCACTCTGAAGGATACTACGGGCAATGATATCAATTATTTCCAGGTCATTTCCTATGATGATGAACTCTTCGGGCAGGCCCAGAAGGCCATTGACAAGGCGATTCAGGTAGCGCCTGACAGACTTGACCTGCGTTTCCTCAAGACAGCGTCCCTCATCGGCTATGAGAATGAGAGCCCGGATATGGCATTGTCAAGCCTCAAGGGGCTGGTGGACTATAATTTCACCCGTCATCCGAAGTGGGAATATCCCGGAGTGGAGAAGGCTGATGACGAGTTTTTCACCTCGGCAATCCAGGAGTACTGCTACCTTTTCTTCAAGTATGGTACTCCGACTTCTTTCGAGGCTTTCCGCCAGCTTTCAGAGAAAATGCTGGCCTACAGGCCTTCCGACGTGCTTTTCCTCGACAACCTCGGTTCCTATTACCTGGTTGTCGCAAAGAACAGCAAGACGGCGCTGAAGTATTACAATAAGGTATTGAAAATCAAGCCGGATGATATGACGGCGATAAAGAACCTCGTCATCCTTGCCAGAAATTCCAAGGATGTGAAACTCGAGAAGAAATATCTTCCGATGATGATAAAATACACGGAGGACGCTGCCACGAGGATGTCAGCCGAGAAGCGGCTCGAATTTCTGAACGGTTCAAAGTAATATGCTCTTCCAGCGGGCGGGAATAATCCCGTCCGCTATTTTGTCGGTGAACCTCATGCACCAGCCGGTAAGCAGGGCAGACATTACGGTACCCTCCCTGATGACATTCTCCGTACTGTCGCCGAGGGGATTGCCGAATGCCACCCAGGCCGTTACAGCTGCAGCGGCTACAAGAAAAATGTCGAAGCCGATCTTGGCGTTCCTGAACTTTATGCCGAGGAAATCTGCCAATGCCGCATCGGTCATCTCGCCGGCCAGCATCCAGGCATTTCCCTTGACCTCAAGGCTGATACCAAGGGCCGTGATGACTATTGACAATACCATAAGCAGTACACGCATTCCATAAGAGCCTGCGACAATCCAGTCAAAGGCCCAGATTGACAAATCTGTGAGAATGCCGAAAACCATAGCTGCAGGAATCTGCATGAGACTTTCCAACTTGAACCTGCGCCGCAGAAGTGCCATCTGGAGGAGGATGAAAAGCAGGTGCATAAGTATTGTGTACTGGCCAACGGTCCCGATCCGGAAACCGAAAACATTGAAGCCTCCCATGAGGGATGCCACGTATGGAGGGCAGGAAACCGGGGCTGTGCCAAGGTCCGATTTGATGGACAGGGCCACTCCGACAGCGACAAGGGCGAGGCCTATTGTGCCGGTCAGATATCTTACAATCAATGATTCTGTATCAGTCTTCATATTCTTTTCCTATTGTTGATGATCCCTATTTTAGGGGCGGAGAATGGCAAATATCGTCAAAAAATGCTAACTTCGCAATCTTGACATCAATAATCATTCGTCCAGGAAGAACAATTTGAACGCAGCCTCATACATATCAGCCAAGATGAAATTCCAGGGGAAAGCCGCGATGGTGACAATCGCCGTGGCCTCCTTTGTCATCATCATTGCCGTGGCGGTGTCCGGAGGTTTCCGCTACGAATTGAGGAAGGGTATTGCGGAACTGTCAGGCGATATCCAGATTACATCCCCTTATATGGACTACATCGGCGAGGAGCATCCTGTGACTCTTGGCGAGGAACTGGAATCGGCCATAACCGCCCTTGATGGCGTTGACCATATTGTGCCCGCGGTATATCGCGCCGGCATTGTCAAGGCAGGAACCAATATTCACGGAGTCATTTTCAAGGGAATCCCCGGTGGGGGAGACAGCCTGAGGGTGAGCATACCGGAGCGGCTCGCATCAATGCTCGGGATGAAGCCCGGTGACAGGATGCTGACTTATTTCATCGGAGACAAGGTCAAGGCCCGCCAGTTCACCGTCGATTCTATCTACGAGGACATTCTGGGCTCGGATGACAATCTTGTCGTATATCTCGGGATTGAGGACATACGAAGGGTAAACGGCTGGGGGGACGACAAGGCATCCACCATTGAAATCATCCTGGACGACAAATGGCGTTCTTCCGACAGAATGGAGTATCTTACGGATGAAATCGGAGCGGAGATTCTGTTCGGGGAAGGTACAGATTCAATGATTGCCACCTCCGCGGCAAGACGTTATCCGCAAATATTCTCCTGGCTCGATCTGATTGACTTCAATGTGCTGATAGTATTGGTATTGATGGTTGCCGTGGCAGGCTTCAACATGATTTCCTCACTCCTGATAATGCTTTTCCGCAATATCTCCGTAATCGGCACCCTGAAGGCCATGGGAATGACAGACAGGCAGATATCAGCGGTATTCCTGAGAATATCCTCCTCTGCAACGCTCAAGGGAATGCTTGCCGGAAACATTCTCGCATTTCTGTTCTGCATTGTCCAGAACTCGACCCATTTCATCAAGCTTGACCCTGCGAACTACTTTGTCTCGGCAGTACCTGTGCATCTCAATGCGCTTCAGATTATCGGGGCAGACCTTCTGGCCTACGTTCTCATAATGCTTCTGATGCTGCTTCCTTGTCTGTTCGTGTCCCGAGTGGACCCGGCGAAGACTGTCCGCGTGCAATAGTGTGGAATGCGTCGTAATAATCCTCCATCAATGATATGTAGTTGATGGTCTCATATCCCTGGAATTTGCCGAGCTTGACGCTTTCAACATCAAGAATACTGTCCTCCCTCATATCCGGAATGACGGCTACGAGGTCGTCCCATTTCCTGTATGGGGCTCCTATGGACTTGGCGTATGAAATACAGTCCCTGAGCCGCCCCTCTCCCGCATTGTAGGCCGCAAGAGTGAACTTCATCAGCTCCGTGCTGTTCTCGGCGTCGTCCCTGAACATCTTCTGCAGCCGGTCAAGCAACTTCACGGCAGTGCTTATATTCTCTTCGGGGTCAATCATATTCCCGGCATCGAAATGTTCCGCCGTCCTTGGCATAACCTGCATCAGACCTACGGCACCCCGGAGGGACTTGACCTCAATGTGGAACTGGGATTCCTTCCATACCAGTGCAGTGAGCATCAACCTGTCCCAGCCAATCTGGGCAGCATATTTCCCGATCAGTTCATCGTATGGGCTCAGGATGCTGTATTTCCTGCCTGTTGAGGCCCTCCTGAAGGGTTCGAAGGCAGGCGAGAACCTCTCCACGGCAAGGCTGTGGCTATCAGTTGTGAAGTAATGTGCGAGCCAGGTATTGATGCTTCTCATCTCCGTCTCCAGATCCTTCCTGATGACCCACGTCGAACTGTCCGCAAGCGGAATGGAGCAAAACAGGTCTTTTTCAGCAAGAAGGCTGTCGGTGGCAGGGACTACGACAATGTCAACTGTACCCGTTTCCAATGAGTCGAGATACTCCCTGTCGCCAATGGCGATTTCCTCCCTCAGCCCCATCTGCTCGGAGAACAGTTTCAGCAGCTCGTAGTTGTAACCGGCACCGTAGTTCATTGCGGAAGTCTTCCGGTCAACCGCTATGACGCAGCGAATCACTTCCTTGTCGAAAGGAATATCCTGGATCACAGTTTTCTGAAGCATCGGCACAATCAGGATTACCGCTATCGGCGGCAGAATGTACTTGAAGACGACTCTTCTTTTTCTGTGAAGTTTCTTTCCCATTGTCAGAGTGAATTGTTTCAAAGCCGGCTTGACGAGCCTGCGCTTCTGCTGCTCCCGAATCCTCCCAGTCCTCCGGAGTTCATTCCACCGAGACCCATACCGGACATGCCTGAGGAGGATGAGCCTCCTCCGCCACCTGCTGAGCCTACGCTCTTGTTCTTGGCCGGCTGGAGATAGAACGGCCAGCAAACGCCGAACTTGATGCCTCTCTGAGGCCGGATGTAGCCGTGGGCACTGAAATAGTCAGCCTTGTTCATTGGCCAGCCCATTCCGACGTTGATGGCCTTCACGAAAATGCAGGCCCTCTTCCATTGGACGTTCACGAAGGCGTCGATGTAAGGGCAGTTCCCGTATTTCTCCTCTTTCTGGTTGTAGAACTGGCCAAGAGCCGGGCTGTAGCCGGGGATGTACCACTTGGTATTGTAGGTGACATTGGCACCAATCTGCATCTGCATCACATTCCTGACGACATTGAACTGCCAATACCATCTTGCATTCACTGCCACCGCAGGTACAGGAATCACATCCTCATTGGAGGAGAACTGCACGAGTACCTGATTGTCCAGATGGATTCCGGCAATCTTGAAATTCTTGTTCAATGCGAACTTCAGCACGCTTACAGGGCTCTTCTCCTGCTGCGGGATGGCATTGCCGTCATAGTAGATATGATTCTTCATCAATGTCCAGGATGCGGTAACGTTCAATTTCCACCTTGGCACGTCATAGTAGCCCTCGACCTGGGTCTTGCTGATTTTACTGAAATCATTGTCCCAGATATAATGGTTGGAGTAATAATGCTGCTCATAGAAGTCAGGCTCATCCAAGCTTGTCTCGAAGTGCGCCCCGAATGTCATAGGGCTCTGCCTGTAACGGCGGAACGGATAAATGCTGAATGTGGCATCGGCCGTGATGCCGGCATCGTTGACCTCCTTTCCGAGGAAGGTGTACCATCCCTCCGCATTCCAATGGAAATATTTCCGGTACTGTCCCTTTGCTCCTCCGTAAATGTAGGCTGAGTTCCAGACAGTGTTTCCGCTCTTCTTCATGAGATAGCCGTCCCGAGGGAACATATAGTAGTTCAGGAGCCTGTCCCCGATTCCCACATTGAGGGCGGAGACAATGCCGTCCGCGGACCAGGGCTGGAGCTTGATGAATACCTTGTTCTCGAACTTCATCACCCGCAGAGAGTCGTGGGTAGTGGTAGGATTGAGGTAGAAATTGTCATTGTACAGCTTCCTTGCCTCAATGTCCGTGAGGTCAATCCTGTCGTCGTAGATTTTGCGGTAGGTCGAGTATTCGCTGGTATGGCCGATGAAGGCCGTAGTGATGTCGGTATCAAGCGTATCGGCCGCAGCAATTTCCTCACGCTCGGCAGCTTTCCCGGCAAGCAATTCCTCCATTTCCATAATTGCCGTCGAGTCTCCTGTGGCAATGACGCTGTCCCTCCAGGCGTTTTCCCTCCTGATTGCCTTCTTCTCCCTTATGTTCTTGATGAAGTTGAAAGGAATCCTGTATGTCTGGTCGAGGAACAATGTGTTCTTCTTGATGAGGGTGCTGGCGTCCTTGAGGCGTACGGAAATTTCCCTGGAACCTACTGTAGTGTCCCTTATCCAGAAATTGTCAATGATGCCTCCGTTCTCGCTCTTCGAAATCTTGTTGTACAGATAGCCCGCATGCAGGAGATATTTCCTGCTCATGTAGTTGGTGCTGATGACGCAGGTACGGTTGTCCACATCCTCATTTTCCAACATGCCGTTGGCGCCGGTCCTGTCATATTCGAGAGTGAAGTTCCAGGACGGGAAGAAGTTCTGTGTGGTGAGTATATGAAGCTCATTCTCAGCCCTTTCCGCATTGGCGAAGAGTGTTCCCCAGTATGCCAGTTCGGTGTAAGGGGTCTTGGTGTTGTACATCGGGAGATTGTACGGATTGTAGGTCCAGGACTCGTAAGGGGTGTAGAACGAGACGCCTTCCTCGCTTTTCCTCTTTGAGAAATCGTATGTCACAAGAGGGGAGCCGGATATTCCCAGATAGCTGGCATTCACGTCCTTGCGTAAGAACGGATAGTCATTGAACCAGTAGTTGTAAGACGTGTCGAGCGGATGGAGGTTGACGTCGTTGAACGACTCTCCCTTGTTCCAGGTAAGAATCCTCTTGTAGAACATGGAGTCCGGAACGGCGAAGGTTTCCAGAATTCTCGGCGTGTTCTCCCTGACACTGTCCCGGATTGCGAGCAGACTGTCCTTTACATTGAGGACGCTGTCCATATAGACCTGCCTTGCCTTCATCTTCTTTTCGAAGTCATATTTCTTTCTGGCCGTCTTGTCAAGGGATGCGTACCACTCGTTGAATTTGCGTATTGCAGTCTCGGTGGAGTCCGCGTAGTAGAGGGAGTCAAGTCTCGGCCAGTCCACCGAGTCGCCTGCGTTCCTGAGGGAATCCCGGACCAGGACGTGGGTGAGGGAGTCCTTGATGGCAACGTAGTACTTGTATCTGAACGGGTCCGTATATTTCAATGAATCAGGGACTTTCATAGTATCCCTCGCTGAAATGAAGACCTCCGCGCTGTCAGTCATGGTGGAATCGTATGCATCCTCCTCAACCTGCAGGGCATCGTAAGAATCGCGGAACTTGGTGTAAATCTTATTTTCGTAGATGACTGTGTCACGCGTCTCGGAGGCTCCGGTCCCGGATATGTGGGAACTTCTGGCAATGTCCATTCCGACTGCCTGTACGAAAGCCGCGCCGACCAGGACGGCCGGAACCCAGATCTTTGACAAGAATGAGCGAATAATCTTCATAATTTACAAATATAGTGAAAAACTACATTTGAACGCCAAAAGCTGACTATTCTTCAAAAAAATAAGCCAACCTACTGGAATCAGTGGATTGGCCTTTGCTGGTACTGGGTAGGAGAATCGAACTCCTATTACAAGATTGAGAATCTTGGGTACTAACCGTTATACGAACCCAGCATTTGTTGTTCAGGATTGCAAAGTTAAGTAAAATTTTCTTGTTTGCAAACTTTTCGGCAATATTTTTCGAATTAATTTTTGTGCTCTCGGGCTAACCTGTTGAATATTACCTATTTGAGGAAAACGAAAAATACTGCTGCAACAAGGCAGAGGAATGCTGCGAGATGGTTCCATTGAAGAGCCTGCCCCTTGAACATCACTGTGACGATGACAGTGAACACGGTGAGGGAGATGACCTCCTGGATGACCTTGAGTTGCATGATGTTGAACGGTCCGCCGTTGCCGTTGAAGCCGATTCTGTTGGCCGGGACCTGGGCGCAGTATTCAAAGAAAGCCATCCCCCAGGACAGCAGGATGACCAGAATCAGCGGCCAGCCGGTCGAAATCTTCATCTCCTGAAGTTTCAGATGCCCGTACCAGGCGAATGTCATGAAGATGTTGGATGTAACCAATAGAATCACAGTCAGAATTGCTTTCATTGTTAAATTGTTTTTCGGGGCGCAAAGATACACGAAAAATTTGTCATTGTTGCGGTATTTTCATAAATTTGAGTGTTATTGAGTAACCCCGTAAATAATAACTTGATGAGATTATGACATTGATAAAATCCATCTCCGGTATCCGTGGGACTGTCGGAGGCAATCCGGGAGGGGCTCTGACCCCAGTTGACATTGTCAAATTCACTTATGCATATTGCTCCGAGCTGCGCAGACGCAGACCCAGGCCGGCAGGGGAGAGGTACACCGTGGTCGTAGGCCGTGACGCCAGAATTTCAGGCGAGATGGTCGAGGATCTGGTTTGCGGCACCATTGCAGCCTGCGGTGTGGATGTCATCAAGGCGGGTCTGGCCTCCACGCCTACGACAGAAATGGCAGTCATTCTTTCTGAAGCTGACGGCGGGATCATTCTCACAGCCTCCCACAACCCGAGGCAGTGGAATGCCCTCAAGCTCCTCAATGAGAAGGGTGAGTTCCTCAATGCCGCTGAAGGCCAGGCAGTTCTGGACTGCGCCGAGTCCGGAAACTTCGACTTTGCAGATATTGATTCCATAGGGACAATCGTTGAGGAGGATTTCACTGACAGGCATCTGGATGAGGTACTCAAGCTCAAATACGTTGACACCGAGGCGGTCAAAGCTGCGGGATTCAAGGTGGTGCTCGATGCTGTCAATTCCGTCGGAGGAATAATAATGCCGAGACTTCTCCAGAGAATGGGAGTCGAGTGCGTATGCGTGAACTGCAATCCGGACGGCAACTTCGCCCATAATCCGGAGCCGCTCCCGCAGAATCTTGTGGAACTTTCTGAAAGAGTTGTCTCTGAAAAGGCCGACTTCGGAATCTCCGTGGACCCTGATGTGGATCGTCTTGCCCTGATTTGCGAGAACGGGGAGCCTTTCGTGGAGGAGTACACCCTTGTCAGTGTCGCTGACTATCTTCTCGGATGCGCCGGGGATGAGGGGGCAAAGGATCTCGTGACAGTGTCCAATCTCTCTTCGTCCAGGGCATTGCGCGATGTGACCGAGGCTCACGGCGGGAAGTACTACGCTTCCGCGGTCGGAGAGGTCAATGTCACCACCCTCATGCGGGAGAAAGGCGCTCTCATAGGTGGCGAGGGCAATGGAGGAGTAATCTACCCGGCCATCCACGCCGGCAGGGACGCCATGGTGGGCGTCGCCCTCTTCCTCTCCAATCTTGCCCATAAGAAAATGAAGGTCTCAGAGCTCAAGAAGACATATCCGGAGTACAACATTGCCAAGAACAGGATTGAACTGTCCGACAAGTCATTGATTGATAAAATTCTGATCAGGCTTCAGGAAATATATTCAGACCAGGATGTCAATACCGTGGACGGAGTGAAGATAAGCTTCGAGGAGAAGAGGGAGTGGGTTCATCTCCGCAAGTCCAACACTGAGCCGATTATCAGAATCTATTCGGAGGCGAAGACGGAGGAACGTGCCGTCGCCCTTGGCAATGAGGTGATTGAAGTTGCCAAAGGCATTATCAATGAGGGAGTATAGGCAATGTTTTCATTCAGGACAACCAAACTCGAGGACCAGCTGGACAAGGCCCTTGTCGAAGGCAGGGTGGGCTGCTTCTGTACCCAGAACTGCTGGGATACCAGCGGGGACAGGTACATGTGGGACATTTTCAGGGAGAGGGGCAATCTTGAACGCCTGTTCCAGCCTGAGGATGCGGAGCTGACTCCGGGGACGAACCATATTCATTTCGACTCCGAGTCCCTGAAGGGGCTGAGTGCAGTCGTGGTCGAGATTCAGGATGTAGGCGTGAGGTATTTCAACTATACCAAGGACGTTATGCGCCTGATGATGATTCTGGCCGTCCTGGACGAGCCGCCGGCATTGTACATTGTGGACCACCTTAACCCGGCAGGACGCATTGTCGAGGGTACGGTACCGAATGTGGACTGCGAGAATTTCGTGCCGAGAGTGGCTCACAGACACGGACTTACGCTCGGTGAACTCTGCAACCTTTTCTATTCGGAAATCGGAGCGAGGTATCCGCTTCACGTTATCTCCGCACACGCATCCGACTACAACAAGGATCTGCTGCCCTGGACCATCGCTCCGGCATCTGACATACCGGGAATGTTTACCTGCATGATGTATGCGGGAGGAGGCCTCTGGAATAACACGAACATCACCCCGGGTATCGGAACCGCCCGGCCATACGAGTATTTCGGAGCTCCGTTCATACAGCACGGGCCATACGATATGCTTCCCGTCCAGGAAGGTGTCCTGATGCGTCCCTGCTCATTCAGACCGTCCGCCGGCCTTTACCGCGACCAGATTTGCTATGGTTACCAGATAATGCTGAAGCCTGGCGCCCAGTATCATTCCCTCCTCCATACACTCCAGCTGATCAGGTATTTTGCCGAGAGATATCCCCAGTTCGAGATGTCCGACGGCTTCCGGCTGAAACTTGCTGACGAGACACTTGAGGCATATCTCAAGGGAGAAATATCCTTCCAGGAAGCACGTGAGCACGTCAAACTTGAGGAGCAGAAATGGATTCGCAAGGCCAAGCGTTTTACCTTGTATGACGATGCACCCTACAGAATCAAATGATTTTTCGTCAAAAGTTTGGATATGTTTCAGGAAATGCCTAAATTTGCGTTCCTGATTTGAAAACAATTAATTTTTTAGAAAATGAAGAAAGGAATTCATCCCGAAAACTACCGTCTTGTAGCTTTCAAGGATATGTCTAACGACACAGTGTTCATCACACGCTCTTGCGCAACCACCAAGGATACCCTCGTTGTTGACGGAGTTGAGTACCCAGTAGTAAAGGTCGAGATTTCCAACACCTCTCACCCATTCTACACCGGAAAGGTCAAGCTCGTCGATACCACCGGTCGTGTGGACAGATTCTACCAGAGATACAAGACCAGACAGAAATAATTTGTCTGTCAGGAGATTCAGGACGGGGTCATGTTGCCCCGTCCTTTTTTTATCATTTGTTCATCGTTACCTGGAATAACCCATTGACATGGAACTTTTTGAATATGCGAGACCGGACCTTATGGCCGGAAAGAAAATACTCTATGTCCACGGATTCGCTTCCGGCGGACAGAACGGCACTGTAAGGACAATGCGGCTTCTTCTTCCCGAGGCTGAAATCATTGCCCCGGACCTTCCTGTGAGACCCCAGGAAGCATTGGCGTTGCTGAAGGATATCTGCGCCACACGCAAGATTGACCTTATTCTGGGAACTTCAATGGGAGGAATGCTTGCGGAGCAGCTCCGCGGAATCCACCGCATTCTGGTAAATCCCGCCTTCCATCTTGCAGATACCATATTGAAGAACAATGGTCTCGGCCGTCAGGAATATCATTGTCCAAGGGCGGATGGCGAGACATCATTTCTTGTGAACAAGCCGCTGCTCGAGGATTTCAGGGAAGTGTCATCGGCCTGCTTTGAAGGCATACCGGAAGATGCCTCAAGCCTGGATACATTCGGCTCGCTGACAGGAGATCAGGGCCTTGTCTATGGAATGTTCGGGACCAGGGACAATATGGTGGACACCTATGACGAATTCGCCTCGCATTATCCCAATGCAATCCGATTCGACGGCGGGCATTATCTGGACGACAGCGTCTTCCTGCATTCCGTTCTCCATGTCATTGAGAGGATTGACGACATTCAGAATAATAGAAGGAAGCCCGTTGTCCTTGTCAGCTTCACGGATACGTTGGCTGATGTCAGAAACGGGATTTCCAAAAATATTCCCACTCAGGAATTCGAGGCCTGCGGAAGTGCCGTCAAGTCATTTGCGGCATTGTGCAGGAATTACACTCCATACGTGCTTGTTTCGTCGCATTTCAACAATCCGGACACCCTGCCGGAAATCTTCCGCTGGGTTGAAAGGCATCTTGGCGTACCGGCCTGGAACCGTGTCATCGTGAGCAACAGGAAGGACATTGTACTGGGTGACTATCTCATCGACAGGTATCCGGAGCGTCTCGGCACATCCGATTTCATGGGCACAGTCCTGCATTTCGGTGAGGACCCGTTCAGAACCTGGGAGGATGTGATGACTTTCTTCGACAGGCTTGGAGGTCAATAACCCTGAGGCTGGACTATGTAGCGGCTGTCGTCCTCCGCCTTGCGGACCAGTTCGCCGATCTTGCCGCCTTTGCCGCAGTCGATTATGAGCCCTGCCTTCATTCCTCCGAATGAGGTGAGCATGGCATAGTCTCCGCTGCTGTCTCCTGCTGCAAGTACGGGATCCTGACCGCCGTGGAGAGGGGCTATGAATCTGCGTATGCATTCCACCTTCCCTTCAAGGAAGGTCCCCGGATATCCATCCTCGAATCTGCCGCCTACTTTTTCCTTGTCAGCCAGGCGGATTCCGAATACATTTTCCGGCTCCAGCCCAAGTCCATATCTCTCCCCACAGGCCAGAACCTCCACAATCACTTCGAGGGATGCGGAGCATACATATACGTCTATGCCATTATCTTTCAATGCTTTATAGAGATTCTTGCTCCTTTCCGGAATGACCAGGCCCTTCCTTACGGTAGTGGAAACCTTCCCGTCCGGACTTGTCCAGGTCTCGTTCCATATCTTGCCGGTTCCGAGCCAGCAATCCACTGATTCCCTTGTTGCCTCCTGCAATTCCGCATAGCTCATCCCCGTGAACAATGCAGGCATCCAGAGACACCAGGTCTCGTAGCTGCAGCTGTTCTCGATACCTTCGTTCAATGCCAGCAGCTTCGCGCGGAAGTCCTTCCAGGCGTCTTCCTGCCTTATGTCTACCAGGCTCATCCCCACTTCCATCATTGTCCTGACAGACCTGTAGTCCTTCACCATATCCCCGGCGATTTCCCTTGCAGTCATTTCAGGTCCTTCGAGTACCTGGTCCAGGTCAGGAATCCAGGCGGTAAATGCGTCGAAAGCCTCGTCCGGGGAGAAAGCATATCTCATATTCTCTGCCTGCCATATCATCAATGTCATTGATATATCATTGACAATGGTGGTGTTGTCGAAGTCGAAGACTGCATAAGGCCTGCAATCCCGGTCATTGCCATTCCTGCCGCATTCCGTTATCAATTCTTCCAGAGCGGCGTGAGCTTCATCTGTCCATCCTTCCTTGGGAAGCACTTCTGTCTCTCCGCAGGACAGAAACAGAAAAAGGCCGGCCAGAAACGCTCCGGCCAGCCCTTTATCCATTGAATTATTCCTGTACATATCAGATAAGGCCTGAAGAACCGAGGAAAATAAGCATCGCATATCCGAGAATGAGGCCGATGACACCGATCACGATTCCCATCTTCTCCATATCCTTCTGCTGGATCATGCCTGTTGCGTGTGCAAGTGCGTTCGGAGGTGTGGAGATAGGGAGGATCATTGCGAGAGATGAACCGATTGCCACTCCGATGAGCAGTGTGGATACTCCTCCGAGAGGTTCCAGGTTTGCAGTCATGCTCTGGCCGACAACTGCGAGAATCGGCACGAGAAGAGCCGCTGTTGCAGTGTGTGAGATGAAGTTGGCCATGATGTAGCAGATGAGGCCTGAGCCTACGACTACAATTACTGCAGGCCATGAACCGAATGGAATAGCCTCGATGAGATGTCCTGCAAGACCTGTCTCCTGAAGGGCCACGCCGAGTGAGAAGCCGCCGGCCACCATCCAGAGCACGCTCCAGTTGATCTCCTCGAGATCTCTCTTGGTGAGGACACCTGTGATTGCGAATACGCCGATAGGGAGCATTGCGACGACATTGGAGTTGACTCCCGTGAACTTGTCGGTCATCCAGAGGAGGACTGTCAGGGCAAATGTTACATATACCACGTAATCTCTCCAGGACTTCTGATGCTCGCCCTCTATCTTGAGCTCAATGGTCTTCTGCTTGAACGGGAAAACCTTGAGGAGGATAACCCAGGCAATGAAGAGTAGGAGGATTGCAAATGGAGTCATGAAGGCCATCCACTGTCCGAATCCGATGTTCATGTTCATTCCCATAGGGTCATTGAGATATTTCAATGCGATAGCGTTCGGAGGGGTTCCGATAGGGGTTCCGATTCCTCCGATGTTTGCCGCGATCGGAATTGCCAGCGCAAGGGCAATCTTGCCCTTGCCGTCTGCAGGCAGCGACTTCAGCACAGGGGTGAGGAATGTCAGCATCATTGCCGCAGTGGCTGTGTTGCTGAGGAACATCGAGAATACGGCAGTAACGAGAATGAATCCCAGGAGCACGAATCGCGACTGCGTTCCGAACGGCTTCAGGAGGGACTTGGCCAGCATAAGGTCCAGTCCGCTCTTTGTGGCGGCGATTGCAAGCACGAATCCTCCGATGAAAAGCATGATGATCGGGTCTGCAAAGCAGTGGAGAATCGATTTGTAGCTTATCGCGGTGCCAAGTTCATTCGTGTCATATCCCTCGTGGAAGAACCAGAGGCTGCTGTTGGATGTAGTGAACAGCAGGAGCACGACTACCACCATCGATGTGGTCCAGGCCGGAACGGCTTCGAACACCCACATGAGGATTGCGAATACGAAGATGGAAATCGTCCTCTGCTCGATTATCGTCAGTCCCTCAATTCCGAAGAACGAAGTAGGCAACAGCCAGAGTATCAGTGGAATGATGGTCGCGATTGCGAGCCTGATGGCTCTTGATACGGTCTTGTCCTGTGTCCTGTGGTTCTTTTTCCACTCGTGATAGGTTTCCACCATCTGGAAACCGTAGAATGATTTGAACATGTTGGATTAGTTTTCTGTTAAACTATGCTATTCTTGGGAATCCCTAAAAAATTGGCTGACCTTTCGGCCAGCCAATTTTATAGAAGAGCCGATTTTATTCAGCTGTAACCTCGAATTTGAAGGCACCCTTGATGCTCTTGTAGCACTTTACCTCAGCGTCATACTGACCGAGTTCCTTTACCTCAGGAGAGGTGATGGTGATGTCCTTCTTGTCAACCTCGATTCCTGCTGCTGCAAGAGCCTCTGAAAGCTGTGCTGTAGTAACGGAACCGTAGATCTTGCCGTTTTCGCTGACCTTTGCGGATACCTTTACAAGTACCTCGCTGAGCTTAGCTGCGAGAGCCTCGGCATCGGCAACGAACTTGGCCTCCTTGTGAGCCCTCTGGCGGAGAGTCTCGGCGTGCTGCTTCTTTGCAGACTCAGTGGCGAGAATCGCGAAACCCTGAGGGATGAGATAATTAAGAGCGTAACCGGCCTTTACCTTTACGACATCATCCGCGTGGCCGAGATTGGCCACTTCTTTCTTCAAAATGATTTCCATATAGCTGTCTCCTAATTATTTAAGAAGGTCTGTAACGTATGGGAGAAGAGCGAGGGAGCGAGCCCTCTTGACTGCCTGGGCAACCTTTCTCTGGAACTTCAGAGATGTTCCGGTGATGCGGCGAGGGAGAATCTTACCCTGCTCATTGAGAAACTTCTTGAGGAACTCAGGATCCTTGTAGTCAACATATTTGATACCTGCCCTCTTGAAACGGCAGTATTTCTTCTTTCTTACCTCTACTGTAGGAGGGTTCAGGTAGCGGATTTCGCTGTTCTGTGCGTTGTTTGTCTGTGCCATGTTCTCTTCCTCCTTCATTATTTCTGAGCCTCGGCTGCCTGAGCGGCTGCCTTTGCCTGCTTGTTAGCCCTTCTCTTCTCGGCGTATGCTGCTGCATCCTTGTCGAGAGCGACTGTGAGGAATCTGATGATCCTCTCGTCACGGTGATACTGTGTCTCGAGCGAGGCGATGAGTGTAGGATCAGCCTTGAACTCGATCAGGTGATAGAATCCTGATGTCTTGTGCTGGATAGGGTAGGCGAGCTGCCTGAGTCCCCAGTCCTCTTCGTACACAACTTCACCACCCTTCCTGGTGATGTAGTCAACGTACTTGGCAACCGCTTCCTTCATCTGAGCTTCAGACAAAACGGGAGTTGCAATGAAAACGGTCTCGTACTGTTTCATAAAAATGTAATAAACGTTAATAAATCAATGCTTTAGGCGGGAATGCCCCGCAAAAAGGACTGCAAATTTAGTCATTATTTTTGAATTGACCAAAATTTTCGGTTTTTATCTATATGCCTTCTCCTCCATTTCCCATCCGCAAACCGTTGATATATATGGGATGAGGCAGCTTGCCACTTTCTTCTGGCCCTTGTAGTTCGGATGCCAGCTTGCCCCGAGGTCCCCGGTTTCGCTGTGGACATTGCGGGTAACGCACATATAGGTCAGATTCGGAAGCCCGCTTGAGAGGCAGGCCAGCCTTATGTAGTCGAAACTGTAAGGGGTCACGTTCGAAGCCATGCAGACAATCGGCACATCGTCCCCGTAGTTCGACCTGACTTTCTTCAGCAATTCCGTGTACCTGTTCACAAAACTTGTCTCGTGAGGCTGTCTGCCTGTGGAGAAGTCATTGGTACACAGATAGATGACCACTACGTCCGGGCTGTAGCCGGCCCCGGATGCGTCCCACACCGTCTCTTTGTCCATATCGAAGGTCTGGCTGTAGCGGTCGGGCATGTTGTATCCGCGGATGTTGTCATTGTAGTTGCGGTCTATTCCCATTCCGGAATGGCTCACGAGGCTGTAGTCGGCATTGAAATATCTCGCAGTTATGGCTGCATAGGTAAGGGCACAATTCTCCGTTCTGGCCTCGAAAGGGTCGTCACGGGAATCGCTCTCCGTACCGTAACCGCATGTATATGAATCTCCTATGAATTCAATATATCTCTCTTTGCGGCCATCGGCTGCCAGGATTTCACCATTGGAAATGAAACTGTGGAGGGTGACGCGACCCTGTTCGCCTTCAGTCCTTTTCTGCAGGATGACGGTGTGCTCTCCCTTGCCCAGATTCTCTGCGAGAGTGATGACTGTATCCTTTGCCGCGGCGAGGAACTTCTTGTCCATAACCGGGTCCATTTCCCTGTCCACCCAGACATTGAACCAGGAATTTCTTGTGTCTGAGAGCCTTACTGCCAGATATGGGCCTGTAAAGCGGATTCGGGCATAGACTCCGGACCAGTCGTAAGAGACATCGTTGCCTTCCGCGAGAATGCGTCCGGTATATTCAATCCGGCTGTCCGATGCCGGTGTCTCGAATACTTTTTTCGGGCTTGCGGCGGATGCGCTGCCGCAGATGAGAGCGGCGGCAGCGAAAATGATGAATTTTTTCATATCAGCTTTTCCAATATAATTTCAGTTTTGTGCAAATCCAGGTCGCCACCATCATCAGCGAGGTGAGAATGATACCCTGGACAATGCCCCAGAACCGGTTCCCCTCTGACAATGAGAACAGCAGCGGCATAATACCCAGGAGGCTGAACAACGGGCCTATCACATAGCTCGTGACAGTGTATGCGACCATCGGGTTCTGTCCGATGCCAGAAATGAAACTGCATTGTATATTGTACCTGAACTCCAGCAGGACCAGAACGGCGGTGGTCAGCATTGCCATGCCACCGGTGGTGAAGAGATAGGAAAGGTTGCAGTAATCTTTGGTGATTCCGCCGTCAACAGGGTCAAGAGCTATGCCGGCAAGGAGCAGGGCGAAGCCGGTTATGCCGATTGTCCTGTAAATGTTGCGCTCTCTGCCAGTGAGGATGAGGAAGGCTGCCGCCAATATGGCCGTGGCAATGAAGTCAATCAGGACAGCCCGCAGGTAAAGGCCCCAGAGCTGGACCAGTACCGCTGCCAGGGCAATGAATGCGGCAACTGACTCTTTCCTGCCGGCTGACAATGCTTTCCCGCTGCGGCTGTGCTCAAGGATGAGGTCACCGGCAATGGAGCCAGGCAGGGCGATGAGAAGGTACTGGAGCCATTCCGGGTTGAAGAGCCAGGACAGGCACCAGCCGCTCCCGGTCAATGCCGACAATGCCGGAACGTAGGAGAATGCAGCCTTGACGGCCGCAATGAAAAGTATGACCAGCCATCTCAGTCTCAGGCTGTTGCGTGTCAGGACCCAGATCAGACCGCCCCAGAGTGCGACATTGGCCAGAATCATTATGATGATGTCGCTCGTCCCCTTGTCCGGAGTGATTCCGAACCAGAAATACAGCAGGAATCCGAGGCTGCAGATCAATGCTGCTCCGGCAATGTTCACCCATTTCTTATCGGTCCTGACCAGGGCCGGGAACAATGCCGCCCATACTGCAATGAGAAAGAGATTTGCCTGCCAGGCGGGTCTGGAGCTGCTCCAGATGGTGTAGCTGGTGTTGCCTATGACAAGTGCGAACAATGTCAGTATCGCCCATCTCTTGAGAAGCTGCAGGGCTGTGGACCCTATGCCGGCCCCGTTCTCGAATTTTTTCCGCATTGCAAGTGGGAATGCGGCCCCCATTGAAAAGAGAAAGAACGGGAACACGAGATCCACCCACGTAAGTCCTGCCGCAGCAGGGTCGAAGGCATAGGTCGGTGGGGGAGTCTGAGCGTGGAACATCCAGGCGGGTAGCCCGGAATTGAATCCGATATTGGCGCAGAAAATCATTCCGATGATGGCGATCCCGCGCAGGATGTCGATGGATGAAATGCGCTTTTTCATTTACTTGGCTTACAATAGTCCCAGCATCTTGCTGCGGGAAAGCATGCAGGCTCCGATCGGTCCGCATTTCTTCCCGAGCTTGGAGAACTTGAGGGTGGTGTCCTTGTTGATCATGTTGAGGGAATGCTTCTGCACCGCACTCTTGATGGGCAGCATAAGGTAATCCTTTGCCTCTGAGATTTTTCCACCGATTACTACCAGCTCAGGGTTGAAGAGATTGATGAGTCCGGCGATGGCCCTTCCGAGTGTCCTTCCGATTTCCTCGATGACTTCAATGGCCAGCACGTCCTCCTCATTGACTGCCCTGATGATGTCGTCGATGGAGATGTGGCCGTTCTTCTTCAAGGTTTCCGAAAGAATCGAGGCCCTGCCTTCCGAGAGCTTCTGCATCACGATTCTGTGAGCAGCCGAGCCGGAGGCTCCGGTCTCCAGGCAGCCGGTCTTTCCGCATTGGCATATATGGTTGTTGTCGAGCATCGGGAAATGTCCTATTTCTCCGGAGAATCCCGACTTGCCGTAGGAGAGCTTGCCGTCTATTATCATACCCATTCCGAGGCCCCAGGAGACATTGAGGAAGAGCATATTCTTCTCATTGTTTCCGATGCCGCAGATGTACTCGCCGTAAGTCATTGCCCTGGAGTCATTTTCCACGAATACCCAGGCCCCGAGCTCCTCCTTGAAAACCTGGGAGACAGGCCTGTCCTCACCGATGAAGTAGCTGAAGCAGTAACCGGTCTCATTGTTCACTCGGCCGGAGAGATTGAAACCGTAGGCGAGGACCTTGGTCCGGTCTATTCCCGTCTTGTCCACGAGATTTTTGAGGAAGGTGCAGAATGCCCTGAAAGACTCTTCCGAGTTTTCGAGAGTGTAAGCTATATCTTCTTGAAAGTCAATGATTTCACCCTTGAAATTGGTTATAGCTATACTTATGTGGTGCAATCTGATTTCGACTCCTACAATGTAGCCGGCCGAAGGATTCAGCCCATAGATGCTTGGTCGTCTGCCGCCTGTGGTGCCGAGCTTTCCGACTTCCTCTATGAGTCCGTCCTCTATCAGTTCTCCGACGAGTTTGGTGATTGTAGGAATGCTGACGCCGATCTCGCGGCTGATTTCCGCGATGCTGTCCGTCCCTTCATTTATGAATTTGCCGAGTATGGCCTGCTTTATGGCCGAACTCTTGCTTTCGGTGTAGTTGAGAAATGAGGCTGTCATTTGTTATCGTTTTGTCCAGTACTCTTCGATCTCCTCGAGAGTCTTTCCTGTGGTTTCCGGTATTACCTTCCACATTATCAGCATGTAAGGTACGCACATTACAGCGAAAATGAAGAAAGTTCCCGCCTGGCTCCATTCCAGAAGTACAGGCGTCAGCTGGCCCACAATGTAGGTGCCGACCCATAGCATGAATCCCGCGAGGGACATTGCCCTTCCCCTGATGGAGTTCGGGTACATCTCCGACAAAAGTACAAATACTATTGCAGAAATGGAAATCGCGCAGCAGAAAACGTAGGCGAGGAAGAATGCCAGCATGAATCCGTTGCCGAGTACACCTCCTGTAGCGAAATAGGTTCCTATGGCTATGAGGCAGATTATCATTCCGCTCACTCCCCAGTAAATCAATTGCTTTCGTCCGACTTTGTCAATGATGAACACCGCCAGGATTGTGGTCGCGAAGTTCACGAGGCCGACGAGCACGGTGGAGAACATAGGGTTGTCGAACCCTGCCTCGGAGAATATTTTCGGACCGTAGTACAGCACGGCGTTTACGCCCATGAACTGCCCGAGAATGGCGATGGCACAGCCTGCCAGCACGGCAACCAGTATGCCCGGCTTGAGAAGATCTGACCAGCGCCCCTTGTCCTCGCCTGAAGATGAACGGGTCGCCTCGACTTCGGCATTGATTTCATCCTCAGAACCGAGAATCCGGGAGAGCACGGCTATTGCCTTACTTGATTTACCTCTGATTATCAGCCATTTAGGGCTTTCCGGAATGAAGAAGATGATGAATAGGAACAGCAGGGCAGGAAGGGTCTCGCTGCCCAGCATGCCTCTCCATGCTTCCGCATTGAACATTCTGGACCAGAGCCCTGCGTCAGCTCCGGCCGAAGGGTCGATGCCTGCGTCAATGGCCCAGTTCGCCAGATACGCAAGAAGGAAGCCCGCTGTGACTGCCAGCTGGTACAGGGAAACCAGAGTGCCTCTGATTTTCGCAGGGGATACCTCTGATATATAAATAGGTGAGACAATGGATACGATACCGATTCCCACTCCGCCGATGATGCGGAATGCCACGAGGGCATCGAAACTTCCGCAGACGGCGCAGCCTATGGCGCTGATGCTGAAGAATGCCGCAGAAATCAGCATTGTGATCTTGCGGCCGATGTAGTCGCTCAGGGAGCCGGCGCAGAGTACTCCGATTATGGAGCCGATCAGTGCGCAGCCCACGTACCATCCTTCTCCGGATGCGCTGAGGGAGAACTGGTTCCTTACAATGTCGGTGGTTCCCGAGATGACGGCGGTGTCATATCCGAACAATATGCCTCCTATGGCTGCCACTGCCGCCATGAAGATTACGTATGCAGTACCTTTCATCAGTCAATATTGAAGTATTCCTTGTATCTGTTGTAGAGATTTCCGGCAGCCGCATATACCGACTGCGGGCTCAGGAAATGCGAGAATTCGAAGGTGATGGCCTTGTCATAGCCGCACCTTTTCGCGGCCTCGAGCTTCATGCGCAGCTTGTCGAACTTGATAGGCAGGAAGTTGATAGGCATATCCCTGTCGAATGTCTCGGCATTGGTCCAGCACTGCATGCCATAGCGGTCAGCAAGCTTCTTGTTGACGCTGAAGAATGCATCGAGCTCGTCGTAGTCAATATGGCCGTCCTGGAATGCGCAGGCGTCCACCACGTCGTGAATCCCGGCGAATATCTGGTTCCACTCCCTCTCATGGTCCTCCACGCTTACTCCGTCCTTGACTTTCAGACCCGTTCCCATAATTGCCTTTTTCCCGTCAATCCATGGTGAAATGAATACCGGAAGGCCTCCGGAGACATCCTTGCATTGCTTTCCCATAGCGTGGAAGGCGTCCACGGCTCCGATTGTGCTCCGGCTGATTTCAGTGCTGAGATACCAGCCTCCGAAGCTCTCGTATTTCTCCCCGTACATCTTCCAGACTTCGTCAATGACGAACTTGTTGTCCTCTATCTCGTGGCTCATGTCCTTCGTGTCCCAGTAAACTCCCGAGTCATAGAGGCCCAGGTAGAATTTCATTCCGTATTTCTGCGCCAGACGGCAGAACATGTCGATGAGATCGACGGACGGCATGTAGCAGCCTTTCTTCAGAAGATACGGAGAAGGATAGGTTATGAATTTCCTGTAGCCGCAGCGTATGTCGATGACTGTGTCTATGCCGATGGCCTTCATATATGCGAAGTCCCTGTCCCATTCCTTCTCGCCCCAGTTCTGGTGCGGTATGTCGTGGGAGATCTCGTCGAGGAAGGTTCCGGTGATTCTGAGGCCGTTGTCCTTAGGGACAATGAGGGTGGACCCGGATGGTTCGGCTGCATTTCCGCCATTTCCTGAAGTGCAGGATGCGAGGATGGACGGGGCAGCTACAGTTGCCGCTCCGGTTGCTGCCATGGTCTTGAGAAAGTCTCTGCGGTTTGTCATATCAGGTATTGTTATCAGTTGTTGCCTTTGCGTTTCACGCACATTTACGCAAATATAATAAAATATTTTAAAAAGTTGTTAAGAAATATGTTATATATTTTTAAAATTTCATAATAATATGTTTGCGGATATTAAATATTTTGTATATTTGTGGCATTGGTAATTAAAATTATGATGTACAGGATAAGCTGCCTTTTCGCAACATTGCTGGCCCTCTGCTGTTTATCTTTTAGCTGCACGCTTGATAATCAGCAGGTTAACCATAACTATATGTGGTTCGACTGCGAGGCCAATTATGCAACTCTCTCATCTCCGGACTCAATAGAGTTCTACCTGGAGAAATGCCGTGACCTCGGTTTCGGCAATGTCGTCGTAGATATGAAGTCCATTATGGGAGAAGTGCTCTATGACAGCAAGATCGCTCCTTATATGGGAGACTGGGAGGGGGTGACCCGCAGCCGGGACTACGATATGTTCGGATATTTCCTGGACTACGGGCATAAGCTCGGCCTGAAGGTCTTCGGCTCCCTCAACATCTTCGCCGGGGGACACAATTACTTTGACCGCGGAATCATCTATGGCGACAAGGCTTCCTGGCAGTCAATCTGCTATCACGAGGGCCGTCTGACGCCGATTTCAGAAATCAAGACGAACTACAACGGGATGCTCAATCCCGCCGACCCTGAAGTGCAGCAGTATCAGATTGACATACTGAAGGAATTCGCTGAGAAATATCCGGAGATGGACGGCATTGTCTTCGACCGTCTGCGCTACGACGAGATAACATCCGATTTCAGCGAGCTTTCGAGAAGGCAGTTCGAGGAGTATGCGGGCGTGACCGTGGAGAATTTCCCGGAGGATATTCTTTCCTGGTATGACGCGGACGGAAACAGGAGGGAGAAATACGCATACGGCAAGTATTTCAAGAAGTGGGTGGAGTATAGGGCCTCTGTGATTCACGACTTCGTGGTACGTGCGCACAGGGAACTCAAGGCTGTCAATCCTGACCTCATCATCGGAGATTACACCGGAGCCTGGTATCCGACCTATTTCCACGTGGGAGCCAACTGGGCCAGCAGGAATTACGATCCGTCCCTCGTGCCGGAATACAGTCATTGGGCTACAGCCGATTACAGGAATACCGGCTATGCCGAGGAACTGGACATCTATATGACAGGCCTTTACTACACCCTCATCACCAAGGATGATGTGGACCGTGCGACGGGTGTCGTGGGGCAGCGCAGCGAGGCGGGAATGGACAACAGCCTCACCTATTGCTACAGTGTCGAGGGAGGAGCCGAGATTGCGCAGAAAGTGACAATGGGCGTTGTTCCCGTCATAGGTTCCATCTACGTGGAGCAGTATCTGGGTGACTTTACGCCTTTCCGCCCTGCCGTGGAGCAGGCCATAAAGAGCACGGGAGGCGTGATGATATTCGACATTGTCCATCTTAACAGGCACCACCTCTGGGATGAACTTGAGGCCGCCATGAAAGCTGCAATGAATCTTCAAGAATAAACTATACCATTATCATGAAAACTATTATCAGACATCTGATTGTCGCTACCGCCTTTATGCTGGTGGCTGTCAATGCCATTGCGCAGCCTTCAGTGAAGGGTAGGGTGACAGATGCCGACGGGCAGCCTCTCGAGGGAGTGGCTGTCCTCGTTCAGGGTACTGCGAACGGTACTCTCACCGACAGGAACGGTTCATACGTCATTTCCGTGAAGAAGGGCGATGTGATACTGTTTTCCAGCCTCGGCCTCGGTGACCAGACCTTCGTCGCCGACGGAACGCTCAAGACATTGAACGTGGTCATGAAGGAGGATGCCTCATTTATCGAGGAGACTGTCGTTGTCGGTTACGGTACGCAGAAGAAGTCCTCGATGACGGCCGCGGTGTCATCCATCAAGGGTGATGAGCTCCTGAAGGCCCCTTCCACAAACGTCTCACAGCTCCTTGCCGGAAAGCTCCCGGGCATTTCATCCGTACAGGAGTCTGGAGAGCCGGGACTTGACCAGGCTTCGCTCCGCATCCGCGGCTCCATCTATGGAGTCTCATACGTTGTGGACGGATTCCCGGTAAGTAATATCAATGATATCGACCCTGCTGACATCGAGAGCATCTCCGTATTGAAAGATGCCTCATCAGCAGCGGTTTACGGTCTCCAGTCATCGGGAGGAGTCATAATTGTCACCACAAAGAAGGGAGACAGGGGAAGCACCCGCATCAATTACAACATGTCCATCGGCGCATCCTTCAATGCCAACTTCCCGAAGTTCATGGACGGTCCTCAGTTCGCCTACTACTACAATGTGGCCGATATGATGGACCGCCTCGCAAGGGGTGACATCAGCAGCCCTGACCAGTATGTTCCTTATTTCACGAAGGAGCAGGTCGCATTGATGACCAACGGCGACCCTACCGACGGCTGGGACAATGTCAACTACATCGACAAGGTCTTCGGCACAGGTCTTACGCAGAAGCACAGCATCACCGTACAGGGTGGAAACGAGAAGCTCCGCTATTTCACATCATTGGGCTACCTCGGCCAGCAGGGAAACATTGACAATTTCAACTACAGACGCTACAACATGCGCATGAATGTCGAGTCGCATTTCGCCAAGCACTTCACATTCAATGCGGGCCTTTCAGGCGTCATCTCCGACAGGCAGACTCCTGCCTACAATTCCGGTGGCGGTGACGATTCCGGCTATTCCGAGACTGGCTGGCTCTCGATCGGCAACCAGACCATCCAGATGCATCCTTATCTTCCTGAAAGGTACGACGGGATGTACACCGCTTCCATAAAGAAGAACACCGGTTTGCCTCAGTCCCCGCTTGCGGCCATCTACGAGTCGGGCTACAAGAAGACGAAGGGAATGGACGTGACCGCAAACATTTCCCTCGCCATGGATATCCCCGGGGTAGAGGGACTTCAGCTGAAGGTTGCCGGCTCATATGCCTACGGCGTTTCATGGAACAAGAATCTCAATACTCCTTATTACGTATATTCCCACACCAGGGATGCAGCCACCGGCGAGTTCGTCTGGAACAAGGTGACCGACCCGCGCGGGGACGGCTCCGGAAACCAGCTCGGTGAGGGCTCCACTTTCTCCCAGTCCCTGACCGGTCAGGCCAGCATAGGATATGTGAATTCCTTCGGCAAGAACAATATTGACCTTCTTGCACTTATGGAGGTACGGGACAGCAAGGGCAACGGCCTTTCAGCATACGCCAAGGACATTCCTTTCGCATCCCTCCCGGAACTTTCCAACGGTACTCCGGAGGAAAGTCCTATCGGGGGCTGGAGTGCAGCTTCCAGAAGTGCCGGCTATGTTTTCAGAGCCAGGTACAATTACGATGAGAGGTATCTCGCCGAGTTCACGGGACGTTACGACGGTTCCTACAAGTTCGCAGGTATGCGTTCCAACCGCTGGGGTTTCTTCCCGTCAGGTTCCATCGGCTGGAATATGGCCAAGGAAAAATGGATGTCAGGTGCGCATTTTCTCGATGACCTGAAACTCAGGGCCTCTGTCGGTCTCCTCGGAAACGACTATGTCAGCGAATATATGTTTCTCAGCACATATTCCCAGTGGGGCAACAAGGTCATTTACAGCAGCGGAAGCAACAATGCCTACCATTCGACAGCTGTTCCGAGCCCGGACCTCACCTGGGAAAAGACCCTTTCCTACAATGTCGGTATGGATGTGTCAATGTGGAGAGGCAAGCTCACAGCGGAACTTGACGTGTTCTACAACTACACCTATGACATGCTTACGGCCCAGTCATCCGGTTTCCCTTCATCGATGGGAGGCTACTATCCGGACTGGATCAACTACAACGAGATCGACGCGCGTGGAGTGGACTTCTCCATCACCCACAAGAACAGCGTGATGGTGGCGGGCAGGCCATTCTACTATCAGATCGGGGCCTCCGTGACCTATTCCAAGACCCGTTGGCTCAAGTACAAGGATGACCCTAATGCTCCTGAAATCCAGAAGATTGTGGGCACTCCTGTAGGATCGTTCCTCGCCTGGACAGCCGATGGTCTGTACCGCAGCGAGGAAGAGATTGACAATTCCGCATGGTTCGGCACCCGTCCTTGTATCGGTGACATCAAGTACAGGGATCTCAACGGAGACGGCAAGATTGACTCCCAGGACAAGGGCCTCGTGGGCCGTCCTAACCGTCCTCAGCTCACTTACGGTCTTAATCTCGCAATCAGCTGGTGCGGCATTGACCTCAATGCCCAGTTCACCGGAGGCGCTCTCTTCGATGTATCCCTCACTGGTACATATTACAATGGCTATGATGACAACACCGTCTGGACACAGACCTTCAAGGAAGGTGCGAACTCACCTCTCTACCTCGTGCAGAATGCCTACAGCGAGTACAACAAGAACGGTACAATGCCTCGTCTGACCCTCAGCAACACGGGTCACGGCGGAGACAACGGCCTGGCCTCCACATTCTGGCTCAGGAACGGAAGGTACATCAGGCTCAAGTCCGCACAGCTCGGCTACACCTTCCCTAAGAAATGGATGGAGAAGATCGGCATCGAGAGCATCAGACTCTTCGCGGAAGGTCAGAACCTCTTCACCATTGACGGACTTCCTGAGGGAATCGACCCTGAGTCTCCGGGCGTGAACAACGGTTATTATCCACAGCAGCGTCTTGTAATGGGCGGCATTTCCCTCACCTTCTAAACTTGTTGTCGATTATGAAAAGATCAATGAAATATATTGCGGCGGTTGCCGTTTCGGTGACTGCGGTGTCGTGCTCCGACTTCCTTGATATGACACCGAGGGACAGTGTGTCCGACAAGGTGATCTGGGAGAGCACCAAGAATGCTGAGATGGCCGTCAACTATCTCTACAGCTATACCTATGACGTGCTTATGAATCAGTGCCTGGCAGGTCTTACCGAGTCCCTTACCGACATGATGAAATATGGCTCGTACAACTACAACTCCCTCTGTTTCATTCCGAGCGAGATCGCATATGGTGACGAGACCACGCTCACCACATCCTATGTGGATACTTATCTTGGTTACTGGAGCTCGTGGTATGGAGCAATCCGCCGTTGCAACGAGGCTCTCTACAACCTTGACAATTACGGGAAGATGTCCTCGGAGGACAAGATCCGCCTTGAGGGCGAGATCCGCTTCATGAGGGCCTATCTCTACTTTGACCTTGTCAAGAGGTACAAGGAGGTCATTCTCTATGACCGCAATCTTGCTGCCATCTCCAAGGACAAGGCTCTCAGCACTGAGAAGGAATGCTGGGATTTCATACTGGAAGACCTCAATTATGCGGCCGCAAATCTTCCTGCCAGGGCAGACGCGGGCGGGAGAATCGACAAGGGAATGGCTTATGCTTTCATAACCAGGTCAATGCTTTATGCCGCCAACGGAATGGAGGCTTCATCCCAGGATCCGAAGTCTTACTATGAGGCAGTAATAGATGCCGCCGAAGAAGTCGCCGCTCTCGGCTATGACCTTACAGCCAGCTATGCCGACTCATACTCTACAGTAGGCAATCCGGAGGTCATTCTCCAGTATCTCTTCAGCCGTTCCGATGACGTCACACACAGCTTTGACTACTACTATACACCTGGAGGCGACTACTCCATCTATCTTCAGAAAGGTGGCGGATACGGTACTCCGACCCAGGAGATGGTGGAGTCCTACGAACTTGCCACAGGAGGTTTCCCTGACTGGAGCGAGTGGCACGGCGAGACTGTCAGCACTCCTCCTTACGAACTGCTCGAACCCCGTTTCCAGGCAACCATTCTCTACAATGGCGCTCCGTGGAAGGACCGCACAATAGAGCCTTATGTTGGCGGTGCTGACGGCTACTGCGAATGGAACGTGGATCCGGAGCCTAACGGAAGAACAACCACAGGCTATTATCTCCGCAAAATTGTGGACGAAAGCCACGATGTAATCAAATACAGCAACGGAACCCAGCCTCTTTCCATCATCCGTTATGCAGAGGTTCTCCTTAACCAGGCAGAGGCTCTTTTCAAGACTGGAAATGAGATTGAAGCCGAGAGGCTCGTGAACCGCATCCGTGCACGCGTGAATCTGCCTGCCGTATCCGTCGAGGGCAATGCCCTCTGGGCCGCTCTCCGCCAGGAAAGAAAGGTGGAGCTCAGCTATGAGGGCCTCTGGTACTGGGATCTGCGCCGCTGGGGCGTTGCCCACAAGGCTTATCCTGAAGGTCTGACAGGCTATCAGGTTCACGGGCTCAAGATAACGAAGGATGCGGAGACCGGAGAGTTCACATACACTTATGTCACGGTGGATGACAGGAACAGAAACTTCCCTCAGAAACTCTACCGTTTCCCTCTCCCTGAATCCGAACTCCGAAGCAATTCATTGGTTCACCAGTTCCCTGAGTGGAAATAATACATTATACGATGAAAAGATTCATTTCAGCATTGATAATTATGGCTCTGGCAGCGACATATTCCTGCCAGAAGCCTGAATATATACTTCCGGACGCTGAACGTCAGGGATTTACCTCCATCAGCGCATTTTTCACTTCCGGTCAGTACGAGGGCTCGGTCCTTGCCAAACTTGAAGTGACTCAGGAGATGCTTGACGAAGGTATGCTCGTGGTACCTGTTCCATATTATTTCCCTGAGGAGTCCGATGACAGTGGCACTCCGATGATGGCCATGTCCAAGGTAAGAATCAGGGCCGAGCTGGACAACAACTGCACCATTGACCCGCCGCTTACAATACTTGACCTCAATGAGGAGACCAAGTTCGTCTATACCGACCAGTACGGCAAGTCCTATGACCTGGTCCTCTACGGAAAGCGCAAGAAATCCGACAAGGCTTCAGTGATGGGAATGACCATTACCGGTCCTGCCTGCGGCAGTTTCGATGCTTTCGTGGACAATGAGAACAGGAAAATCTTCCTCTATACCACCGACGACCTTTCAGGCTGCACTGCGACAATGGAGGTGTCCGCTCACGCTTCCGTGAAGACAGACCTCTCCGTGGCCAGGGATTACAATGAGCCTCAGAAGATTGTCATTGCCTCACATTCAGGCAGGGAGTACGAGTATGTGACCGAGAAGGCCGTGCCTGAAAAGATCCGCAGAGGCTTCAATGTCGAGTCGGTAAGGCCTCTGTTCAATCTCGATCCTAAGTCCCGTCTCGGACTTACGGACTATTTCGCCGATGTCAATCCTTCGATTGCCGGCATAGAGGGCTATCTCATTGTCTGTGAAGGTGACGGCTCGACTCCTGTCTATGTGAACGGACAGACCGGAGTCAGACTGGGCGAGATTGTCCTCGGCTCTGCAAAGGCCGGCTCCATTGCCAGTGATGATAATGGCAACTTGCTTATATGCAACCATATAGACGTTGACCCGTACGAGGGGGCGCTCAATATCTACAGAACGAAGTCGGTCAAGACTGCTCCTGAACTCTTCTGCACTGTCGATGGACTCGGAGTCTCCCTGCCTCGCGGAGGAAAGATGGAGGTTTGCGGAAATGTTGACGCGGATGCCGTGATTACGATTCTCTATGAGGGAATTGACGGAGTCACCGCTGCCAACCAGTTCATACAGATAACAGTGACGGATGGAAAACCTTCCGACATATCGGTCAAGACTCTTGCCGAAGTAAGCTGGGGCAGCCTGCCTGTCAACGGAGCCGGCCTGGTTTCAGCAAACGGAAAACCTGACGGCGGATACTTCTATGCTTCTTACGGCAGGGTGTCGCTGGACTACATTGACGCATCCCTGAGCATCCGTTACGGTACTCCTTCGACCAACGGCAATGCCTGGGCCTGGAATACCAATCAGGTTGCAAGCATGTGCTTCAACAATGTCCAGTATGCCGCAATGCTCAATCTTGCGCATTTCCCTGCCTGGGGTGGAATACCGGTGCTCTATCTCTACAATGTGAATGATCCGTCCGCGCTCGACGGAGAGTTCGATGCTGCTCCGGGACTTGTTCTCTCGACCGAGGATATGCCTATTGAGACTGCCAATGCTGTCAATGCCGACGATACGATGTCCTGCGGCGATGTACTCATTACCCAGTCTGCCGATGGATTCAAGATATTCATCTACTACTATGACCATTATTGCGGAGCAATCGGCGGCTTCGTGGCAGATTGCATCAAACGTGACTGATCATGAAGAAGACCAGAGTTTTCATAAGCATATTGCTCGTTTCGGCCCTTCCGGCATTCTGCGCCTGCTCAGACGGGACGCAGATACCGGACTGGCCTTGGGATGAGCCTCAGAAACCTGAGACTCCCGAAGATCCTGGCGAAGAACCTGGGGATGAACCGGTGAATGACGAGTGGACGGATGTAAGCGCTGATTATGAGGGTCTTCCTTCATATATCACCATTCTCAGATCCCCTTCCACGCTTCAGGGCAAGGCTGCCGTGGCGTACGCAGCCGTAGCGGATATGTCCAGGGCCTCTCTGGATATCTGGAGCGTCAAGGACCCGACACTGTCCGGCGCTGACGAGTCATTGAAAACGCCTTCCAAGGTTTATGAGGCTGAGAAACCGGCGGTTATCATCAACGGCGGATATTTCTACGTTGACGGAGGCAAGACCTATCCTATGAGCCTTGCCGTGAGAAACGGCGAGATTCTTGCACAGAATATCAATTATTCATCCCAGGACTGGGTGAAGATATATTACCCTACCCGCGCGGCGCTGCTGCTCGATGCCTCAGGCAAGGCCAAGGCGGCCTGGACTTATTACAGCAATGCCGACGGCAAGACATACGTCTATCCTCAGCCGGCACAGAACAGCTGGGATTCCAAGCCTCTCCAGGTTCCTTCCGCAACATTCCCAGAGGGTGCGGAGGTAATGGATGCCAGGTGGGCTGTGGGCGGAGGCCCTGTTCTTCTCAGGGACGGGGAAGTGGTGAACAGCTACGGCCCGGAACTCTTCCTGTCGGATGTGGGCTGTGACGCGAACAATCCGCGTACTGCTGTCGGAGTCACCGCCGACAACAAGGCAGTGTTCTTTGTCTGCGAGGGCAGGAATATGACCGAGGGAGTCAAAGGGCTTACCACAGCAGAAGTTGCCGCCGTGATGAAGGATCTTGGCTGCACCGAGGCCATCAATCTGGACGGCGGCGGTTCAAGCTGCATGCTCGTGGGCGGCAGGGAGACAATCAAGCCGTCTGACGGAGCGCAGCGCTCAGTGGCTTGTACATTAATGTTGAAATGATGAAGAAGACAGTAACATATTTTCTCGTTGCATCAATGATGATGCTTTTCTCCTGCGACAAGCAGACTGCGATGCCGGACTGGCCCTGGGATGACCCGGCCAAGCCTGAGCAGCCTGAGCCTGACCCGGATCCTGAACCGGACCCGGAACCTGATCCTGAGCCTGCCCAGGTGGGTAAGAACCGCTATGTGTGGGTAAGCTGCGAAGGCAACTGGGAGGAGTTTGCCAATGACAGGAATCAGATTGTCAAGGAAGTGGCGAAGTGCAAGGAGGTCGGTTTCACCGATCTCGTGGTGGACGTCCGCCCGACCAACGGGGGAGTGATGTTCAAATCCACTCACGCCGAGCCGCAGACCAGGATGGACTGCTGGACCTCTTCCGGATACAGGTTCGTTCAGAGGACAGCGGATTTCGACTATCTCCAGACCTTCATTGACGAGGCACACAAGCAGGGTCTCAGGGTTCACGCGGTGATGAATACGTTTACGGGCGGGTGCCTCTGCCCGTATGGACTGGGTTCTGACGGCATGCTGTTCACGGATTCCTCGAAGAAGGGCTGGGCTTCCGTTGTCAATACCGCAGACGGGCTGAAGAGTACCATGGACCTTCTGGACGACTCGGTGGACTATGGGGCCAAGTTCCTTTCCCCGGTTCATCCGGAAGTTCAGGAATATGTGCTCGGAATCATAGGCGATCTTGCGAAGTATGACATTGACGGAATCATCCTGGACCGCTGCCGTTTCGACGACTACAGCCTCCAGAGCGATTTCTCCGACAACATGAGGAAAGGCTTCGAGGAATATCTCGGACGCAGCGTCAGCTCCTGGCCGGGAGAGGTGATGTCGGCAGGACAGGATGCGTTGAAGAGGCCCGTCAGCGATGTTACCAAGAAATGGCTGGAATACAGGGCCAAGGTAATTCACGACTTTGTGGTGAAGGCTGCTGAAAAGGTTCACTCCATCAATGCCGATGTGAAGTTTGGCTGCTATGTAGGAGGTTGGTATTCAAGCTATTACTACTCCGGAGTCAATTGGGCCAGCCCGAAATACGACCCTAAGGCGGACGGATACTACTGGGCCGGAAGCAATTACAAGGATTTCGGCTATGCAGACCATTGCGACTATATGTTCATCGGCGCATATGCCTCCACCTCAAGCATATACGGCTCCGGGGAATGGACAATGCAGGGCTTCTGCAGGCAGGCTGCCGACCTCTTCAAGGGCGACGTCCCGTTCGCCGGCGGACCTGACATAGGCAACAGCACGGGCTTTGAAAATGGAGGACAGGGAAGCCTGATGCCTTCCATCGTGGATGCCTGCATCAATTCCAGCACTGACGGAATGTTCTTCTTCGACCTCTGCCATATAAGGATGTATGACTATTGGAATGACATCAAGAAGGCATTTGATGAATATTTGACAACTGTAAAATAAAACCTGAATGGAAAATTTCAAACAATTGGCGGAGCGCTACAGGAGCGAGCTGCTTGACAATGTCCTTCCTTTCTGGCTCGACAAATCCCAGGACAAGGAGTTCGGCGGGTATTTCTCCTGCCTGAACAGGGATGGAAGTGTCTATGACACGGACAAGTTCATCTGGCTTCAGGGAAGGGAAGTCTGGATGTTCGCAATGCTCTACAACAGCCTTGAGAAACGGCAGGAATGGCTTGATGCAGCCGTGCAGGGCGCAGAATTTCTCAAGAAATACGGTCACGACGGGAACTACGACTTCTATTTCTCATTGACAAGGGAAGGAAAGCCGTTGGTCCAGCCGTACAATATTTTCTCCAATACATTTGCCTGCATGGCATTCGCCCAGCTTGCGAAGGCTACCGGAAGTGCGGAATATGCTGAAATAGCCAAGGCTACCTTCAGACGCATTCTGGAAAGGAGAAGCAATCCGAAGGGACAATGGCTGAAGGCCTGTCCCGGAACCCGTCCGATGAAGGATTTCGCCCTCCCTATGATCATCTGCAACATGGCTCTCGAGGTGGAGGACATCATCAATGATCCCGCCCTCATCGAGAGAACCATCGACGAGAGCGTGCATGAGATTGTGGACGTGTTCTACCAGCCTGACCTCGGCGTCATTCTGGAGAACCTTGCACCTGACGGAAGCCTTGTGGACTGCTTCGAGGGCAGGAAAATCAACCCTGGGCACGACCTGGAGGCAATGTGGTTCCTTATGAACATCGGAATCAGGAGGAATGACAAGGCCCTGATCGAGAAGGCTGTGGAGATTTCCCTCAGCGTGATCGAATACGGATGGGACAAGGAATACGGAGGAATCTTCTATTTCATGGACCGCAAGGGCTATCCTACGCAGGAGCTTGAATGGGACCAGAAACTCTGGTGGGTGCATATCGAGAGCGCCATCGCTATGATCAAGGGCTACCGCCTCACCGGCAATGAGAAATGCCTCCATTGGTTCGAGCGTCTCAATGACTATCTCTGGAACAATTTCAAAGACCATGAGTATCCGGAGTGGTTCGGCTACCTGAACCGCCGCGGCGAGGTACTGCTTCCTCTGAAGGGAGGAAAATGGAAGGGCTGCTTCCATGTGCCGAGAGGTCTCTACCAGATATGGAGGGAACTTGAAGCGATATCAGAAAGATAATTATTATTAACATTTAATTTATATTCCAATGAAAAAGTTAGCGTTGTTTGTTTCTTTTGCGGCAATACTGATGGTAGGCTGCAAGGAAGATGATCCTATTGTTCCGGAGATTATCTGTGACACTGACATCGTGAATGTGCCGGTCGCCGGTACAGAGGATGAGGACATCTTCGTGACCTTCACTTCGAATGTGAACTGGACAGCCAGCATCAAGGAGAATGCTGCCTGGGTGAGCGTTTCACCGGCTTCAGGCACTTCTGCTGACGGCAGGGTAAAGCTCATCGTGCTCCCGACTGAGGAGAATGATCCTCGTGAGGCTACCCTCGTGCTTGCTGCCGATACCGCAGTGAAGGAAATCAAGGTCGTTCAGGCTCAGGTGGATGCTTTCAGTCTCGCAGAGACTTCCGCCGAAGTTGGCGAGGAAGGTGGCAATGTTGATATCAAGGCAATGACCAACATTGAATGGACAGTGACCATCCCTTCAGACTGCGACTGGGTTTCCCTCGTGAATGTAAAGGCTTACGGCGAGGCTGTGAAGACCGTCAAGGTTGAACCTTATGATGAACTCGACGGATATCGCGAAGTTACTCTTACAGTGGCTGCGGGTGGACAGGAGAGTGATTTTACCATCTCTCAGTATGGACCTGTATCCTGCCTGTGGAGTGTTGATATGAGAGATTATGTCGCAATGACAGCTTCATTCACCAATTCTGTCGATGAAACAGTTCCTACCAATGTTTCAATGGCCCTTTACGATGGTAATGTTGTGGTTTGTGCCGGAGACGGAACCTATCCTGTTATTATCGACAAGGCTACCGGAGCTAAGAAGGGCGAACTCAATACCGGAAACGTGAAGCCTGGTTATATCACCAATGACGATGCCGGAAATCTTGTATTCTGCAGCAGAGTCTGGAACTATTGGGTTGACTATGTATTCTTTGAGGTTTATTACATGACTCCTGGCTCAAGCGAGGTGAAGAAACTCGTTTCCTGTCATGACGATGAATATTATCCGTCATATATCGGAGCAGGACTTTCCGTAAAGGGCAATGTTACCGGCAAGGCTGCGATTGCCGCTCCGTGGGAGGGCGTTGCCGGTGTGACAGGAGACAATATGGTCCTCTGCTGGCAGATTGAGAACGGAGCCAAAGTCGGGTCTTATGTCAAAGGAACGTTGACCGGGTTTGTAGGTATTGGCTGGCTTGCCGGATACTGGATGCAGTCACCTGATAACTTCCCTGGCTTTGCTCTCATCTCAGACACTCTTGCTGACGGTGCCGTATTCGCCTGCTACGATGAGAACGTTCTCTATTACGTTGACCAGAATTTTGCATGTACAGCTCTCGCTGCTGAAATTCTTGACAGCAACAATACTCCTAATGCAATGGATGTCCGTACAATTAACGGCAAGCAGTATCTCGCTGTTTCCGGCGGTACATACTTCCCGCAGTGGTGCAATCCTCCGATGAGAATTGTCGATATGGCTACAAAGGCAGTTGTCGCAGAGCCTGTAACCCACAGTTTCAATATCGGCGATGACGCTGTGACAGTAGGTGCTTCCGCAGCCGTACGTATGGAGGAGACGGAAGGCGGCATGATTGTTTACCACATAAACAACAACTGCTCCGTAATCGAGGCTATCAGAGTGCAGCTTGACTAGTATTTTCAGATTATTTCACAGGGGGTGGCGGCAGCGCCGCCGCCCCTTTTTTATTTGACTATGAAACATTTCCTGTCCATATTATCAGCATTGCTCCTGGTGATTCCGGCATTTTCCCAGACCAGAATGAGTTTCAACCGGAAGGGCGAGTTCAAGATTGTCCAGTTCACGGACGTGCATTACATCCCGGACGACCCGCGTGCCGACATTGCATTGGAGCGTATCCGCGAGGTGTTGAAGGTGGAAAAGCCTGAACTCGTGGTCTTTACCGGGGATGTGGCTTGTGGGAAACCGGCGGACAAGGCTATGGAGACCGTTATGCGCCTGGTCTCGGAACGGAAAATCCCGTTCGCATTCACATTCGGAAATCACGACAAGGAGTTCGGCTTCAGTAATGAGGAGCTCTATGACCTTATCCATACAATCCCTTACAATATGCTGCCTCCGAGGGATGGCGGCTGCATAGATTTCGAAATCGAGCTGACCGGAAGGGACGGACATCTGGTCAATGTCCTGTATATGATTGATTCCCAGTCCTATTGCTGGGAAAAGGACCAGTATGAATGGATTCTGCCTGAGCAGATTGAGAGGTTTCGCAAAGTGAGCGCAGATTACACCGATGCCAATGGAGGCACACCCGTCCCGTCCCTCGCATTCTTCCACATTCCTCTTCCTGAGATGGGGCTAGCGGCCGAGGACCAGCGTACTCCTCTCTGGGGTACCAGGATGGAGAGAGCCTGCCCTCCTGTCCATAATTCCGGAATGTTCAGGGCAATGGCGGACTGCGGCAATATCCTGGCCATCTTCAACGGACACGACCACGACAATGATTATGTGGTCAAGTACGGCGGCATCTATATGTGCTACGGCCGCTATACCGGCGGCAACACGGTCTATAACCATCTCCCGAACGGCGCCCGCATAATCCTCCTGAAGGAAGACCGGCCCGGTTTCGAGACCTGGATCACCCTCAAGGGCGGTCAGCGCAT
>JALFFZ010000100.1 GCA_022777585.1 Bacteroidales bacterium | reverse complement strand
ATAAGGAAAACCATGGCCGCCCGTGGCCTTGTGAAGAGGGACCCGCTCCGCAGGAGTGGGAGGGATTTAGTTTTTCCAACATCACCTTACGGAACTTTACCCTCCCCAAAAAACAGAAGCTGACCTTTTGGGTCAGCCTCTCATTTTTTCACAGCTTCACCACCTGAACCTGCTCAACTCCCTCAATCGAGGAAATACGCGAGATGGCGCTGTTGAGCTCGGTGGCGGAATGGATGCCGAAGTCGATGGTGCTGCTCACTATTTCGTCCTCTGTCCTTGTGTTGAAGCCTGTCATCGAAATGTGGCTGCCTTCGACAATGCGGTCGATGATGTCCTGCAGGAGATGATATCTGTCGATGGCGGTGACCTTGATTCTGACAGGATAGACTATCCCCGGATCCGCCTTGAAATCCTCTACGGCAACTATGGTGTGCCCCCTTTCCGAGGCGGTTCTGATGGCATCGGGGCAGTTTCTGTAGTGGACAGTAATGTTGCCGTGTCCGTCCTCGAAACCAATCAGTTCTCCGCTTTCAGGGAGAGGATGGCAATGCGGGCAGAGGATGTAAGGCTGACTGATCTGCTTCTTGAGATAGCTTGCAATATGCTTTTTCGCCTTGTATGTCACGACTGACTTCAGCCAGTCATCCTTCGGGTGAATGTCGTCAGAAGTGTAGATTTCCACGCTGTCTCCACGGTGCAGGGTCGCGCGTATGCTGCAGAGTCTGCCGTTGATTCGGGCATATTTGGCGTGGTCTCCTATGTCGGTATGGACTCCGTATGCGAAATCCAGGGCGCTCGCACCCTTGGGCAGGGTCACCGGCTTGGCCTGGGTGGTATAGACCACGACGTCTTCATTGTACAGGGAGTCGTGGATGCCCGGCATCATTGTCTCCGGGTCCTCTGACAGCTCCTTAAGGACGGATGTAAGCCTCTTGAGCCATTGTTCCTTGCTCTCCAGGATGCAGCCGTAATAGGACTGCTCCCTCATTGCCTCCGAACTGATGTGGAATTCGTCGATGTTGCCGTACGGGTTCAGGAGCTTGAAATGCACTGACTTGTATCCGTTGGCTTTCGGCTGGGTCATATAGTTGGTCAGGCTCCCGGACTGCTCCCTGTACACACTCGCCAGCATTGAATAGATTTTCAGGGCGATGTCCTGGTCCTCCATCTTCATTCCGGTAACCTTTTCCACATCCTCGGCACGGAATACCGCGCGGATATAATGCTTGAACGGCACGTGATAGAAGTCGCAGGACCTTTCCTGCATCTCCCTCCAGATGCTGTAAGGCTTGCGGTAGCGGATGTCCCATCTCACCGCATATCCGAATCTGGCCGAGACTATCTTCTTGCATTCCTCCATGAAGAAATCTGCGGAATTCTTCGTCCTCGTCCTGTCGCTTTCGAGATTCTGCTCCAGATTGCTGTATTCCAATGGATTAAGGAATTTGAAGGCCAGGTTCTCAAGCTCCGACTTCACTTTGTAGAGACCGAGGCGGCCTGCCAGAGGGGCGAAGAAGAACTGGGTCTCCGAAGCGATCTTCCACTGCTTCTGTGGCTTCATCGAGTCCAGTGTCCTCATATTGTGCAGGCGGTCCGACAGCTTGAGTATCAGTACCCTGATGTCATCCTGAACGGAACCGAGGATGTGCTGGAAATTGTCTACCTGGTGCTTGTTCCTCTTGGTCACCGCATCCACGAGGAATGCCACGTCCGGTCCGAAACGCGCGCTGATTTCCTCAATTGTGTGGTCAGTGTCCTCGACCACGTCGTGAAGCAGGGCGGCGCAGACAATGCTCGGGTCCCTCTGCCTCATCTCCCGCACGACTATCATAGCGACTGCAAGCGGGTGAAGGATGTAGGGGAGTCCGCTTTTCCTTTTCTGCGGCCTGTGCGCCTCCTCGGCCAGTTCATAAGCGTCTTTTACCAGAGCGCGTGCTTTCTCATTGTCGGAGTCGAATTCGGGAAGGGATTCGAACAACGCATCCCTGGCGTCGGCCACCATCTTAGTGTAATCCATATTGTGTCTTTTATTTCAGTGAGGGCAGAACCGTTTTCCCGGCCTGCCCGCAATGACACAAATCTATGAAATATTTGTGGATACTCCAAGTTATTTTTCCGAGAAGTGACCGGCCGCCCTGAGAAGGTGACGGATGCCGCTCGAAATCTCCTGAGTTTCCTGAAGCATTGTCAGATACACGTAGGAAACCGTGATGTTCTCCTGTTCCGACTGCATTCTGTCCACCTGCCTGCTGCGCAGTTCGGAAACGCTTTCCTTGAACTCCCTGCACTGCTCCCTCAATTTCTCAATATCCCTGAGGTCCTCTGTGGCAATGATATCCGCCGCCCTCCTGAGCAGGTAAAGCAGGGTGTCCCTCATCGGCAGAAATTCCTTGACTCTCTCTTCCGGAAGAGGGGCGAAGTTGTTGTCAACGTGTTCCTCGCAAGGGTCGCACATTCTTCTGAGACAGTAGAGAATGTCCTCGCAGCTGTTGCTCCCGAGGTGAACCCAGGTGTTCTTCTCAATGGCGATTCCCGGGTCTATCTTCCTGATGCACAGCATATCCTTCCTTCTGACCTGTTTAAGTTCCATCCTTTCCTTCCTCAATCCCGAGGTGGCCTTCCTGAGCAGTCCGAGATTCTCGCATACGAATCCGTCAGTGATGTTCAGATATGTCTCATTGGCGAATTCCAGGAAGGAGGCGGCATTTTTGTTGAAATGCGAGCATAAGAGGCTGAGGCACTCGTTCTTGTCTTCGGAAGACATAATCTTTTCGAAAAGCACGTCTCCCTTGTCCTCGGCTTTCTTGCGGGTGAAGGCAATGTGGCTCCTTATCAACAGGAAGATGGCGAGAGCTATGAGCAGTCCGGCTGCCACCATTCCTCCTGCGCACATCAGGAGACCTGTAAGGAAGCTGAGAATGAAGGCGGCTCCGGCTGTTATCAGCCATCCTCCGATTACGGAAATGACCCCTGTGATGCGGAATACGGCACTGTCCCTTCCCCAGGCCCTGTCTGCAAGGGAACTTCCCATCGCTACCATGAAGGTTACATATGTAGTGGAGAGAGGCAGCTTGAGAGATGTTCCCAGGGCAATGAGAAGGCTGGCGAGGACGAGATTGACGGTTGCCCTTATCTCATCGAACGCCGCCCCTTCAGGGAGAACTTCATTGTTCTTGAAACGGGTGTCAGCCCAGTTGCGGAATCTCTCAGGGATGAATCCGGAAATCACTGTACCTGCATTGATCGAAGCCCTGACCAGAACTCTTGCTGCTCTGGATGAACCGAACATTTCGTCTCCGTCGCCCTGCTTCGACAGGCCTACCGAAGTGTTGACCACGTTGAAGGCCTTCTTGGATGTGGCGAGGGAGATGACCATTATCGCTCCCGCAGCAATGAGGATGAGCGGGGAAGTCGAAGCCGGGCCGTCGAGTGACGACATCATATAGCCGGAAGCATCGCCTCCGCCGTTGGCGGTAAAGTCCCTGAATGCATCCAGGCCGGCCAGCGGCACGCCGATGAAGTTCACGAGGTCATTGCCTGCAAAGGCCATTGCCAATGCGAATGTACCCAGCAGGACAAGCACTTTGAAAACATTGACTTTCAAAAGATAAAGTATGTGGGACAGGATTCCTGTCACAATCACGCAGCAGAGGCAGATGAGCCATCCGTGCGACTGTATCCATCCCAGGGTCTCAGGGCTGATGAAGGCCACGTTCTTGAGGCCCTTGATGAGCATGAACCATATCAGGGCTGTTGCGGCCAGCCCTCCGAAAATTCCGATTTTCCATTTCAGTCCCGGCCCTTTGTAGGAGAATGAGAATACGAGCCTGGCGATATACTGGACAACGGTTCCGAAGAAGAAGGCGATTGCCACCGATACGAAAATCGCGATAATCATCGACAGAGCCTTGCCCGTGTTCATCATCTCCATCATATTGACTCCCTGCTCCGAGAATGACTTGACCAGAGCCATCGCGAATGTTCCTCCGAGGAGTTCGAATACCATTGACACTGTCGTGGATGTCGGCAGACCGAGGGTGTTGAACACGTCCAGGAGAATGACATCGGATATCATTACCGCAAGGAAGATGAACATCACTTCCCGGAATGAGAACATTGAAGGGTGGAAGACTCCGTGTCTTGCCACCTCCATCATTCCGTTGCTCATCGAGGCTCCGAGGAATACTCCGGCCGCAGCCACTATTATTATGGTCCTGAATGTGGCCACGCGGGCTCCGATGGCGGAATTGAGAAAGTTTACCGCGTCATTGCTGACTCCGGAGATCAGGTCGAAAATGGCCAGAACGAAGAGGAAGGCCGTGAATCCGAGATAGATGCTGTCCATAAAATATTGTATTTCAGGCGGCAAATTTCGGAAAATCGTGTTATTTGAATGTTTGGGAAATGTTAAGATTTTGTTGCGAAGCCTTCGAGTGTCAGCATGTCAATCTGAGGCCAGGCCCCGATTCTGAACGGGATGTTGCTGCCTGTCCCGGTATTGACATGAATCTTGACCCCGTTTTTCTCATACAGGCCTCCCCATTCGTCGAACAGGAACATTGAGGGAGAGAAGGGGCCGATGCGGCATTGCATTGCGTGGGTATGACCCGAAAGCGTTATGTCGGCAGAGGCATGAGGCATTATGTCGGAGTGCCAGAATGACGGGTCGTGGGACAGCAGTATCTTGAAAATGCCTTCAGGAAGGCCTTCAGAGGCCAGTTGCACATCTCCCTTGCAGGGAAATTGCGGCTGTCCCGCATATTCGATGCCGATCAGGGCCAGACTGTCTGCTCCCCGGCGGATGATGACATTCCTGTTGAGAAGGAGTTCCAGGCCGGCCTCTTTCTCCAGATTCTGGAGTCTCAGTATCGCATTGTCCTGTTCTTCAGGGGTATAATCGGCATAACCGCAGTAGTCGTGGTTCCCCATTATGGCATAGACTCCATCCGGTGCCTCCAGCCTGTCCAGCTCCTCCGTGAACTGGACGAGCTCTTCCGGATAAATGTTGATGATGTCTCCGGTGAAGACTATGAGATCCGGCCTGAGAGCATTGATTCTGTCCACGATTTCCCGAACCTTCTCCGGGGCATAGCTGTATGTGCCTATGTGCAGGTCGGAAATCTGGGCAATACGGTATCCCCGGAATGACTCCGGAAGACGCTCGGACCGGATTTCCGTTTCCCTGACAACAATGTGCTTCCATCCGTAAGTGAGACCAGTGATGCCGGCCGCTAGGGTCATTGCTCCGAATACCAGGCCTGCGGCAATGCCCGCCTTTCTGCCTCTTCTTGTGTATCGGTGAATGCAATTTCCTATGAATGAAAAGAATGCGAATACAGTGAACGGGGCGAAGAAGGCTATGATGAGGCCTGACAGGGTATATATCTTCCAGATGGATATCTTCGAGTAGGACATCCATACCATTGATGCGAGCAGGAATGCGTACGGTATCCAGTAGATCAGTTTCCAGACCATACGGCGATGTCTGATATGGGCATACCAGACATATATTTCGGCCAGTGCAACGGCTATGATGCAGAAAATCAGAAATTCCATCTCTTACGGATTTTTTGAAGATTCCTTAGGGCGGGGAAGAGAGAATGCAAATTCCAGACCGCCGCTTTCTCCGTTCCTGACATTAATCCTGCCGCCGTGGAGCATTACGGCGTTCTTTACGATTGACAGTCCGAGCCCGGTGCCTCCCGACTTCCTCGACCGCCCCTTGTCCACCCTGTAGAACCGTTCGAAAAGATGGCCAAGATTCTCTTCCGGGACACCGGAACCGTTGTCATTGAAGATGAAATGGTTCCAATCCCTGTCATGATTGCGGCATTGGACAGTGATGGAGGTGCCTTCTCCGGCGTATGCTATCGCATTGTCAATCAGGTTGCTGAATATGGATTGTACGAGATGGCGGTTGCCGCCCACGAGAGTTCCGGGGCTGATCAGAATGAGCAGCTTCATCTTCTTCTCCTGCAGCTTTGCAGCTGCATCTCCGGCAAGTTCCTCCAGCATTTCCTTGATGTCCAGAGTCTCCATCTCGAAAGATGTGCCGGCCTCTTCGATTCTGGCCAATGTGGTGATGTCGTCCGTCAGCCTGCCGAGTCTTTCGCATTGCGCGTGGCAGCGCTCCAGAAATCCCTGCATTGTCTCCCGGTCCATGTCCGGATTGTCCAGAACGGTTTCAATATATCCTCTGATGCTGCTGACAGGTGTCCTGAGCTCGTGGGCTGCATTCTGGGTCAGCTGCCTCTTGAGCCTGGTCTTGTCGTCCTCGCTGTTCTGAAGCTTGGCGTACAGATGCACTATCTCGGAGGAAATGCCACCCAGCTCGTCGTCCGTGAAGGGGATGTCGGAATTGCTGATGTCCTGACCGGATGCGGCCAGTCCAGCGAATTTTCTCAAGTTGGTGATATTGAGGCTGATGCGTCTGATATGGCGATAGAAGATGAAGAGGAGTATGATTGAAAGCAGGATGGCTGTCCACAGGTATCCCTTGTCGGAAACCAGCATATTTGCGAGGTTTACATCGTATTTGTGGGATGTCCTCACGATGATTCCGTCTTCAGGATAAGCTGTCGCCGAATACAGCCAGAGTCCGCCGACGGTCTCCGATTCACGTTTCAGGCTGAAACCCCTTCCGGTCTCCATGGCTTCCAGGATTTCCTTCCTCCCGGAATGATCCGGCAGGCTCCCTGTTTCTCCGGCCATGCTGTCGTACCTGACTCTGCCGGCATTGTCCAGGACGGTCACCCTGACATCCTCCCGCTCGGCGATTCCCCGGTATCCGGCGGTGTCCTGTTTCGAGGCGAGTATGCGGATGTCGTTGTTGAACCCCTGCAACTTCGTGTCAATCAGGTTGATGCGGTAAGATCTCTCCCTGGAGTACTGGAATATGATGAAGGTCCCGGCAAACAATGCGAACAGCAATGTTACCGTAATCATCAGATTCTTTCCCAGGGAGGTGACTGCAGCCGTCTTTTTCATTGGATTTCAAAGCAATATCCGTATCCGTGCCGGGTGGTCACCCATTTCCCTGCCGTATCTCCAAGCTTTTTCCTGAGATGTGTAATGTTGACATCGACAGTCCTTCCTATGACAATCACGTCCTCAGGCCAGACCTTCTTCAGGATTTCTTCCCTGGAATATACAGTGCCCGGATTGGAGGCAAGGAGCAGGAGAATCTCGAATTCATTCTTTGTAAGATCCACCCCTTTCCCGTCGATGAAGGCCTTCTTGCTGTTTGTGTCGATGCTGAGGCAGCCGTGAGTGATGGTGTCGGTCTTTTCCGCCTGATTTGCAACCTTCCTGAATACGGAACCTACCCTGAGCACTACCTCCTTCACTGAGAACGGTTTCCTGATATAGTCGTAGGCTCCTGTCTCGAGGCCGTGCACCACGTCTTCCTCCCTGTCCTTGGCCGTGATGAAAATGACGGGAATCGATGCCGTTCCGGGATTCTTCTTCATCATTTCGGCGAGCTGGAATCCGGAAATGCCTTCCATCATAACATCCAGAAGGATGAGGTCGTAGGATGAAAGCCCGCGCAGAAGGGCGTCCTCGGCCGAAAGGCTGATGTCAGCCGAGTATCCGGCCTTTTCCAGATTGTACCTGAGGATCTCGCAGATGTCGCTTTCGTCATCTACTATCAAGATTCTTTTGTTTTCCATTTATTTTATCATTGTTCCGATATTCGCGGCACCAATTCTTCAGCCCGCATTCCCCGCAGGAGGGTTTGCGCGCTGTGCATACATACCTGCCCTGGAGAATCAGCCAGTGATGGGCCCTTGCCCTCCGGTTCTCCGGGATATGCGATTCCAGATCCTTCTCTACCGCCTCCGGAGTCTTGCCGTCCGACAATCCAAGTCTGTGCGAGACTCTGAAAACGTGAGTGTCAACTGCAATGACAGGTTTGTCGTAAATGATTGAAGCAATGACATTTGCGGTTTTTCTCCCCACTCCCGGCAGACTCATCAGCTCGTCAATTCCTGACGGTACCTCCCCTCCGAATCTTTCCATCAGCTGGACTGCCATATCAAGCAGATGCCTTGTCTTGCTGTTCGGGTAGGATATGCTCCTGACGTAAGGGAAGAGGTCGTCGAAGCCTGCGGCCGCCATCTTTTCCGGCGTAGGGTAGGCTTCGAACAGGGCCGGGGTAGTCATGTTTACCCTCCTGTCAGTGCACTGTGCGGAAAGAATAACCGCCACGAGGAGCTGGAACGGGCTGCTGAAATGCAGTTCCGTCTCCGCAACCGGCATGTTCTCCTCGAACCAGGAAACTATTCCGCTAAATCTTTCCTTCTTGGTCATTTCATTTCTGTGCAGGCTTCGTTCCTGCAGACAAGAACCCTGCCTGGATATTTTTCGTATATTGACTGGTTGTGGGTCACCATCACTATGGCCGTACCCTTCTCCTTGTTGATTCCGGTCAGAAGTATTAGGATTCCGTCGGCGGTGTCGCTGTCCAGATTCCCGGTCGGCTCGTCGGCGAGTATTACCTCGGGCTCATTGAGAAGTGACCTTGCAATGGCGATTCTCTGCTGCTCGCCTCCTGAGAGCTGATGAGGCATCTTATGCGCCTTGTGAGACATTCCGACGCTGTCAAGCACCGAGCTTATGCGCTTGTCAATCAGTTCCTTGTCCTTCCACCCGGTGGCTTTCAGCACAAATTCAAGGTTGTCCTCCACACTCCTGTCCATAAGCAGCTGGAAGTCCTGGAACACGACTCCTATTTTCCTGCGGAGATAGGGGATGTCCCTGTCTTTGATGTCTGCAATCTCATATCCGCAGATTCTGCAACTTCCCTTGCCGAGTTTGTTCTCGGCAATGAGGGTTCTGATGATGGATGTCTTGCCCGTTCCCACCTTTCCTACAATGTAAACGAGGTCACCCTGATAGACATTGAGGTTCAGGCCATATATGACAGTGGATTCGGTGTTCATTATATCCGCATCCCTGAATGAGATGAGGGGCTCGGGAGTATTGCTGAACTCTTCCATTACAATTTCTCGTTTTTTGAAGCGCATTCTCAAGGTCGGATCCACGGGGTGCGAACCCTGAAAGCGCACGAAATTACGCAAAAATTCCCAAATGCCAATGCGGACCTCGCTTTTCTTTTCTATATTTGTGTCGTCCCTCTTATTGGGGATTTTTATTGCATTATGGAAAAATGTTCGGTTTCAAGGCTTCTTGCAGCCTTTTTTTCAACCTTGCTCCTGGTTTCCTGTATCCGCGATAGCGGAAACAGGGCAGGGGCTCTTGTCCCCGGTGACAAGCTTCCCGAGTTTCAGGTAACAATGAATGACGGGAGTACGGTCAATGTGCCGGATGACCTCAAAGGAGGGTTTTCCTGCATTGTTTTCTTCAATACCGAATGCCGTGATTGCAGGGAGGAACTCCCTGTGATCCAGAGACTGAGTGATGAACTTACAGATGTGCGATTCCTTCTGATCAGCCGGGCGGAGGAGGAGGCTTCGCTTTCTTCCTGGTGGGCTGAGAACGGGCTTTCAATGCCTTTCTCTCCGCAGCCGGACAGAAAGATTTATGAACTTTTCGCCTCGTCGGTAATACCGAGAATATATATTTCAGACAAGAATGCGAGGATTGTCGCAGCATTCTCCGACAATCCTCTTCCTACATACGATTCCCTGAAATCTATTCTTCTCGATTATTGAACAGGGGTGAAGGCCTCGCCTGCATTCCTTGACCACCGGTAAAGCCTTGCATTGCAGTATTCCTTCCCGCTTGTCTTGTCCTTTCCGTTCTCGGATATGTACCACAGACCTTTTCCGAGAGGACATAGACCGGTCGAGCCCCATTTGAAACGCCAGCCTGTAATTCCTGTCGCCTCGTCCACGGACGGGTTGATGAAATATGGCTCCTCAGGTTTCACGAGGCTTAGCTGAAGCACTTTCCTCTTGTTCCTTCCGCCTGTGAGCGCAGCCTTGAACGGTTTCTGCAAGGCCTTGAATGCGAACAGGTTGTAGTTAGGGAAATCCGCTTTCTTGCCCTTGTACACGGCGAGGAAGAAGCAGTCTGTGTATTCATCGTAGGCAAAGTTCTGAATTCCGTAGTTCGTATTTCCGGTGCGGAGGAAGTATTCCTTTTCAGGCTTGTCAGGCCCTTCGGAATGTGTCTCTCCGAAGATTACAGGCCTGGCCAGTTTATCGAGTTCCTCAAGGTCGTACCTGTGTATGACCTGATAGTCATTGTCAGTCCTGCCAATGTCTCCGTAAATGCCGTATCCGACATAGAGATACAATTTCCTTTCGGAAGGTGTGGCGGCATTCCTCCCCGCGTAGCGGGCAGCCCTCGGCTCACCTATAGCCGGCCCTATTGTAACACCGTCAATGCCGGAGCATCCGTACCTGTGCTCGTAATCTCCTGACTTGCTGCGGAATGCATAATCCTCAACGGCCTTCTTGATGCAGACTGTCCTGAGAACTTCATTGCCTTCCGGATCCGTTCCGATGCCCTCGAGACGATCCACATCGATTATGGCAATGAAGAACCTGCTGTCGGCACGGCTTACAGTCTTGACATTGAGTGTCTTCGCGATTCCGGCTCCGATTTCGTCATCCTTACACTCAAGAGAGGCATATACCTTCCTTGTTACCGGGTTGAAGGTCATTGCTCCGAGATGGCCCTGGATTCTGTCTATGGATGCCAGAATGTTCCCCTGCATATCGGTCTTCACGAAGCGGCTTGTGAATGACATATACATACAGTTCTTCTCGCTGTCGTATGCTATTCCCTGTACGTGCTGTTCCTGGCCGGTCACGAGTATTGATTCAGGGAGATCGGCGGCGGAGGCTGGTGCCATAATGGCGATGATTGCTGCGATTATTGCAAAACAAGTTTTCATATTGGTTCAGTTTGTGCCCAAATATAGGAAAAATTCCTGATTTTCTTTTGCGATGTTATTTTTATTGTATAAATTTGCAAATGTGTTGAATGAATATGCTGAAACTATGCAACCGAAACAAGACCGTCTGAAGAAAATAAGGGACATCATCGCGTCCAACAAGGTGAATAATCAGGACTCTATTCTGGAGAAGCTCGCAGAGGAGGGATATGTCATCACTCAGGCTACCCTGTCTCGTGACTTGAAGATCCTGAAGGTTTCCAAGACACCTGACGGAGTCGGCGGATATCATTATGTCCTGCCGGAGATGAGGCTTATTTCCGACTTGATGACGAACCACGCTGTGGCTTTCGGTTCTGATACCGTATCAGGTGTCAAGAGTATTGAGTTCTCCGGTCAGATGTGTGTGTTGAAGACGAATCCGGGTTATGCGAACATGATCGGCTCGCTCGTGGACAATGCACTCTCGCACAAGCTTATGGGTACGATAGCCGGAGATGACACCCTTCTTCTCATAATGCGTGTCCGGACTGATGTGAATGACATCCTTGCCGACCTTGAGACCATTCTTCCGGGCATTTCCGCCCGCAGGATCTGATTTTTCCGGTTTTTATGGAATAATTGGATAATTTTTTATTCAAAAAGTCGAATTTTTCGTCTAAATTCAATATAATGCTATCTAAAAGGTAGCACGTTATTTCTTTGTTGACCACCTTTGCCAAATAAATATGTATATTTGTACTTTGTGGTTTTTACCCCATAACAGTACACTTTGCCACATTTATTATTTGGTGAAAAATGGGTAGGAAGGCGTTAATATATTGTGTATCAGCTCTGTGCATCCTTCTGATGGGGCTTGCGACAGCTGTGGCGACTTTATATTCGGGAAAAGATGATGAGGAATCTCTTTCTGAGGAGGTTGTCCGTTCCCGTGCCTCCTCAGGTCACCCTATGCTTAATGCTGTACCTTCCGATGCGGCTCTGGTTTTCACTGGCCGCAGCCTGAGCAGGGGAGTCCGGCTTGCAGCTGACAGCTGCTATGTGTTCGGCAAGGTGCTTTCCGGTGATTCTGAGTCGTTCAGGGAGTTTCTGGCGATGGTGGATTCCTTTTCATCAGCCAATGGACTCGGCTCGCTCAAGAATTCATCCTTCTGCATTTCTCTCCATTTCAGCGGAAAAGCTGTCCCGCTGCTTTCCTGCAGAATCGGAAAGAGTGCTGATGACATTCCCGCCGAGGCTGACAGTATAAAGGTACTGGGCGGACGCAAGTCCGTTTATGTTGCATTCAAGCAGGTACAGCGCTCCGGGGAATCCTCTTTCGAGGGCACTTGCGTAATGCTCGCATCTCCATCCGAGTCACTCGTTCATTCGGCTGAAAGGCATATTGACAGCCAGTCCTCAATACTTGATACAAAGGATTTTGCGGCTGTGTCGTCCCGTATTGATGGCGATTACCGACTGTTCTTTGACCACAATTATTCATTGCGGATGGCGGCTTCTCTCCTCTCCGACGCTTTCAGGAGCTCAGCCCGCTTCCTGAACAATTATTCAAGTTGGACCGGGATTGCCGCAGAGAAACTTGAGGAAGGTCGGGCGAGCCTTTCGGGAGCATCTTTTTCCTCAGGTTCAGCTTCGGATTATGTCAATGTCCTGACTTCAATTCAGGGAGGTCAGTCTGATGCATTTTCTTTCTTCCCGGACTGTTCCGCCTGGGTTTCCACATTGACATTGCGGTCATACAGTGATTATTCCAAGGCATACAGGACATATCTCGATGCCTCCGGAGGGCTGAAGGACCACAAGTATTTCAGCGCCGTTAAGAGGCGCACATACGGGAGCAATCCTGAGAGCTGGGCTGACAGTATCGGGATCCGCGAGGTGGCCGTTGGGGGAATCCCTGTCGGGGACTCATTGTCACGTACAGTTGCACTCAGAGTGTCCAATCCATCTTCAAAACTTGTTTTTTCCGGAGATGTGGATATGAGGAAATATGCCGGTGAGATTCTTCCTTCCAAGTACGCCTCCTATCCGGGACTTCTCCTTGGAAGTCTTTTCGTTCCTTCTGATACCTTGGCCTTGATTACGGGCGGCTGGGTGGTCTTCGGCAATGAGGAGGCTCTGTCATTGTTCAGACGGGGCAAGGAATACCGCTCTGTCACGGATTTCATCACTGAGTGTGGGGTTTCGGATATCTTCAGGAAGGATGGCGCAGTATTCACGTCGTATTTTGCAATGACCGGCGACCGTGCAGTGTCATATTTCAGCGAAAGTCTGGCTGCCAATGCCGTTAAAGCCGTATCAGGCATTACTTTCAGTCCTGTCGTGTTCAGCCTGTATCCTGGTCCGGAGCACAAGTTCAGACTCGATGTGGAGCGTGTAAGGTCATCATTTGCCGGAGCCAACCTGAATGCAATGCTGAAGGACACCGTCATAATTGTTCCCAAGGGGCCGTTCACTGTCCGTAATTGCGGAACGGGAAAGCAGAACAGACTCTCCCAGAACAAGAACAATTATCTGGTTCTCAGTGAGATGAATGGAAAGAGCCTGTGGGGAGTACCGCTCAAGGCTCCTCTTTGCGGCGCTGTAGCGGAAGTGGATTATTTCAATAACGGGAAGATTCAATTTCTCCTTGCAGCGGGCAGCGAACTCCTTCTGATTGACAGGCTTGGCCGTTATGTCAGGCCGTTCCCGGTCAAACTCCGGGAAAAGATTCTGCTGGGTCCTGCAGTATATGATACAGGTGACGGGAAGACTGTAGTCCTCATTCATCCCGGGAACATAATCGGAATGTATTCCCTTGAGGGGAAGCCAAGAGCCTGGTGGAAGGGCGCTGATTTGAATGAGACTGTGAAACAGCTTCCTGAATTTTTATCCGTAGGAGGCGTAAACTATTGGCTTGTAAGAACTTCCGAGGCTGCCTACTTATTGCCTCAGGAAGGCGGGGCTCCGCTTTCCCCTTCATCCGGAGACAAGAGACTCCGTCCGGACGCAGAGGTCAAGACAGTGAAGGACGGCATTGTATCGGCTGTCTGCCTTGACGGCAGGGAGAGGACAATCAAATTGACAAAATAAACAAGAATATCTATATGGAATTTCATTCAGTAAACAAAATCTTAGAGAAGAGTTTCAAGACTAACTGGGACCGTCCGGCATTGTCCAACTACAAGGGCCAGGACCTTGCCTACAGAGATGTGGCCAGAAGAATCGCCAAACTTCACATCGCCTTCGAGCAGTGTGGGCTCAAGCAGGGAGACAAGGTTGCCATATGTTCAAAGAACCAGGCGAACTGGGGAGTATCCTTTCTCGCATCTCTTACATACGGAGTGGTTCCTGTTCCGATTCTTCACGAGTTCAAGCCCGAGAACATCCACCATCTCGTCAACCATTCCGAGGCCAAGGTGCTTTTCGTGGAGGATGCGATTTGGGAGAACCTTTCCGAAGCCGAAATGCCGGGACTTTATGTCGTGGTGCAGATCAATAATTTCAGTTTCCTGTATTCCAGAACTTCCGAGATGGCTGCCGTGAGGGAGCATCTCAATGAGAGTTTCGGCAAGAAGTATCCGAACAATTTCGGCCCTGAAGACCTTGACTATTATGAGGACAGCGCTGATGAACTTGCTGTAATCAATTATACTTCAGGTACATCGGGATTCTCAAAGGGAGTGATGATTCCTTACCGCGCCCTCTATTCAAACATGGAGTTCGCACATGTTCAGGCATTGCCTGAGCTTGGAAACCAGTCTGAGGTGGTGTCGATGCTTCCATCTGCGCATATGTACGGCCTGATGTTCGAGTTCCTCTTCGAGATGAGCGTGGGCGCTCACGTCCACTTCCTTACCAGGGTGCCGAGCCCGAAGATCATCATGCAGGCTTTCGCCGATATCAAGCCTCACATCATCATTGCCGTTCCTCTCATCATCGAGAAGGTCTACAAGTCCAAGCTCAAGCCTATTATCGACCGCAACAAGATGATAATGAGCCTTCCTATCATTGACAAGGTGATTCAGAAGAAGATTCTCAAGGAACTTACCACCGCTTTTGGAGGCAACTTCTATGAGGTCATCATCGGCGGTGCCGCATTCAATCCTGAGGTTGAGGCGTTCTTCAAGAAAATCGGCTTCCCTCTCACTGTAGGCTACGGAATGACCGAGTGTGCCCCGATCATCACCTATGCTGACTGGAAGGAGGCAAGGCTTACATCCTGCGGACGCGAGGTGATGAATATGAAGGTCCGCATCGATTCCGAGGATCCTGAGAACATCCCGGGCGAGATTCAGGTTTCCGGACCGAATGTCTTCCTCGGCTACTACAAGAACGAGCAGGCTACCGCTGAGGTGACCACTGAAGACGGCTGGTTCCGTACAGGCGATATGGGAATCATAGACAAGGACGGCTTCCTGTACATACGCGGACGTTCAAAGTGCATGATTCTGGGACCTTCCGGACAGAACATCTATCCTGAGGAAATCGAGGCGGTGGTCAACAATGTCAATTATGTCGTTGATTCACTGGTGATTGAGGACCACGGCAATCTAGTTTCCCTCATCTTCCCGGACTACCATCAGGCAGAGCTCGACGGACTCTCGAAGGAGCAGCTCGAGGAGAGAATCAATGCGGCTCTTCCGGAAATCAACAAGCAGGTTCCTAACTACGCGAAGATTTCCAAGATAGAAGTCCTCCCTGAGGATTTCGAGAGGACTCCGAAGAGGAGCATCAAGCGTTATCTGTATCAGAGAAATTAGTTATCTACATCGGAGAAATTGACTATATTTGCATTCTATGCAGAAATTCGACAGGAGCTATCTCAGGATGGCGGAGATTTGGGCTGAGAACTCGTATTGCAAGAGACGCAAGGTGGGTGCCCTCATTGTAAAGGACAATATGATCATCTCAGACGGGTACAACGGTACTCCGTCCGGGTTTGAGAATATCTGCGAGGATGAGAACGGGGTTACCAAGCCCTATGTTCTCCACGCCGAGGCCAATGCCATAACGAAGGTGGCCAAGTCCGGAAACAGCAGCGAGGGTGCGACACTTTATGTGACCGCGTCCCCCTGCATTGAGTGTGCGAAACTCATTATCCAGGCCGGTATAAGAAGAGTAGTGTATAGGGATGCATACAGGCTTCAGGACGGACCGGATCTTCTGAGAAAGTCCGGAATTGAGGTTGAACAAGTTGATTGTCAATGATATAGATTAGATGACAGAGAAAGACAAATTCACATCTTTGGCTACAGTGCTCGGCATCGTGATAGGTGTGCTGGGCACTTGCCTTGTTTATTCGCTGGTCCAGAAGTATTCCAGGATGGACGGCAATTATTCCCAATGGAGGAAGTTGAATCTCATTCTTGAGCAGGTGGAGAAGAACTATGTGGATGAGGTGGACGTCAAGAAGGTTACAGATGCGGCTGTGGAAGCCTCTCTTGCGGCTCTTGACCCTCATTCCGTCTATCTTCCACCTGTTGAGCTTGAGGAGTCTGAGACCGAGCTTGCCGGCAACTTTGACGGCATCGGGATTCAGTTCAATGTGCCGAATGACACCGCCATTGTGCTGGAGGTCATTCCGGGCGGCCCTTCCGAGAAAGCCGGTCTTCAGCCGGGTGACAGAATCCTGAAGGTGGACAGCTGCAATATCGCCGGCGTCCGCTTCCCTCAGGACAGTATGGTCAGGAGGATGAAGGGAAAGGCCGGGACTGAGGTCAGGATACTCGTGAAGAGGGACAATGCAGAGATACCTTTCGATATAAAGAGAGGCAAGATTCCGGTTCATTGCGTGGACGCTTCTTTCATGATTAATGACACTACCGGTTACATAAAACTTTCAAAATTCAGCCGGACTACCTACAAGGAAGTCAGCGATGCTGCATCCGGGCTTGTGGACAAAGGTATGAAGCATCTGGTTTTCGACCTGAGGGACAATACCGGAGGGTATTTCGACCAGGCCCTCCTCCTATCCGATATGTTTCTGAAGAAGGGGGCTCCGATCGTCTATCTTCAGGGTCTTCACAGGAAGCGTGAGGATTACAATGCGGACGGAAAGGGAATGCTCCAGGACATAAAGCTTTCTGTCCTTATCAATGAGAATTCGGCATCATCGAGTGAAATCTTCGCGGGAGCTATTCAGGACAATGACAGGGGAGAGATTGTTGGCCGCCGCTCCTTCGGCAAGGGTCTTGTCCAGGAGCCTGTATATTTCACCGACAAATCAGCAATCCGTCTGACCGTGGCACGCTTCCACACTCCTTCCGGAAGATGTATCCAGAAGCCGTATAGTGATGATTATCAGTATGATATCTACAAGAGATACGCTGACGGAGAGATGTTCGACAGGGACAGTATCAAGATTGACAGCAGCGAGGTTTACAAGACCCTCGGAGGCCGCACGGTATATGGCGGAGGCGGAATTATTCCTGACGTTTTCGTGCCGCTTGACACCACCAAGGCCACACCGTATTTTGTCCGCTGCAACAAGAAGACAACCCAGATGCGTTTCGCTTCGGCTATGTTCGACAGATACAGGCGGGAACTTTCCTCGATTGACAGCTATGAGTCTCTGGACGCCTTCCTGACACGTATTGATGTTGCCGGCAAGTTCAGGGCCTATGCCGCCGAGAATGACAAGATTGTGGCCTCTCAGTCTGAATGGGAGGAGACGCTGCCTTATCTGCTGCCGCAGCTGCGTGCCCTTGTCGGGAGATATTCCAAGATGGGTGACAATGCTTTCTACCGCCTCTATCTTGAAATGGATGACGTGGTCAAGGCTGCAATATGACAATGAGTGCCTCTACTGGGCAAGGAACTGATATATGATGTCCCCGTGCTGTCTGGCCGGGGCATCTTGTTTTATGGAGAATCTGGACTGCCGCGCTGCACGGATTGCGAAGTCCCTCAGGCATTTGTCGTCAGAGGAGGTCTCCTCCTGAATCTTCGCGTCAATTACCCTTCCTGAATTGTCCACGGTGATGAGGACAGTCACCATACCTCCTCCATAGCATCTGTAGGCCGGTATGGGAAGGTGGCTGGCCTTTCTTCCGTCCAGATGCCAGGAGAGCACAGAAGGGCCGCTGTACTGTCTCTTTTCTGATTTCTTGTCTTCGGTTTTGCGTTCCGGCTCGCTGACATAGTCCTCGTCCGCCTGGTCTGGGCCGCTCTTAAGATCTTTCGCAAGCCGTTCCGCATCCTTGTAAAGCTTGTCTGCATCGGTGCTCCTGTCATCCTTCAGGATCTCCTTGTTTCTTGATGACGTCACGTTTCTAAACTCGATTCCGGATGCTCCGGATATGAGGTCATCAACCCTCTTGGAGATATTCTCGTCAAATTCCTTCTTCTCGGCGATCCGTCTCAGTTCCTCCTGCTTGGAAAAGTCTATGACAAACGAGTTCTCCCTTTGAAGAGAGAACCCAATCTGAGCTATGAGCAGGACAATCAGAATCCCGAGATGAACAATCAGGGTTACGTACAATCCTGCCTTATCTTCACGATTCAGCATTTCTGTCGTGCAATGACTTTTCTATTGTGGCCGAAATGATATCAATGGCAACTTTATTATGACCTCCCTGCGGTATAATGATGTCAGCATACCTCTTGCTCGGCTCGATGAACTGGAGATACATTGGCTTGACCGTCTTGCTGTAGCGCTCAATGACCTTCTCTACGGTTTTGCCTCTCTCGATGATGTCCCTTGCCATCACCCTCATCAGCCTGTCGTCATCATCCGCATCCACGAAAATCTTGATATCCATCTGGTCTCTGAGCTCCTTGCAGGTGAAGACCAGGATGCCCTCGATGATGATTACCTCGGCCGGGTCGACGGTGATGGTCTCGGTGGCTGACCTGGTGCAGGTAAGGTAGGAATATACCGGCTGCTCGATTCTGTTTCCCTGCTTCAGTTCCTTGAGCTGCTTGCAGAGGAGCCTGAAGTCGATTGAATCGGGGTGGTCGAAATTGATCTGCTGCCTTTCCTCCATCGGCAGATGTCCGGAATCCTTGTAGTAGGAATCCTGAGGAATCACAACGACCTTTTCCCTGAGTTTTTCGGTAATGGCCTTGACCACTGTGGTCTTGCCTGAACCTGAACCGCCTGCTATTCCGATTACGAGCATAAGATGGTGGGATTAAGATTTTAGAATTCCGCGTTCCTTGGTGTCCTCGGGAAAGGAATGACATCCCTGATGTTGCTCATTCCGGTCACGAAGAGGAGGAGTCTTTCGAATCCGAGTCCGAAGCCGCTGTGAGGCACGCTTCCGAACCTTCGGGTGTCAATGTACCACTCAAGGTTCTTCCTGCTCATTCCGAGTTCGCTGATCCTGTTCTCAAGCTTCTCAAGCGACCATTCCCTCTCGGAGCCTCCGATGATTTCGCCAATCTTCGGGAAGAGGACATCCATAGCTCTCACGGTCTTGCCGTTGTCATCCTGTTTCATGTAGAAGGCCTTGATCTCCTTAGGATAACCAGTGAGAATCACCGGCTTCTGGAAATGCTTCTCCACAAGGTATCTCTCGTGCTCGCTCTGGAGGTCAACGCCCCAATATACAGGATACTCGAACTGGACTCCGTTCTTTGCAGCCTCCTCAAGAATCCTGATTCCCTCGGTGTACTCAAGCCTTACGAACTCTGTTCCGATCACGCTCCTGAGTCTCTCGATGAGACCGTCGTCGTATTTGTCGTTGAGGAACCTTATATCGTCAATGCAGTTCTCCAATGCCCAGGAAACCAGGTATTTGATGAATTCCTCCGCGAGATCCATGTTGTCCTTGATGTCGTAGAAGGCCATTTCCGGCTCGATCATCCAGAACTCAGCAAGATGTCTAGGTGTATTGGAATTCTCGGCTCTGAATGTAGGGCCGAATGTATAGATTTCGCCGACGGCAGTCGCTCCAAGTTCGCCTTCGAGCTGTCCGCTCACGGTAAGGCTGGTCTGCTTCCCGAAGAAATCCTCATTGTAGTCGATTTCGCCCTTCTTGTTCCTTGGGAGCGGCTTGTCAAGATCCAGAGTGGTCACCTGGAACATCTGTCCTGCACCCTCGCAGTCCGACTCTGTGATGAGCGGTGTGTGGAGATATACGAAGCCCTTCTTCTGGAAGAATGTATGAATCGCATAGGCCATGGCGTTCCTGATTCTGAGTACCGCCCCGAAGGTGTTTGTCCTCATTCTCATGTGGGCAACCGTCCTCAGATACTCCAATGATGTGTCCTTTTTCTGGAGCGGATATCTCATAGGGTCGCATTCGCCATAGATTTCTATGGACTCTGCCTTGAGTTCGACTTTCTGACCGCTGCCTATCGACTCCACGAGCTGTCCTCTTACCGCAAGGCTGGCTCCGGTGGTGATTCTCTTGATGAGTTCCTCGTCGAATCTCTCCGTTTCGGCTACTATCTGGATATTATTGATTGTAGATCCATCGTTCAATGCTATGAACTTGACCTGCCTGTTGCCTCTTTTCGTTCTGACCCATCCCTTTGCGAGGACTTCCTTCCCCGGAGCCTCATTCAGAAGGTCCTTGATTTTCATTCTTGAAACTGTGTCCATTTCTTATAGTTTTTTCCCAGCGTCTTATGCTGCATAACCTTATCGTACAAATATAGCATAATTTCCGCATTCCGCAATGACCGGACAGGACGAAAAAGCGCAGCTCCGTTTATGGAACTGCGCCGGCGTTCAACAGGTCAGGTTCTAGTCTTCGATATTTGTCCTGCAGTCCCACCACATGCGTGAAGTCGTATTGTCGCCATCGGAAAGGCGTGCGACGGCCTCATTGTAGTTGGCCTCATTGGTAAGCTTTTCCTTTGCCGGATATATGAGTCTCCTGAGGGAGCCCTTCCAGTCCATTGCGCCAGCCTCGAGCACATAACCGGTCTCCGGCATCGCAAACGGGTCAAGTGACGGCATGCCGAGACGACGGTAATCGTTCCATGCCTCCCAGCTGTTGTCTGGGAAGTTGGCCAGGTACTTCTGGGTGATGATCTTGGCGAGCTGTGAATTGTGCTTGTCGGAGGTTTTGTCGTTGAACGGTACGGTAGTGCCGTAGAGGTTAGGCATAGTGCTGTTCAGATATGCGTCAATGACATCGTCCTCAATCTCCACTTCCTTCATGGAAGCGATGATGCCGGCCTTGTAGAAATCTTCAGCCGAGCCGCCCATATTCCACCCTCTGCAGGCTCCTTCAGCCTTGAGGAAACATATTTCAGCATAGTACATAAGTACCTGCTCCCTGTCGAAGCTGATTGTGAAGGCGGCATCAGCATCCTTCACCTTGTTCTTTGTGAGGAAATAAGTGCCGAGACGGGAGTTGTTGGTGCAGGCGTTCTCCTTTTCTGCAGCCACAGCCTTGGTGTAGCCCGGAGTGACACCCTTCCACCTTCCGCGGTAGCCTGCTCCGGCATTGGTGAATTCGCTTGTGACATTGAAGTAGATGGTTCCGCGAGGGTCGATATAGTCAGGAACGCTGGTATATATGTCCTTCTTCGGGAAAGGCTGGCCACCGAGATTAGTGAGGAGTTTCTGCATTGACGAGCTCATTGTCATGCGGCTTCTGCTGTAGAGATTGGCGGCGGAGTAGTAGAGGGCACCTCCGTCGAACTGGTAATAGTTCTCCTTCCTGAGAATCTTGACATCGTCCTCAATGCCTGAAAGCATTCCTCCATCAGCTTTCACGGCTGCCTCCGCCTCAAGTTTCGCCTTGGCCGGGTCAACCTCCGAAAGACGCATTGCAAGCCTGAGTCTCAGGCTGTTGGCGAATGCCTTCCAGCGGGCCATGTCCCCCTTGAAAATGAAGTCGGATGTGCCGAGATTCCTGCCGTTCAGGTCAATGGCCTCCGAAGCCTCGGTGAGTTCCTTCAGGAAATCATAGTAGATGTCCTTCTGGGTGTCATATTTTGCAGGCTTGCCGGAGCCGTCGCAGGCTTCTGAATAAGGTATGTCACCGAACAGGTCAGTAGTCCTGCTGAAAATCCATACTCTCCAGATTCTGGCGATCTGGACGCTGTTGACATACTTCTCGTTGCCGCTGCAGGTGCGGATCACTTCGTTGAGGCCGGAAATCCATCCCCAGACCTTGTTCCAGTACTCCTGTGACCAGTCATCGTTCGGGACGCAGACATTGGAAGTGTACTTGTCATTTGCAAAGTACTGTGCGAAGGTATCGTTGTAGAGATTGTGTATTCTCTGATAGATATTCACCTCGAGAGTCGAGCTCACGATAATCGGGGAGATGAGATAGTTCGGGTCAACGCTGTCCGGGGTAGGGGAGTTCGGGTTGACGTTCATCTCGTCAAAGCCCTTGGTGCAGGACACCAGAGCTGCGGAAAGAAGAACTGCCGCAATGGCATTGCATATCATGTGTTTCATTTCCAAATTCATTTTGTGTCAGACAATATCCCTCTCAGAAAGAGAATTTAACATTGATACCGAAGCTTCTTGTAGAAGGGAATGATGAAAGCTCTATTCCTTCTCCGTTGCCGGTGCTGAATGATGATTCAGGGTCATATCCAGGGATATGGCTGTAAATCATCCAGAGGTTTCTTCCCCAGAGGCTTATCCTGATGTCGGAGAAAGGAGTCTTGTCCAGAATCCTGCGCGGCATATTGTAACCTACGGTCAGTTCCCTGAGCCTAAGGTTGGTTCCGTCATATACATATTCCTCGCCCGCCTTCGCGATGCGTGAGAAGTACTCCTGCGGGTTGACTGCCAATGTGTTGACTTCGCCGTCAGGATTAATGCCCTCGGCTACGATTCCGCCATTCCCGGCATACCATTCCTCACGTCCGCGGAGGGAAGCCCTGGATGTACCGTAGTTGTCACCGCGGGAGAGAGAACCCATGTAGATGTCACCTCCCTTGCGGAAGTCAAGCTGGAATGAGAGGAAGAAGTCCTTTACTCTGAAACTGTGAACCATGCTGCTGGTCCAGTCCGGGAGATAGTTTCCGAGAGGATTCTCGGTGTCGATTGTTGACTCCAGTATCGGAAGCCCGTTCTTGTCAACAAGTTTCTGACCTTCCTCATTCCTCTTGTATCTGTAGCCTACGATGTCACCGTAGCTGCCGCCTTCCCTTGCAATGACTTTGGCAAAGTCTGTGGACATCAGCTCGTATGTGGAGAGTTCCGGGTGGAGCTTGTTGATCTTGTTCTGATTCTTGGTGAAATTCAATGTGATATCCCATCCGAAATTCTTGTTTCTGAAAGGAGTTCCGCTCAAGGCCACCTCGATACCCTTGTTCTCGATGTCACCGGCATTGATCAGCTTGGTCTGTTTTCCTGTGGTATTGGAAATAGGGAGAGAGATAATCTGGTTGGTCGCATTCTTCCTGTACCATGCGAAGTCAACTCCGAATCTGCTGTCGAAGAGCCTGATGTCGAAGCCCGCCTCGGTCGACTTGATGTTTTCCGGCTTGAGGTCGGAGAGAGGAATGGTGTTGCTTACGCTTGCTCCTTTGATTTCGGATGTCACGTTATATACGCTGTAGGTATCCGTGAGCCTGTATGGATTGGTGTCATTGCCGACTTCTGCATAGGATACCCTGAGTTTCGCAAATGTAAGCCAATGAGGTACGTTTACCTTGAAGTAACTGAGCATGTCTGTAACAACCCAGCCGAATCCTACCGAAGGATAGAAGAACGAGCGGCTGGATGCCGGCAATGTCGAAGACCAGTCATTTCGGCCGGTGACATCGAGGAAAACCCAGTTTCCGTAGTTGAGTGAGAGAAGGCCGTATATCGAGTTCACAGCCTTTCTGGAATATGAGTCGGACATGGTCTGGTTCATACCGTTGCCCATGGAGAAGAAGTCCTTGATGGCGAGCGAGCCGGAGTTCATCGAGCTGCTGTGTGAACGGTAGTAGCGCCTGTTTCCGCCGACATTGAGGCTGGCTGAGAAGTCGCTTCCGAAGAGGTTGTCCCTGCCCAGTGTCACGAGGAAGTCAGAGTTGCACTCCCTGAATGTGCGGGAAGACACGTAGAAGTTTCCGTGACCCTTGTAATTGTTGTTGTAAGGAGTTGTGGAATGCACCTTCTCATTGTATTCGGTCCAGTACATGTCCTCTCCATGGCGGAGCTTGATTGTGAGCCAGTCGAAAGGCTTGTACTGGAGGGAGATGAATCCGATGAGCCTGTTCCTCTCGGTGTAATTGCTGTTGTACCTGTTGAAATAAGGGTTCAGGACGAAGTTGGCCTCCTTGTTTGTCCACTGCTTCACCGCCCCTGCGCTGTCATAGACATCCGCCATGTCGGAATAATGCACATTTCGCGGCATCATCAGATAATTGGACATGATGTTCATAGGGTTCAGTGTCAGGAATGGAATATTGTCGGTCTTCTGCTTGATGTAGTTGACCTTCATTTCCAACTGAACCTTTTCGCTGAGGTTCAATACATCTCTTACGTCAATGTTGTATCTATCCTGGTTGTTTGTCGGAATCTGACCCTTGTTCCTCGTGAATGAGGCGGATGCCCTGATTGCGTTCTTATCGGTTGTCTGGGCTGCCTCTATGGAAGTCGTCGAGGAGAATCCTGTCCTGAGGAAGTCTGTTATGTCATTGTTGTATGCGGAGAACGGCCGCTCCTCTCCTGTCCAGTCGACATACATCTGGCCTTCCATCTTCGGACCCCAGCTCATGTTTCCGTTTGCGTCGTATTCCCCGTTGGTTCCCTGTCCATACACGTTCTGCATTTCAGGAGTCTTGAGCGGCGTCTCGAACATGATGTTCTGATTGACAGTCACGCCCAGACCTTTTCTGGAGCCATTGCCTTTCTTTGTGGTGATCATTATGACGCCGTTTCCCGCACGTGTTCCGTAGAGGGCGGATGCTGCGGCTCCCTTGAGCACGGAGATTGACTCGATGTCATCGGGATTGACGTCGGTGAGACCGTTACCTGAATCGCTTCCTGACCACTGTCCGGTGCTCTGGCCTCCGTTGAAATTGTTCATTGGGACCCCGTCAATGACTACGAGCGGCTCGTTGTTGCCGGCAAGTGAGTTGTTGCCTCGGATGATGATGCGGCTGGAACCCATGCTTCCGTTACCGCTCCCGCTGACCTGAAGTCCGGCGATCTTTCCGCTGAGGCTATTCATGATGTTATTCTCCCTGGCTTCCACGAGAGATGCTCCCTTGACCTCGCTGACAGAGTATCCAAGCGCCTTGGCATCTCTCTTTATTCCGAGAGCCGTTACTACCACCTCATTCAGAAGTTTGCTGTCAGGTGTCAGCTGAATCTGAAATTCGGACTTTCCTGCAGGGTTTATCACCACTGTCTCATATCCGATGAATGAAATCACGATGTTGTGCTCATCTGAAATCTTGAGAGAGAATGTTCCGTCGATATCTGAGTTCACACCGTTCCGTGTGTTTTCCTCTAAAACTCCCGCACCGGCGACCGGCTGACCATTCTCGTCAATGATCTTGCCTTTGACGGTCCTGAAATTCTGCTGGGACTGCGCTGCAGATGGGTTCTCTGCGTACGAAATAGTTCCTCCACCGGCAAATAGCACTGCGCCAAGCATCGCTGCAGCAGCGCATCTGCCGCATTTGAATAAGATGGATTCTGTTTTCATGATAATACTTATAGTTTGTTGGTTGGATATACGTATATCATCTGCGACTGCTTGCGGT
>JALFFZ010000099.1 GCA_022777585.1 Bacteroidales bacterium | reverse complement strand
AGGAAAACCATGGCCGCCCGTGGCCTTGTGAAGAGGGACCCGCTCCGCAGGAGTGGGAGGGATTTAGTTTTTCCAACATCACCTTACGGAACTTTACCCTCCCCAAAAAACAGAAGCTGACCTTTTGGGTCAGCCTCTTCTCTGTCGGTTTGGCCCTATGCCATCCCGAGCGGGCGAACGGTTTCATATTGACTTGAAAACGGAATGTAATGCGATAAAACTGCTATTTCTGATAATTTTGTCGTATATATGCGATAAAATCGTTATTTTTGCACTATGGAAATATTATCACGGCCGGAATACATACATGAGATACGCCGGCATCTCGGAAAACAGACAATAATAGTGCTGACAGGTCAAAGACGTGTCGGCAAGAGCTACGTTCTGCTGGATCTCAAGAGACTGCTTTCATCGGATTCTCAGAATAATGTAATCTTTATAGATAAGGAAAAGAAAGAGTGGAAGGAGATAAAGAATGATTCGGACTTGAACGATTACATTGATGCCAGAATAGATTCCACGAGAACCAACTTTATTCTTATTGATGAGGTTCAAGAAATAAAGGACTTCGAGGATAGTCTTCGCAACTACAGGACAGAGAATGGGGTGGAAATTGTTGTCACTGGAAGTAATGCGGAAACCTTGTCGGGCGACCTGTCCACCAAACTTGGCGGTCGTCATCACGAAATTTATGTTCAATCTCTATGCTATCTGGATTTCCTCAGGTTTCATTCTTTGACGGACAGTGATGAGTCCCTGCGGAAGTTCATTGACGTCGGCGGTCTTCCTGGTTTAAAGCCATATGATTTGGCTGATATTGACGGACTTAGGACTTATTGTGAAGATGTTCTCAATACCGCTTTGATGAAAGACATTATCCTTAGGCATAAGGTCAGGAATGTGCCTTTCCTATATAATCTGGTGAAGTTCCTTGCTGACAATACAGGAAAGCTGATTTCAGCGACCTCAATCAGCAAATACATGAGGGGGCGAAAAGAGTCGGTTTCTACTGATCTTGCACTCAGATATATCAAGTATCTGAGTGACGCATATATAGTTCACAAGGTTGAACGCTTTGAAATTCGGGGCAAAAAACTGCTGGAGAGCAATGATAAATATTATTTCGAGGATGTTGGAATACGCAATACTCAAACTCTGGTAGGCCGTGATAAAGATATTGAGAAAGTAATAGAGAATATCATCTATCAGCAGCTTGTACATGACGGGTATAAGGTTCAGGTCGGCCAGCTGCAGGCAGGTGAGATAGACTTCGTATGTACGAAAGGCACTTCCCGAGTTTACGCTCAGGCATCATATCTAATAGCCGGGGAGGAAACCAGGGAAAGGGAATTCGGTGCTCTGAAGAAGATTAAGGATAATTATCCTAAATATGTTATATCCTTGACGCCGATGGTGACAAGAACTGACGATGAGGGAATAATCCATCTAAGTCTTCGCGAGTTTCTTGTAAACGGTTTCTGACTTCTGGCTCGACAGGGCGAAGAGAGTGAAGAAAGGCTAGCGGACATTTGCGAGACAGGATAAATAATGCTATATTGCGGGAACACTAACTGATGACGATATGAGAAGAGTATTTTCCTCAATCATTGTCCTGTCGGCCATGCTGGCGGGAATACAGATGGCTAAGGGTGCAGATGCCGATGAATCATTGCCTTACCACAGGGATTTGTCCGTATTGAGCGTAGGAAAACTCCCGGCCCGCACCACGTTCATGACCTACGGGGACAGGGAAAGCGCAGCCACATTCGACTATGGCCGCAGCCCTTATTACAAGTTGCTGAACGGGGAATGGGATTTCCGGTATGTGGAAGGGGAGACGGAGAAGACAGGGAAGATCACCGTGCCGGGGAACTGGGAGGTACAGGGCTATGGCACAGCAATTTATGTGAATCAGCCATACGAGTTCCTGGGTGGGCATCCGACCCCTCCGTCATTGCCGGACATCATTCCTTACGGGGTTTACAGCAGGACATTCAGGGTGCCGGAATCCTGGAAGGGGAGGAATGTATATCTTCACCTCGCCGGCGCCAAGTCCGGTGTGTATGTATATGTCAACGGCAATGAAGTCGGCTACAATGAGGATTCCAAGGACCCGGCCGAATTCCTCCTTGACAAATATCTTGTGGAAGGGGATAACGAATTGGTAATCAAGATTTACCGCTGGAGTACGAGTTCCTATCTCGAATGCCAGGATTTCTGGAGGATCAGCGGTATCGAGCGCGATGTCTTCCTCTGGTCCCAGCCTGAGCTCAAGATTGAGGACTTCACCGTGGTCTCAAGTCTGGATGAGAATTACTCTGACGGTATCTTCCGTCTTAAGACATTGATACAGAATGATTCCGATGCGGGCGCAGACTTCAGGCTCGGCTATGAGCTCGTCGATGCGGCAGGCAATGTGGTAAGCAGCGGTTCGGCTGACGGTTCCGCAGGGGCGGACTCCGGTACTGAAATCAGCTTCGATGCCGGAATAGCCGATGTGCTGAAATGGACGGCCGAGACTCCGAACCTCTACCGCCTCTTCATCACCCTAAGCCGCGACGGAAAGGTCTCCGAAGTGGTTCCGTTCAATGTCGGCTTCCGCAGGTTCGAGCTCCGGGGCAATCTTTTCCTCGTGAACGGCCAGCCTGTCAAGTTCAAGGGCGTCAATGTCCACGAGCATAACGAGACTACCGGTCATTATGTCCCGAGAGAGCTTTGCCGCAAGGACCTGGAGCTGATGAAGGCCCACAATATCAATGCGGTACGTCTCTGCCACTATCCGCAGGACAGGCAGTTCTACGAACTCTGCGACGAGATCGGCCTTTACGTTTACGACGAGGCCAACATCGAGTCTCACGGCCGGGGCTACAATCTCAGCAAGGGTCATACCCTCGGCAATGCTCCGGAATGGCTAGATGCCCACATGGAGCGCACCAGGAACATGTTTCTCCGCAACCGGAACTATCCTTGCGTCACCATCTGGTCTCTCGGAAACGAGGCCGGCAACGGATACAATTTCTACAATACCTACCTCTACCTCAAGGCTCAGGAGAAGGATCTGATGAACCGTCCTGTCAATTACGAGAGGGCGCAGTGGGAATGGAATACGGATATGTATGTGCCTCAGTATCCGGGAGCCGACTGGTTCAATGCCATTGGCGAGAGGGGCGCTGACAGGCCTGTATGCCCTTCCGAGTACTCGCATGCAATGGGAAATTCCAACGGCAATCTCATCGGCCAGTGGGAGGCGATCTACAGATATCCTCATCTTCAGGGCGGTTTCATCTGGGACTGGGTTGACCAGGGTATTCTGGTGAAGAATGATGAGGGTCGTCCTTACTGGGCCTACGGCGGGGACTTCGGGGAGAACCAGCCTTCTGACGCCAATTTCTGCTGCAACGGAATAGTGAACCCGGACCGCAACCCGCATCCGGCAATGGCGGAGGTGAAATACGCCTACCAGAATTTCTCATTCGAGCCTGCTGATGGCGGCAAGGTGAAGATTTTCAACAGGTTCTACTTTACCGATACCGACGATTATTCATTTACAATGACGCTTCTGAAGGACGGAAAGCCTTGTCAGCAGAAGTCTTTCCGCCTTGACCTGGAACCTCAGACCGGGACGGAGGTGGACCTTTTCGCATTGCCTGAGACGGCCGGGGAATATTTTGTAATCCTTTCTGCAATAGACCGTTCCGGCTACGAAGTCGCCAAGGGCCAGATTTATCTCGGAGGGAAGTATGAGGTGGCGGAGGCCAATGCTGACGGACCGGCCCTTAAGATTGACGAGTCGGATTCCGATCTCACAGTCAGTTCGTCGAGATTGGCTTTCAGCATTGACAAGACCACCGGCAATGTCACTTCCTACAGGGTCCGCAATGTCGAGTATATCAAGGACGGTTTCGGCTTCAGGCCTTCGTTCTGGAGGGCTCCGACCGACAATGACTACGGATGTGCGATGCCTGCCAGGCTTGCCGTATGGAAATCTGACCCGGTCGTAAAGTCCGTCAATACGGAGGTGGCCGGCAATGAGGCCAGTGTCAAAGTGGTTTATGACCTTGAGGCAGGCAATTCATTCTCAATGGATTACACCATCATGGCATCCGGAGCGCTGAAGGTTCTCTGCCGCTTCGGAGCATGTCCGGAAGGTACGCCTGGTCTCCCGCGAGTCGGCCTGCGTTTCAGGATTCCGGCGGAGTACTCCAATGCCGGCTGGTATGGCAGGGGACCGGAGGAGAACTATGTTGACCGCAAGGCCGGCACTCTCATCGGCTGCTACAGTGCCGATGTCAGGGACCTGTATTATCCTTATGTCCGCCCTCAGGAGAACGGACACCATACCGATGTCCGCCGGCTTTCCCTTTCGGGCAAGAAGCACGGACTGACCATCACATCGGATGTTCCTTTCGAGTTCAATGCTCTCCGTAACAGTATAGAAGACTTTGATACTGAAGGCTTTGTACGCCCGCAATCCCATATCTGCGACATTGTCCCGAGGGCCTATGTGGAAGTATGCCTCGACCATCTCCACCGCGGAGTGGGAGGCTATGACAGTTGGGGCTCCGAGCCGGAGCCATACCACTGCGTCCCTTCCGACCGTGACTATGAGTTCTCATTCCTCATCCAGGTGCGATGAGGCTGGCTGTATTTTGAAAATTACTTAGTAAATTTGTGAAATTGTATTATCGTATATGGATGTTGCTTTTCTCATAAGGGAGTATTTCAGGGGAGTAGAGGAAAACATCTCAATAGATGTGTTTGATGCACATACCTTGAACTCTGTTTATTCCAGGGTTATTGGACTGCTCACGTCTCATTTTGAGATTGAGACGAGTGTCCTTCAGACCCTGAGCTATTGTTTTTATGAGATTCTGGATAATGTCCATATACATTCCGGGAAACCTCTCGGCATTGCCATTACGCATTTTGATTCAGATAACGATGTCCTTAGAGTCTTGATTGCGGACGATGGTATGGGAATACGAACTTCTCTTTCTGAGAATGAAAAGTATAGCAACGTGTCAGAGGCTGATGCCATTCGCCTGTGTTTGCAGGATTCGGTTACTGACGGCAAGGGAATGGGTTTTGGCTTGTATGCAACATCCAGAATGATGCAAAAAGTTGGTCTTAAGTTCGTTATCCACTCCGGTCATCATAAGCTGATTGAGTCTGGCGGGAAAATATCTATGGAGGAGAACGGGTTGTGGCAAGGTACAGTCATCTATATGGAAATCAGCACTGATGTGGACTTCAATCCGAATGATGTGGTCGAGAACAGGTCAGATATCGAGGCGGAGTTTAATGAACCATTCCTGGAAACGGATGAATTGAGCAAGTTATGGTAGAGTTTAAATTTTCACAGTTTGGCGAGAACTTCGGCACAAGGGAAATGGGTGCCAGGATACGCCGGCAGCTTCTTCCGCTGTTGGAGGGGGATGAACGTGTAGTATTGGATTTTACCGGAGTCAATGTTGTTACCAATTCCTTTGCGGACGAGTGTCTTGCGAAGCTTCTGCTGACAATGCCTCTGGCAGAATTGAAAAAGAGAACTACATTCCGTGGACTGAATCCGCTAGCTGAAAAAAGTGTCCTTGTCGCTCTTCAGCGCCGTTACCGTGTCATTAAAAGTCAGGGTGGTGAACCGGATTCTGTGAAATAATCAGTCATTTCCGAAAACAAGCTATGGATATTGCAGTTACCATTGCCATAATCGCTGCGGTCGTCATCATTGCGATAGCGACAGTCTGGGTTGTCTCCTCCGGCAAGTCCAGAGACCTTATCAGGCGGCAGCAGCTTGAAATTGAGGAGAAGAACAGCAAGCTGGCTTCTCTCAGGGCTTCGGTCGAGGAATTGAGAGGGGAGCTTGGCCAGCGGGACAGGGATCTTGCCAAAGCCGAGGAAGCCGCCAAGTCTGCGGAAAGGCTTCGTGAGAATGATGAAGAGCGTCACAGGCAGGCAGTGGAGGAACTTAAGGACAATTACAACAAGTCTCTCGCAAAGCTGGAGGAAGCCCAGAAAAATGCCATCGAGGCGGCCAGGACAGCCCTGGCATTGGAAAATGAGAAGAATCTCAAGGCCCGCGAGGAGGCCCTGAAGAAGGAGGCTGCCGAGACAATGAAGAATATCACCGGCGGTCTTGACCAGACCATAAAGGGAATGACGGAGGCCTTCGAGGAGCAGAAGAAGTCCCACACTGAGGCCAGCACCTCCATCAAGACCCAGTTTGCCGAGACAGTCAGGCATCTCAAGGAGCAGACCGAGACCATCGGAAACACTGCCGAGGATCTGGCCAAGGCTCTGAAGGGACAGAGCAAGGTGCAGGGAATTTTCGGAGAGACCATACTGGAGAATATTCTGAAGTCCGAGAATCTGACAGAGGGCCGGGACTACGATTCCGAGTTCTGGCTGCGGGACAGGAAGGGCAACCGCATTGTCAATGATGAGACCGGCAAGACGATGAGGCCCGATTTTGCATTGCATTTTCCTGACAATACCGACATCCTCATTGACTCGAAAGTGTCCCTGACGGCCCTTGCGGACTATTTTGCCGCCGAGACAGACGAGGAAAGGGCTGCTGCGTCGGCGAGGAATCTGGCATCCATAGAAAACCATATCAGGGAACTGACCGGCAAGGAGTACCAGAAATATGTGGCCGGCCGCAAGACCCTTGACTATGTGATAATGTTCATCCCGAACTACGGGGCCTACCAGCTGGCCAAGATGGAGGACAAGGATATCTTCGCCAAGGCGTTCCGGCAGAATGTGCTGATTACCACCGAGGAGACCCTGATTCCTTTCCTCCGCCTGATCCGCACCGCCTGGGTGCAGAAGGAGCAGATGGAACATATCGACGAGATTGTGAAGGCTGCCACCGATATGGT
>JALFFZ010000094.1 GCA_022777585.1 Bacteroidales bacterium | reverse complement strand
AGGAAAACCATGGCCGCCCGTGGCCTTGTGAAGAGGGACCCGCTCCGCAGGAGTGGGAGGGATTTAGTTTTTCCAACATCACCTTACGGAACTTTACCCTCCCCAAAAAACAGAAGCTGACCTTTTGGGTCAGCCTCTTCTTGTTTTCAATTTGACTTGACCTCCGGGTGGGAGGAATTGATCACCTCTTCCGGGATGGTGCATTTCCGGTAGACCGATATTTCTGTCGGCTCCGCTATGGTCTTGAGTGTCAAAGTCTTGCCGTCTGATGACAACTCGAACAGATAGTCACTTCCCCAGGCGGCTCCATCATTGTAGAGGCCGGACAGAGCCTTGCCGTCAACTTCCCAGGTCCCGTTGAAGGACTGGTAGTAGGAGGCCTCAATCTGCTGGTAAATCGTGAAAGTGGCATCTTTCCGGAAATTGATATACACGGAGAAATCGCTTACCGCCTCCGAATTGCGGAGCTCAAGCTCCCATTCTCCGACCACCTTGCTGTCCACCTTCTTGTCCTTTGAACAGGATGCGGAAACCCCCAGGACAATGAGGAGCCCCATCAGTATTCTGTATAATCTCATAGTTCTGATTATTCTACAGCCATCCTCCATTGGCGGACTGGCTTGTTCGTGAAACAATAGCGACCTCCTTGGTGACAGGAATTCCACCCATCACTACATCTGAGCCGACCCTGTTGCCGCCTGCTATGGCGCTGACCTTTATCTTTCCGCAACCGGTCCTGGAGCATTTGATCTGGAGTTCACCCTCGTAGATTTTTGGCGTTCCCTCTATTCCCAGAGCCTCGCGGGCCTCATCCGGAACTTCCACTCCGATGTAGGTCAGGTCCTTGGCTCCGCCTCCGAAGAATCCGGCAAGAGAGGCCCTGTATGCCTTTCCGACAGGGACATTGAGGCAAGGAGTGCCCTCTACCTGCATCAGTAGCTTGTATGCGTCGATTGCTCCTGTTCCCATCTGGCCATAGTAGTCCATCAGCTTTATAGTGCTTCCCGTAGTCTTTACCTCGTCGTCAAGATAGCAGTTGAGATCATTGACCGAGGTGAGAATCATGTTCTGGAATTCCTCGCGTGTGAAACTCTTTCCTTTCTGGAGAGCGTATGAGAGTCCGAGAGCAGCCACGCCTGATGCGTGCGGGCAGGACATTGAAGTACCCTGCATATAGCCGTAATCCACTTCGTCAATCTCGCTGACCACCGTAGAGAGGATGGCGGCGCGCTCACCTCCGCTATGTCCATTGATTTCTCCTCCCGGGGCGGAAATATTGCAGCCCGGACCGTAGTTGGTATAGTAGGCCGGGAGAAAGTCCGGAGCAAATGCCGTCACGGAGATGTAGTCGCGGTATGCGGCAGGGTAGCCTGACATCGGGGCTCCTTCATTGCCGGAGGAGAAGAAAATCAGACCGCCGTCAATGGCATCGCAGTTCTTCTTGCTCATAAAGTAGCGCATTGCCTCCACCTCAAGCGGGTTGGCAGCCTCGAAAGCATTGTCATATCTGGCCTGGCCTGCTTCGAATCCGAATGAGCATTGCAGAATGCTGGCACCGTGGTCCGCGGCATATTTGATTGCCACAGCCGCCCTGGCGTCTCCGGCTGAGTCATCTCCGGAGAAAATCTGGCAGGACATGATTCTGACGCCGTCACCCTTGCCGGTGCCTCCGGCGATTCCGCAGACACCGATACCGTTGCCGTTGACTGCGGCAATAGTTCCGGCGACGTGGGTTCCGTGGCCCACATTGCCCTCCCTGGTCCACTCAATGTCGCAGTTGTCCACGAAATTGTATCCGTGGATATCATTCATTTCCGGGTCAGGGTCCGGGTTGATCCACATATTGTCCGCAAGGTCCGGATGGGTGTATTTCACACCCTCGTCAAGCACGGCCACGATGATTCTCGGATCCCCTCCCGTCAGTTTCCAGGCCGGGGCAACATTTACATCGGCTCCCTCCCTGGATGTGTTGGAGATGGCCTGGTCAGCATTGTTGATGTAATGCCATTGCCAGAAAAGATATGGGTCATTGAAAGGATACGGCGTGAAAGCCTTTGTCGAAGGATGCGGCTCATCCCTGAATGCGGCCCGCTGCCCGTCGAAAGTCCTGACAGGCTTGTTGTTGAACTGGACAATGCTGACCTCGGCGACCTGGGCGAGAGCCTCTGCAGCGGCCTTCAGGTCCTTGTCCCTGTCAAACTTGAGAAGGTACCATCTGTGAAGTCCGGCTGCCCTGGTCTCCTTCTCATTCCTGTCATCCTTCGCGAATACTCTGCTGCATGAGATGACTCCCAGCCCGTCGAAAAGATTTTCCAATTCCGGAGTCGGGGCCTCGGGCGCTGATTTGGTGAGCAATGCCGTCCTTTCCATCGCCTCCAGCTGAGGTACGAAACCGGCATCGAACTTGGCAATCAGCACTCCGTGTTCAGCATTGTCGGGAACGTTGGCAATCTTTGACGGCTCCGGAGCCTCTTCCGGGACCACGCTGGTCTCCTCGACTGAACAGCCGCCGGCAACCATAAGCGAAACCGCAATGAACAGTATCTTGTTTTTCATTTATTGTCTGTTTTGATGGTTAATCTTCAATGGCGAGATTCTCAGGCTTGCCTGCCTCCATATCCAGCACCTTCTTAAGTTCCTCCTGGAAATCGTAGTATTCAGGAAGTTCCACGAAGTTCACGTTTCTGGCTGCCTTGATGGCAGCATCCCACAGGATAGCCGTGTTCTGCCTGGCCTGAGCCGGCACTTCGCCGAGATCCTTCGATGCATCCACGAGCATCATCTCGGTATAGAGGCCGTAGAGGCTGGTCTGGCTGCCCAGGAAGAAATAGGAGAACGTATATCCCTGCTGGATGAGCACAGGGCTTGGCACGAAGGCTATGTATCCGTCGGCGACGCAGCCTGCGAACATTCCGGCCACCATATAGACATTGGCCTGTTCCTCCGGCATATAGCCTGCAAAAACGCTGTCTCCCTCGATTGTTCCCATCGCATCCTGGGCAAGGAGCGGCACGAACAGACCGTAGTATCCCTGGAGGGCGGATGAGCCCGGAATATATGCGGCCAGGAGCTTGTCGGCTCCTTCCTGGTCGAAGTTCAATGCTGCAAGTCCATTGATTTCCAGCATGTCAATGCCTTCCTCCTGGACATCGCTCGCATTGACGCTGACCTTGCCCATATAAGTCCTGTAAGGCTTGCTTCCCATGAGGTTGACGGCATAGTAGTTCCACTCCGTATCAATGAGGGCCTTCTTGCTCATCTGTATTGCTGCGAAGAAGTCATCGTAGCCGTAACTTTCAAGGACAGGGTTGAATACTCCGGTAGTCCTGTATTCCGCAGTGAATATGCGGCTTCCGAAACCATTGTCGGCCTTGAGCACCATAATGTACTCGCTGTCACCGTTCAGCCCGGTGTACATCTTGCTGTATGAGCTGCTGTTGATTCTGTCGATGGCTTCCTTGTCCATCTCCCTTCCGGAGTCCGTGAGAAGCTGTTCATAGTCCCCGTCATAGGACTTGATCTTGCTTTTCCTGAACATTCCGTATACGATGCTCTCGATGCCTTCGCCATAGGCATAGAACCTGGTAGAGTTGTCCGTGGTGATGCCGTTGCCGCCGTATTCGTTGGTGCCTTCCAGCCCGATGGTCAGGACAACGGGACGGTTGTCTCCCTCCATGATGAACCCGAAACTTACTCCGTCATATGCCTGCATCCTGTCATTCTTGTCATATCCGCAGGCTACCAATGTATAGAGCCCGGTCTTGTCAAGGACAGCATTGACGGTTCCGCTTCCTTCAAGGATCTCATTTCCGAAACTGAGGCTTCCCTCGTCGAGAGCCTGGGCATTGAGGCTTATCTGTCCGTCGTCAAGCCTTCCGTCGAAGAATGCATACCTGACCTTCACTATGTCCTGGCCGGCGGTTACGTCAATCGGGGTCAATCCCGGGATGACCTCACCCTTGGATACGGATAGCGAGTAGTCATAGACGTGGCCTCCGGGGAGGACCAGACGCTGCATCCCGTCACCGTTCACCGGATACCACTCATCAGGCTGCATGTATTTGGAGAGGTTTGCGAAAATGCTGCCGACAGGGAATGTTATGACGCCTTCCTTGAGGCTTCCGTATTGTGCGTCAGCGGCATCGATGGAGAACTGCTTGTCGACGTAGGAGGCTATGGTGATGTATCCGTCATCGTCATTGAGCGTGATACCGGTGCTCTGCTTCGGTATCCAGACCTTGTCCGGGTCGGTGGCGTCGATTGTGGTCATCAGCCGCTCGGTAGGCCTTGTGATCCCGAAAAGGGCTGTGAGATAGTCCTCGTTGAACACCTGCATCCTGAGATAGCCCGGTTTGTCGGAACGCTGGAACACTTCCACCTCCACTTCGGCATTCTTGTTATCCGGTCTGTAGAGGGAACTGATGATGTCGTCACGCCAGCGCCCGATTCCCAGACTTTCCCATTCTGCACGGAGCACACTGAAGCTCAATCCGGTCTGTTTCTTTCCGTATATGGATATGTAGGCCGGGTCCTCAACTTTCACGGAGCAGTTGTAGGTCTTGCCGATTTCAGCCCCTTCGAATCCGATGGTGATGGTGGACTCGTTCTCGCCGTCTTTGAAAATAACCGGCTCTACGGAAAAGATGCCTCCATCATTGACTGAAATGACCACAGGTACAGTAATCCTGCCGTCCGTCCTGGTTCTGCGGATCTTGTAGCTGACTGCTGCAGGGTCCTCCGGGGTGAGTTCTACTGCGAGCGGATTGTCCTGGGTAGGGAAATAGACCCCGTAGGTATCCGGGGAGTCCTTCTCTCCTGCCGCGTACTCCTCATTCGTGGAGCAGGCTGAAAGGACAGCCAGGATGCACAGAACCGCAAATCCCTTGATTTTCATATATCCTTTTGTCATGATTTCCTTATGTTAATGCTTTTGCCTCTATTCCGTCCAAGGTTTGATGATGCCGGACGGGTCCGGGTTGTTCTTGCCGATGATGGCCTTGTTGTTCTGAACCTCGCCTCTGGATATCACAAAGTTCCAGTATGGGGCGCGGCCGTCGGTATTGAGCCTGTATGATGTAGGTGAGTTGGTTCCTACATATCCCCGCTTGGTGGACATATCCAGCCGCTTGAGGTCGAACATCACAATTCCCTCGCCCCAGAACTCGATACGCTTCTGGAGCATGAGCTCGTTGATGAATCCCTTGAGCGACGTCGCCTTCTTCCCGCAGTCATAGCTGCCGCCTGTAATCCTGTAGTTGTTCATGAATGAATTGAGCAGGCTGATTCCCTCATTCAGATTCTCGTGAGCCCTGGCCTCAGCCTCGATGAAGTACATCTCCTCGACCCTCATCATAGGATGGTCAGCAGCACCGCCGGTAGCGCTGATTTTGTATTCACCTCCGGCAGGACGGAACTTTATGTTCACATAGTCGGCGAGGGAAGATGCGAAGTAGCTCTTCGAATCCGTCCTGCAGCTCTTGTATTCGTATGAACTCCGGTCCGGGTCCAGCCAGGAATGTTTCCTGAAGTCGTTCCTGTCAATGCTGTTGTACAGGTTCTTGTTTATGCCGCGGCCTACTGAGAAACCGTATGCCGACCAGCTCTGTTCGGTGCTCATGTGCGCCGTGAAGCAGAAGAGGCTGGCCACGTTCTCGCTTGCGAGAGGCAGACCCCATATCCAGGAATTGTTTGAGGAAGCATTGTTGAATCCGTTGACCGGGTCTTCCCATTCAGCCTGGGTAAGAGGCGTGCAGGAACTGCTGTTGATGGCCTTCCTGGCATACTCGGCAGCCTTTGCGTACAATTCCGGGTCCTCGTGGGCGGTGGCTCTGTCAATGTATGCCCTGGCCTTGAGTCCATATATCAATGCTGTGCTGACGGCGTATTTGTTTGAAGGCACATAGTTGGCCAGAAGTTCCTCCGCCTTGTCCAGATCCGGGAAAATCACCTTGTCGAAAACATCGTCGGCCATTGCCCTCGGGTTATTCTTGGCCTGCTCCTCCGTGGACTCCTCTGTCACAATCGGTACGCTGAGCCCGACAATCCCGTCCCCGTCGGTATAATTGTTCTCCTTGAATTCGTAAAGACGGACCAGATCCAGATAGCTGTAGGCCCTGTAGGCGTATGCGAAGCCGAGATACTGGATGTCAGTCGCGGTAATGTCCGCAGAGTCCATTCTGGAAATCTTGCGGATGATGTCATTGCACATTGCAATCCATCTGTAGTATGTGTTCCAGGTCAGTACGCATACGGCATATTCCTGACCGAGGGCATCGTTGGTACCCCATTGCTGGAACCAGTCATAACCGATGTTCCCGGTTACCACGAGATCACCTGTCATGGATTCCGTGGCCAGATGGATGGCAGGGAGACCGAAGTCCCAGGCCTGACCGGAGGATGCGTATCCGGCGCTTCCCGGCTCCATCATTGCCGAAGGGATACCTTTTATCAATGTCTGCAGCGTCACCTGGTCCTCGGTCGCAACCGTCACGGAATGCGTCTCCTGGATGCAGGCGGCAGACAATAATGCTGCTGCCGCTGATATTGCCAAATATTTCAATGTTCTATTGACCATGTCCTTCATTAGAATTGAATGTTGATACCTCCTGAAATAGTTCTTACAGGCGAGTATGTAGCCTGACTGGTTGACCCTGAATATGAATGTCTCGGGTCGAATCCCCTCCTTCTGGAGCAATACCAGACATTCTCGCAGGCAAGGTAGATTCTGAGTTTGCTGATCCGCAATTTCTCAACGGCCTTCTGCGGGAGAGTGTACCCGAAATCCATATTCTGGAGGTTCAGGTAGCTGGCATCCGTAAGGAAGCGGTCAGAACTTGCGTTCTGGTTCTGGTCCTCGTACTGGAGGCGCGGGATGTCGGAGTCCGGATTCTCGGCAGACCAGGCCTTGAGAATATCCTTGTGCCAGTTCATGCCTGTGTTCTTGTTCGCCGGAGAGTACATTGCATCCGCATAGCCGGAGTCGTATGCCAGTCCGCCAATCTGCCATGTGAAGTTTACGGAGAAATCGAAGCCGAAGAATGACAGGGAGGTCCCGAAACCGCCGTAGAGGTCAGGTATCGGATTGCCGCACAGGTACTTGGATGCTTTGGCATAGTCTGTCGTGGTGGTCCTTTCTGTCTTTCCGTCCTTTTCCTCGTCCATATACCACATTGACTTGCCTTCGTCGGATACACCGGCATACTTCGGAAGGTAGAAGGTGTAGATAGGCAGGCCCTCTCCGTAGAAAGTTGTGCCGCTGACATAGCCCTCGTATCCTTCGACCACGGTGTTGCGCCTTTCCTCAGGCAGCATGGTGATCCTGTTCTTCATGTGGGTGGCGTTGAGGTTGATGTCCCATATGAGATTTTCCTTGCGTATCGGGGTGAAGTTGAGCTCGATTTCCACACCGTTGTTCACCATGTCTCCTACATTGGCGTAATATGACGAGTATCCGATTGAAGGTGCCGCAGGGAAGAGGAAGAGCATATCGGTGGTCTTTCTCATGAAGTATTCGGCGCTTCCGGATATGGCTCCCTTGAGGAAGCCGAATTCCGCTCCGACATTGAAGTTGATGTTGGTCTCCCAGGTGATGTCCTTGGAACCTTTCGAGAGGAAAGGCGTTGACACATCTCCCTCCGAGTTGGTGATGGAGAAGGTATCGGTATATCGGTAGTCCCCGATATTGTCATTTCCCTGGGAGCCGATGGAGGCTTTCAGCTTGAGGTTGTCGAGCCATTCTCCGCTCTTCCTCATGAAGTCCTCCTTGCTGATAATCCAGGCTCCTCCCACTGACCAGAAGTTGCCCCAGCGGTTGTCGGGATGGAAGCGGGAGGATGCGTCCCTTCTGTATGAGGCAGATGCGAAATACTTGTCATAGTAATCGTACATCACCCTGGTGAAGTATCCCTCGTTGTTGTACATTCCTGTGGACGAGCTGGCGGCCATCTTGTCAATGATGGCTCCGGTGAGTTCATCATTGTCTATGGAGAACATTCCGCTTTTAGCGGCCGAGAGGGAGTAGGATTTTCTCTTGTAGTACTCGTGGCCGACCATCGCATTGATGTTGTGACGGCGGATTTGCCTGTTGTAGTTGAGTATCTGCTGAAGGTTGAGTTCAGTGACCCTCCCGTGGCCCTTGTAAACTACGCCGTTCTCAGTGGCGAACTGGCCGAAGAACGGGTTGTACACTGTTGTGGAACGTGTCTCATCGAGGGTGTATCCCGCATTCACCGTAAGTTTGAAGTCCTTCAGGAAGGTGATGTCCAGGTAGGCGGTGCCGTTGAAGGCATTGCCCTCGGAGTTGGACTTGTTCAGCCTTGAGTCGGAGAGGGCGTTGCTGTTGGGGAACAGGGAACGCTCCATTCCGGCATTGTCTCCGTTGCCGTAATCGTAGAGGGTGTGTCCCATATCGTCCTTCATGATTCTTCCGCTGCCGTCTCTGAGATAGAGAGGGTAGATCGGGCCGATGGTGGAGGTGTATGCGAAAACATTGGCCGTGGAGTTGCTTGAGCCGCTGTCGTCAATCTGGTTGTAGTCGAAGTTGGCGTATGTGACGTTGGCTCCGATTTTTGCCCATTCGGCGGCCTTGTGGTCCACCTTGACGCGGGCCGTGTACCTCTCCATGTCGGAGTTGGCCACGATTCCCTTGTTGTTCAGATAGCCGAAGGACATATAGAGCGAGGTCTTCTCGGAGAAACTGGAGTAACTTGCATTGTATTCCTGCCTCAGGGAGTGCCTGTAGGCGGCGTCGGTCCAATCGTCCGGCCTGACGTAGTATTCCTGTCCCTTATAGACCACCTTCCTTCCGAGAGTGGCAAGAGGGTTGACCTTTCCGTTGACTCCTATGAAGTTCTGGCCCTGAGGCACGGTATAGACCTGGTATCCCAGACCTCCGTCTGCGGCCGAGGCCGTGAGGTTGGCGTTGGCCTTGCGGTAAGCGTCGATGTCCCCGTAGCCAGAATCCAGATAGTAGTTTCTGAGTGCATTGTAGTGCGTCTCATAATAGAGGGCCGGGTCAGTTATGTAATCGTAGTCCTTTACCGCTCTCATATTCACGCCCCACTTCACGTCCAGGTTGAATCTGGACTGGGTGCGGCCCTTCTTCGTGGTGACCATAATGACACCGTTTGCTCCTCTGGCTCCGTAAAGGGCGTTGGAGGCGGCATCCTTGAGGACTGTCATTGACTCGATGTCATTGGAGTTGAGGTTTCCCAGGTCTCCCGAGTAAGGCATTCCGTCCACAATCCAGAGCGGAGAGTTGCCCGCATTCAGAGAGCTGAATCCCCTGATGCGGATATCCGGGCTTGCTCCCGGCTGGCCGGATGAATTAGTGAGCTGGACTCCGGCAATCTTTCCGGTAAGTGCCTGGGCTACATTGGATTGCTGTGTCTTGGTTACATCTTCGCTGTTGAGGACTGCCGCTGAACCGGTGAATGCCTCTTTCTTTGCGGTACCGAACGCCACTACTATGACTTCATCCAGTTTCTGGGTATCCTCCGTCAGTACCACATTGATGACTGAACGGCCACTGACAGGAATCTTCTGCGTCATGTATCCGAGCATCTCGAATGAAAGCACGGCATCGGACGGGACGTTCAGGGAGTAGGCTCCGTCAATATCCACCATGATTCCGTTGGTGGTTCCGTCCACCACCACGGCGGCACCGATGAGCGGCTCTCCGCTGCTGTCGGTCACTTTACCCGTTACTGTGATATCCTGTCCCCTCAGGTTCAGGCATAGTGTGAGGAAAAGTGTCAGTAGTAATAAAGATTTTCTGGTCATTATTGTTGATTCTGTATTTTTATTTCAGATCCGATTCGGTAAGCAGGTTTTCCTGAGACCCAGTGTAGAGCTCAGCCTTGCCGTGCCATTCGATGGAGACAGTGTTTCCGGTTCCGCTAGCCGAGCCCCAGGAAATCACCTCATCCTTGAATGAGAAAATGATGTCCAGTGACTTGTCTTCATTCCAGGTGGCGTCAATGACGGCGGAAGCCGGACAGTATCCGAAACTGTTGTACTGAGATCCGTATTTGCCATATTGCAGCAGGGTTACACCTGAGTAGTAGGTATAGACGAAGTGCCAGAAGTGGCCTTCCAGAGAGCCGTTGAGCCCGAATGCGTCGTCCTTGACAGCGAGCTGCGGTGTGCAGGCGTCATTGTGTGGATCCTCGGCAGAATTGGCATTGATGAAATACAATACGTATGCCGGCGTCGTTTCTCCGAATGAACTCTTGAAACTCTCAGTCTTCCTGATGCGGAGAGAAGTGATTTCCAGGTTCTGGAGTTCGTTCTCATCTTTGTCCGTCACGATGATCGCGGAGGCTTCCGGAAGAATCGGCGAAATGTCGAAGTCTTCGTCCATCATTGTGATTTCCCCGAAATACTCTGCATTGACAGTCCTTCCGTCCACCAGTGTGATGTCGGCTTTTGCGTAGAGTCTTCCGTCCTGCATCTCATCCAGAACGAGGATGCTTCCGCTGGCGATATCACCCTTCTTGAGGGAGTAGGTCGCCACGTTGTCATAATCATAGACGAACACTGCCGCAGTGGCGCTTCCGGGGCCGATTTCGACCTCTGAACCTATCTGGTTGGATGCCAGTGTGAATCTTACCGCAATGCCGGACTGTCCTTCTCCATTGTCCCTGAGATCCTCAGGACGCGAAAGCTGTCTGTCGGCATTGCCGAATGCGAGGGTTAGGGAACCCGTGCCCTGATATCCGAACACCTTGTCCAATGCGCTGTCCGCCTGACCGGTAATCCCGAATGTATTGCTGCTGAAATACCCCGAGGACGTATTTCCTGAAAATTCCACCTTCAGGCTTCTCGACCCGGAACTTATGTCAACGGACAATCCGAGGTCGCTGCCCAATCTTCCGGCAGAGGCGGTCAATGTGCCTTTCATACTGCCGCCTTCGGCAATGAAGTCCTCGCCCGAGCAGCGTATTTCAATGCCGTCCGTATCCGAAAGGTCAATCTGTTTTCCGTAGTATTCCTCCGGGATGGTGATTTCCACGTCGGCCGTCAGTCCGTTCTCAGGTCTTGTTATGCCGGCGGCGGAGCATATATAGTAGGTGCGGGTCTTCCCGGCTGTCCGCCAGTCCAGCACACTGCCGATATCTTCCTTTCTGCCGTCAAGAAGGAACTGGTTGGAGAGGTGTACAGGCGCCTTGACGGATTCCGGAGCAGGGCCCGAATAACCGGCAACCAGTTCTTTCCCGTCATTGCCGACAACCCAGATGTAAAGCTCAAGATTGTCTCCGGAGAGGTCGAGGCTGAAATCGAATGCCTTTGTCCTGGTATTGACATCGGCATCTCCCATCGTGAAATCCCGGTATGTCATATCGAATGATTCCTTGTAGCCCTGAAGGCTGCCTACGTTGACAATCAGTGAGTTACCCTTGCTGATCATCTCGTCGGCATCGGTTATGCCAGAGGAAGGGGAGAGGTAGAATGTGCACTCTCCGCCATTTTCCGTCCGGACTGCGGACTTGATGTCAAGTATCTGTCCGCAATACCACAGCCTGTTCTCAGGCTGGTATGACGGTTCCAGGGGCTTTACGTCTTCAGGCTTCTCGGAACACGAGAATGTCAATGCCGTCAATGTGGCGGCCAGCATTATCCTTGCTTTCATTGTCTGCCCTTATCTGATGTCGAACTTTCCGTTACTGAAGTCAGCCAGCGGGGCCAGTTCCCTGACGGGAGCGGACGAGCGGACCTGCCTGGCAGACACAGTCTCCTGTGCGGTGCCGGCACCAGGCCATTCTGTCACAGGAACTGTTCCCTTGTAGCGGTAAACAGGGCCGGTCCAGGAACCGCGCACGTGATGCTTCCTGACACAGATGCCGTCAATATCGAAGGTGAACCAGTTGTCTCCGCCTTCGGCCTTGGTAATGGTCACTTCTCCGCCATAGAAGTTCGCATGCTGGTCCATGTGGGTTTTTTCGTTGAGGTGAACGAATGAGGAACTTGCGAAATCGCCCTCGAGCATTATTCCCCTCATCATGTGTCCAGGTACGAAGTGCTCAGGGAAGCGGTCCTCGGTGCACGGATAGGTGCCAGGGGTGATGTAGGTCTCCGCATCATCGTTCACGAGGAGTTCGAGCAGAACCCTGTCTCCCTCTCCGTCGTCGCCCTTGAGGCCAATGTAGACATACTGGAGGCCGAATGGAGCCGGATATGTCGGCTTGATGTTCTTCAGTGCCTCTCCGTCAATGTCATAGTAGCCCATACCTCCTACCCAGATCCTGTTCAGAGGAGCGACATAGGCGCAATCCCACATCGAGAGGTCCATGTCATAGTCCTTCTCGAGGGTGGATGTGCCGTCATCATCTCCCTTGTCGTCCGAATTGTCTATTACAGGAATCTTGCCGGTGTAGGAGCCGCGGATTCTGTAGCCGTCATTGGAGAAGAGATCATAGTTGACGGTGAATCCTGCATTGTCAGCCAGCTCGATGATTTCAATCTCGCCTTCAGTGCCGTAGGAGTATTTTTCAGTGGCCTTCTCGCCCCTTGCGTCAAGGTAGTGGGCATAGGAGCCCATCACCATCGGGATGCCGTAATAGTTGATCTCCATGGCAGGCAGCCAGGTGCCGTGCTCAAGGCCTTTCGACATCGTATATTTCCCAGGTATGAGTCTGGCATTCTTCGGATTGCCGAAAAGGTCGCTGAACACTACAAGCGAAACGCAGTAACCGTCCTTGCCCTTGATATCGTAATTCTCATCGAATATATTTATCAGCATCATTCCGGTAGCGGAGTCGAATAGGTTGCCGTAGTAGAGGGCGGTAGCTTCCACACCTTCGAACTCCACGTCCTTGCCAATCTGAGGGTTGGAGAAATTGCTCCCGGCGTCGATGGAGTAGAAATCCTCGCCGGAGTACTCCAGCTTGACCCTCTTGAGTTTCTCGTCAATGCCATATGCCGTGATATGAAGGTTCCCTCCATCTCTCTCGATGGTCACAGGACCGTCCAGTTCGAGAAGCGATGTCTGGACTCCGCTGTCATTGTAGAGTCCGACGCAGCTGTACTGTATGCCGTAACTTTTGTCGATGCCCTTGTCGCTGAGGTTGAATTCACCAGTCGGAATCACCAGTTTGTGAGGTGGATCTACCATTACTGAATAGAGGTCGAGGCAGAGTACGGTTCCGGCCTCGTTGATGGTCAGGTCGGATTTGTTCAGTGTGTAATCCGCATCGGTGAGGAGGATGTAATAGTTGTAGATATCCTCACCCTGCTCCGACTTGGTCTCCATCTTGCCGAGGCACTTGGCCATGATGACGGCATCAAGCACTACGTCGGCAGCCGCTTCCTCCTCCGGCCATCTGGTGCATCGCCCTGAATATTCGCATTTGAGAGTCCTGCCATCCTCTTTCTCCGCATCAATGCTCAATGTCACCTCGGTCGGTGAATCAAGCTTAAGTGATACGAAAAGTTTGCTGAAGGATGCCGCTGTAGCTGAGCTGATGGAGAAATCTCCATATTCCAGCTCATTGCCGGCTTCGCCGAAATCAATCGTGCCGTCGGCGGAACTGGCCGTTATGACAATCGCATCGTCATAAAGAACCATACTCTCCTCATCATCAAGTCCCTCAGTAGGTGAAAAATAGAACTTTGTGAATCTTTCATCTTCTTCCGGAGAATATACGACAGACTTGATTTTCCGGATTTCGCCCCCGAAGAGGAACTCGTTACCGAGAGTGGGATCCTCTGTTTTCGTGCCTTCTCCGTTGCCTTCACAGGAAGCAAGCACGAGGATGGATGCTGCGGCAGCAGCGAATGGGCTGAACCTCAAAGATTTGAACATAATTACTTCTTTTCTTGTTTACTGGTGCTTACGCAAATATAGTGATTTTTAAGTGAAATGGCGACATCTGTTTTAATATTTCAACCCGGAACGCCATTTTTAATTTCAAACTTGAAGCGGATGGAGCCGGGCGCCATCCGCTTCAGACATCTTGTCGCTGACAGTAGATCAATTACTTCGAAGCCTCGAAGAATATGTCGAGGTAGTTGATGTTTACAAGGTCGCTTGAGGTGTACCATCCACTACATTTCAGGAGCGCGTAGGTATATCCGAGAGATGGATCCTGAGCAGGGGTTGTACTCTTGAAGAGGTTGGTGGAGATGGTCTCGTAAGTAGAGTTCGTGGAAACACCCTTGGTGGTGGTGCTGGTAACTCCTGCATTCATATTGATTCCGGAGCCGAATTTCTTGATGGTTGACTCCATTACGGCCTGCTTGTAATTTCCCGGGAGACTGAATCCAATCTGGGTATATGGAGATTGGAATTTGCAGACTATTGAGGTCCCCACGTTGCTGAAATAAATGTTGCTGAGCGAAACCGGCACCTCTGCCGTAGCACCGCTGCCGTCAGTAGCCACTGCGGTAAGGGTTGCATTGAATGATACCAGGGTAGTCGATGTGGCGCTTTCTCCAGCGGCTGCCACAAGAGCGTCGCGGATGGAGGCGGCATCAAGGCGGACCTTGTATTCTACCACGTTGCCGGCTGCCTGTGTGAGGTTGATGACCTGAGTTGCCTCCATGTCATTCAGACCCTTGACCTTCACGGTGATGCTGCCTGAGCGGGTATCGCCCTCGTTGGCTGCTACGCTGTATGAGATGCTTCCTGCGGCGTACGAGGCAGTTATCCATTCAGCTGAGGTCTCCACTGTCGGGTCGCCGCTGGTGAGAGATGCCGATACACTGACTGTGCCTCCGTCACCGGCTGCTGCAACCTTGCCGAGGTCTGTAGTACCGAGAGACAGGATAGGACCGGAGTTCAGAATGATGTAAGGGACATAGACGTAGGTATACTTCGCTACGCTGAAGTTGCTCCATTCCATCTTCAGGATGCCGCCTGTAACGCCTTCCGGCATCTTGTAGCACAGATCGGTCTGGCTGCCGGAAATGCTGCTCCTGTAATTCAGTTCAGTGAGCTGATGCTCACCGTTCTCATCAGTCAGATATACTTTGAAGTCTGCGGTCAATTCGTCACTTCCAAGGAAGGTCCTGATGCGGATATTCTCCACGTTGTGGAATTCGTCTCCGGATTCGAGAGTGATGACGGATGTTGCATCGACACGGTTGCTGTTGATGAGTGACTGTCCGTATGAAGAATTGTAAGTAGGAGCAACGCTTCCCCAGCTTGTGGTTACATTCTCGTAACTTGCCTGGAAGAGCATCTGCATTTCCGCCGCAGTACCCCACTTGGCGTTGTAAGTACTTGTGTTGAGTGCCATCCCGCTGCCGCCGGACACTGAATTGTGCTCCCAGGTCTTGCCTCCTGCGAGGTCAACTGAATTATCGGTAGCCTGGTCAACATTTGCCTTGAAGTGTACGGTAGGATTTGCAATCTGCGCACGCTCGATAACGAGGTCCTTGCGCTCGTAAGCAAGGTGGCCCTTGGATGTCTCCACTGTGATGGTCACATCATATTCGCCAGGGTTGGCAACGAAGTAAATCGCTGCGTCATTGAGGGTTACAGGCTCTGCAGGGGTAATCTTGACTGTTGAGGAGGCAGAGATGGTCTTCAATGCGAAATCAGCATCATTGACCTTCTTGGTGAGGTCGAACTCGAATGTTCCTGCGATGTCCTTCTTCTCGCCTGTAGCCTCGACGGTCACGGAGAGCACATCGGCATTGGCATACTTCTCAGCTGCGTTGGCGAACTTCAGGCAGGCAAATCCGAACACGTGGGCGAACTCGAGGCTCTCCTGTGCGGTGATATCGTATTCATTGTATTTTGTTACCGAATTATCAGTCTTGGAGAAGTAGAGTTTGGACGGCTTTGCAAGCATGAGGTCGCAGCTCTTGTCCCAGCTGGTCTGCTTGCCCTTCTGTGCTGAACTGAGAGTAAACCTGGACTTGGTGATGTCGGCATTGCTCCTGTCCAGGCTGTTCGGGTAAGCACCATAGAGATGGAAGTAGAAGTCTCTCTCTGTATTGATGTAAGCCGGATCGAGGCTGTAGAAATAGCCCTTGAACTGAGGCACGTCGGCAGTGTTGTCCTGAAGTGTGAAGTTGGCAAGGTAATTGGTTGCATATCCGCCTGATGAACCTGACACCTTGATGGCCTGGGACGGGTTTTCGGCACTGGCGATGGCGAGGTGGATGGCATCCATCTCGTTCCACGCGATAGCGTCGGTTCCATTGAACTCAGCCTTCGTGGCAGGTGTCTTGGCATTGATGGTCAACTGGATATCCGCACTCTCCGCAACCGGAACATAAGTCTCTGTCCTGGCGCAGGATGCGAGGGCGGCGAGAACGGCAAGACTAAATATTGTTTTTTTCATGATTTTTCTTGAATTGATAGGTTTCACTTCAGATTACCATTCTCCGTAGATATCTTCCCCATTGGTGATTTCTCCTCCGAACATACCGTAAACGGTGTCCTGAATGTGGAATGTGATATGCTGCGCGCTGTGCGCACCGTCGCTGTTCCGGGTCGCCTTGATGAGAACATATCCGTCCACAGGCTCTGCAGGGGCAGTGATGAAGAGGGTCTTGGTGTACTCGTCGAGCTCGACCTTGAAGTTGGAGCTCTCGACGGCTACATGAGTAGTCTCGTCTTCTCCTACGATGTTGTATGTCAGCATAATCCTTTCGCCTGCCTTGAGTTCGATGGAATCATCCTGGTCAAGTTTGAGGGAGAATGCATTGGTCTTCGGAATCGAGATGGTGGTATCGTCAATGTGGAAGATGTATGCCTCGTCGGTAGTTTCCACAGTTACGACACTCTTGACTTCTGTTACGGCGGAGCCTACTTCAGACCACACCTCGCCGTCGAATGAGATGTACCATTTTCCCTCCTCTACCTTGAATTGAGGAGTGATGCCATCTTTTCCGTCCTGGCCATCCTGACCCGGTGCTCCGTCCTGACCGTCATTGCCGGTCACCCGGATGTTTTCTCCATTGAATTTGAGGAGCTCTCCGTTTACTGTCCAATAGAGAACGCCGTCAATTTCCTGTACGCCAATCTGAGGAGCTGCAGCGTCCTTACCGTCCTGGCCGGGTGCTCCGTCCTGGCCGTCCTGGCCCGGTGCGCCATCCTGACCATTGGTGATGGTAGCGGTAGTCCCGTCGCTGAATTTGATGACGTAGCCATTGTCGGTAGTTGTAACGGAATTGATTGTTACGGCTTTGGCATTGGCCTCAACGAGGGCTTTGATGGAATTGACGTTGTCATTCACCAACGCCTCCAGCTTGTCAAGCCGGTTCTCGAGAGAAGTTACTCTGTCCTCGAGTTCTCCGGTGCAGGCAGCGAATCCGAGGAGTCCGGCTGCGAGCATAATCAGTGAGTGTTTTCTCATTTCAGGATTATTTAAAAATTGATATTGTTGATTTCATTCCAGTACTCACGGGCCGCTAGTTGTCAGTTG
>JALFFZ010000091.1 GCA_022777585.1 Bacteroidales bacterium | reverse complement strand
ACATTCACGGCAATTTTTTGTAAATTCGCCATTCATTGCGGAAGTCTGATTTCCGCTGAATAATCAGAAACGATGGAAAACGAATATTCCCTGGTCCCACTGCTTTTCGTGCTTGCGGCATTGCTCGTCGGTGCGGTGCTGAAGCCTTTGCTCAAGAAGCTCAAGATTCCATATACTGTCGGCCTTTTCTGTTTCGGCCTCATTGTCGGAGTGCTTTACAGACAGGACCTCCTGCCTGAAGCCGGACTTCTCGGCAGGGCTGTGGACGTGACCGGAAACATCAATCCAGACATGCTCCTGTACATATTCCTGCCTGTGCTCATTTTCAGTGCGGCCTATGAACTGGACCTGCATACGTTCAGGAAAATATTCGTCAATTCCACGATTCTCGCTGTGCCGGGAGTTATCCTGTCAATGGGACTTGTCGCCGCAATGATGATGGGCATCGGCCATTTCGTCCCGGAATTTTCCGGATGGAGCTGGACCTTCGCCCTGATGTTCGGAGCGCTGATCAGCGCCACCGACCCTGTGGCCGTGGTTGCCCTGCTCAAGGAACTCAATACCAGCAAGCGGTTCTCAACCCTCGTGGACGCCGAGTCCCTGCTCAATGACGGAACGGGTATCGTTCTCTTCATGCTCTTCTTCGGTACCTTCTCCGGGGCTACTCCGTTAACCGGTTCTCCGTTTGCCGAGTTCCTCGTCGTGGCCGGCGGCGGAGCCCTGCTGGGATATCTTGCGGCGGTATTGTGCATATTCTTCATCACCAAGTTCAAGGGTGACGAGATGGTGCAGAACAGCGTCATCATCCTTGCGGCCTACATCACATTCATCCTGGCCCAGGCCTATCTCCAGCTTTCCGGAGTCATTGCCCTCGTGGCCTTCGGCCTGGAGATGACCTATCACGGAAAGCTGCTTTTCAGCCCGAAGGCCAACGAGTTCACGGAGAAGTTCTGGGATCTCGCCTCATTCATTGCCAATACATTGGTATTCATCATAGTAGGTATTATCATCGCCGTTCAGGTCAATATCACCTGGACCGGACTGGCGGTGATGTTCGGAGTATATCTCGGGGTCAATCTCATAAGAACCGTAGTGATTTTCGTCTTCTATCCGATAATGAAGCGGAGCGGATACGGACTCTCGATGAGGGATGCCATAATCCTCAGCTGGGGAGGTCTGAGGGGAGCCCTCGGACTCACATTGGCGTTGATGGTGACATCCACATTGTCAATCCCGGAGGACATCAGGGAGCAGATTCTTCTCCTTACGGCAGGGGTGGTGACTTTGACTCTCACCGTCAACGCCACGACAATCCGCAAGATGCTCCAGAAGCTCGGGCTTACGGATGTTCCTGTGGTTCAGTCATTTGTGGATTACAGTATCAGGAAGAGAGTGGTTGACTCTGCCGACAAATACTACGAAAAAATCAGTCACAGGGATGCATTTGCCTGTGCCGACTGGGACAAGGTCAGGGATTTCCTGCCGGAGAAGGAAACTAAGCCGGATATCAGCGGCTGTTCCGAAGAGGAGCTCCTGCGCAATCTCCGGTTGCGCATTTACGGAACTGAATGCCAGCTCGTCCGCCAGCTCTATGCAGACGGAACCATTTCCGCGGGCTCATATCACAAGCTGGTCAACTCCCAGGAACGCCACTTCGACAGCAACGGCTCCCTGCCTCTGTCCGACCGCAAGGTAATATTCAGCCTGTTCGAGGAAGGACGCTTCGTGAAATTCGTCATGGGTCACCGCTGGGCACGCCGTATGTTCGGCTGGTATATAGAGCGCAGAGTGGTGGAACTCAGTGATATAGGCAGGGGATTCCTGAGCCTTCAGAGGGACTCGCAGGACGAGATTGCGGATATGAAGTCTGCCGAGATGCCGGAGGAGCTTCAGAAAAAGCTCTTCTCGATTCTCGGGGAAGAAATAAGGGTCAACATTGACAGGATGAGAAAATGTCTGGATGATCTTGCCGCCGCTTATCCGGAGGAATATTCCAAGGCTATGACAATGAAGGCCGCCCGTATGATGCTCTGCAACGAGCGCCACGTCGTCCGCAACCTCACTTACGACGGAATAATGTCCAAGAAGGACGGAGACCTGATGGAGGATTCCATTGACACGAGGTCCGAGAAACTGATGTAAGACCATTTTTCCGGCTGCTTGCCGGATTTGATTGAAGATGAAGAAGAAAAAGACAATATTGATTTCAGTACTTGCCGGCCTCATTTCGGGTGTCGTCCTGATGATTGCCTTCAACAGCCTCTGGGTCAGGAGTTCCGGCACTGAGTCCTGCATGTCCTGCCACGTTCATCCGGACTCCGAGATGTCCTGGAAACAGTCAGTGCATTACAGCAACGGGAGCGGGACCAAGACCGACTGCGCCGCCTGCCATCTTCCGCCGAAGGGCTCATTCGCCTATGTCCGGGCCAAGATGAGGATGGGAATGAAGGATCTCTGGTCCTACGTTTTCAAGGACAAGGAGAAAATCGACTGGGAGAGCAAGGGCGAGCTTGAGAACGCCTCACGCATTGTATTCAATGAATCCTGCAAGGAATGCCACGTCAATCTCTATCCGGAAGGAATTTCCGACGACGGGGTGACGGCCCATCTCTATTATGATGACAATGAGGAAAAACTTGGTCTGGAGTGCATCAGCTGCCATCTTGACGCCGGACATTACAATCCGGGCTACAGCCATACGGCATTGAAGAAGGCCCCTCAGCAGTCCGGTGAGAGATATTCAGCGGCCGCAGTGGTAGATGCCTTCGAGGACTTCACGGAGACTGTTCCCGGCACGGCTGCAGCCATCAGGATGATTGCCGTTCCCGGCGGAGAGTTCACAATGGGCAGCCCTGAGGACGAGAAGTTCAGGAAGGATGATGAGGGACCTTGCCGCAGAGTCGGGATTTCCCCTTTCTTCATGGGGGAGACCGAGGTGACCTGGGACCAGTTCTGGGCCTTCTATTCCGAAACAATGTCGGAGGGCCGCACCCCGCCGTCCGTCATCTACGCCAACAATACCAGAGCCGACATTGATGCCGTGAGCGGTCCTACCCCGCCTTTCGGTTTCCCTGACCAGGGCTGGGGAATGGGTGACAGGCCTGCCATTACGATGACCCATTATGCTGCCGAGACTTTCTGCCAATGGCTCAGTCTCAAGACCGGCAGGACTTACAGGCTGCCAACTGAAGCCGAGTGGGAATATGCTGCCAGAGCCGGATCGGAGGGTGCTTATTTCTTTGAGGGCAGGCCGTCTGACTATAGCGGCGAGGGCCTCTGGAACAGGATTTTCGGGGCGGACACGACGGTGATAAACAGCTACGCCATTTACAGGGCGAACAGCTCGAACCGTACGCAGGAGCCATCGTCCGTGAAACCTAACGCATTCAGGCTCAAGAATATGCTTGGCAATGTGATGGAGTATTGCTCGGACCGTTATTCGGAGAAGGCATATTCTGAAATCAATGATGGAGAGGTTGACCCGAAGGGGCCGCAGGAGGGCAAGGAATATGTCGTGAGAGGAGGTAATTATGCCAGTGATGCGGCGGACCTCCGCTGTGCCGCCAGGGCCCATACCGAGCACGATGCCTGGCTCAGGACCGACCCTCAGAACCCGAAGAGCATATGGTGGTACTCCGATTTCAAGGGTATCGGCTTCAGGGTGGTCTGCGAGGTGCCTGAGAACCTTAAGTGATAATGACTGAA
>JALFFZ010000053.1 GCA_022777585.1 Bacteroidales bacterium | reverse complement strand
ACCGGAATGAACAAGGGCAACCCTTCAGTTTCAATGTCAATGAACGCCGAAGGTGCGAACACCTGGGCCCGTCTTACCCGCGACAACATCGGCAAGCAGATTGCCATCGTTCTCGACGGTCTCGTATATTCCTATCCTAACGTGCAGAACGAGATTTCCGGAGGACATTCATCCATTACCGGAAACTTCGACGTGGAGGAGGCTACCGACCTCGCAAACGTGCTCAACTCAGGTAAGCTCCCTGCACCTGCCAAGATCGTTCAGGAGCAGGTTGTAGGACCTTCCCTCGGTTCAGAGTCCATCAGGGCAGGTCTCATCTCCTTCATCATCGCGTTCTTCCTCGTGCTGCTGTATATGATCTTCTTCTACAGCGGCGCCGGTCTCGTGGCCGACATCGCTCTCCTCTGCAACGTGCTCTTCCTCTTCGGAACCCTCGTTTCATTCGGAGCTGTCCTCACCCTGCCTGGTATCGCCGGTCTCGTCCTTACTCTGGGTATGGCCGTTGACGCCAACGTGATCATCTACGAGCGCATCAAGGAGGAACTCGCAGCCGGAAAGGGTCTCAGCAAGGCAATCGCTGACGGTTATTCCAATGCCTACTCAGCCATCATCGACGGTCAGCTGACCACAATGCTCACCGGTTTCGTTCTCTTCGTATTCGGCTCAGGCCCTGTACAGGGATTCGCAACCACCCTCATCATCGGTATCATCACCTCGGTAATCACCTCCATCTTCATCACCAGGCTGATTTTCGAGGGCCGCGTATCCAGGGGCAAGAGCATCTCATTCGAGAACAATCTTACCAGGAACTTCCTGAAGAACACCCATTTCGACTTCATCGGAAAGAAGAAGATCACCTACATCTTCTCAGGCGTTCTCATCCTCATCTCCCTCGTATCCATCTTCACCAAGGGCTTCACCTACGGTGTTGACTTCACCGGCGGCCGCACATACGTTGTAAGGTTCGACCAGCCTGTATCCGCAGAAGAGGTAAGGGCTTCCGCAGAGGCTGCATTCGAAGGCTCCGTGGAGGTGAAGCAGTTCGGTGGAGACAGCCAGATGAAGATCACTACCAAGTACGGCATCGAGGACGAGTCCGCTGAAATGGCCGCAACCGTTTCCACAATGCTCTACGACGCAGTCAAGGGCTTCTTCGCACAGGAGATTTCCTACGCCGAGTTCACCGAGACCCAGCAGAACCCTAACGGTATCGTTTCTTCCGACATGGTAGGACCTACCATTGCGAACGACATCAAGAGGGATGCGGTAATCGCCGTTCTCATCGCCCTCTTCGTGATATTCGCCTACATCGCATTCAGGTTCAAGGGCTGGACCTGGGGTCTCGGAGGTGTCGTATCACTTGCCCACACGGCAATCATCGTGATCGGCTTCTTCTCCCTGTTCTCAGGCATCCTTCCGTTCAACCTCGACGTTGACCAGACCTTCATCGCCGCTATCCTGACCATCATCGGATACGCCATCAATGACAACGTGGTCATCTTCGACCGAATCCGCGAGTACAAGTCCCTCCACCCGAAGGCTGACTTCAGGGAGAACACCAACCTCGCCCTCAACAGCACTCTTACCAGGACAATGAACACCTCCATTTCCACCCTCGTGACAATGCTCGCAATCGCCATCTTCGGCGGCGAGTCTGTCCGTGGACTTTCAGTGGCTCTCATCCTCGGTATCTGCTTCGGTACCTACGCATCTCTCTTCATCGGTACTCCGGTGATGTTTGATGCCACCGCCTGGAACAACAAGAGAAAGGCAGCCAAAAAGAAATAATCAAGGCTGATACTGATAAATGACCGGGTGGCTGGATTGTTCAGCCATCCGGTTTTTTTGTATATATTTGCCGGCAACATTGACCCGTACAGCATAATGAGTTCAAGACTGCTGATATCAATATTGCTTCTGTCGATTCTCCTTCCGTCCTGCAATCCGAACAAGACTGCCGCAGGGAAAGCGCGTGGCTCACCGGCAAAAACTGAGGGAGATCTGTTGTCCAGCTGGGATTGTTAAGATGCTCCAGAATACTTGTCTCAAGCACCACCGTTACAGCCACGTGATTCCCTTCCAGGCGTGTCAAGCATAGCTCTGCAGGCCGTGCTTGTCTCGCAGATAACCGCTGCGCATATCTCAGCAGAGGGGCAGCGTGACAAGATTCGCTCCATCATTCTCCCGGCCTGCCGAAAACTATCACAACACAGGGCATCTGAAATGTTTCGGACGGGGGAGTCTGTCCGAAAGTACCTCACCAGCCAAATCCACCCCTTCCAGGGCATTGCAGGAGTCAATGGTACAGTATCCTTCTAAAATGTAATCCTTATTGTGGAATATCGGAATAAAAGACTCAATTCGTGGCTAAATATCGGAATTAGAGGCGGTAAATTTGTTCAAATATCGGAATTAAACTATCTTCTCAGCGGTGAGTTGGCGACGCACTTGACAGGACGCTACAATGAAATCCGTCTGTTCCCGTTCTCGTTTTCAGAATATTGCTCGTTCCACCATGTTGACACCTCAGGTCTGACCACAAAGGCGGATGCCGAGAGGAAGACAGCCTTGTGCAGGTTCTGAACAAGCACTCCTTCAAGAGCATGGAAAGAATCAGGAACACGAAATCATACATAGTTGATCCTGGCCTGCAGAACAACCGGGAGAATTCCATGGCGGCAGAGAATATCGGCTGGCGTCTGGAGAATGTCGTTTACATAGAGCTGCTGCGAAAGTGTGCGAACGAGTTCCTGGATGTTTATTATTACAAACCCGGTCCTAAAGACAGGGAGGTGGATTTTCTCGTCTGCGAGAAAAGCCGTGCACTGGAACTTATACAGGTTGCCTACGATATAGATTCCCCCAAGACCTTCAAGCGTGAGACATCT
>JALFFZ010000022.1 GCA_022777585.1 Bacteroidales bacterium | reverse complement strand
AGGAATGTGATGATGATGGTCTCCTTCAGGGAGTTGATAGTATTGATGATATTGTCGGAACTGTCCATCACCTGTGTAATCCTGATGTCTGGAGGAAGAGTCTTCTCAATCTTGGCAAGCTCTTTCTTTACAGACCTGATTACGTCCACGGAATTGGCACCCGTCTGTTTCTGGATGGAAATCTGGGCGGCACGTCTTCCGTCAGTAATGGCCTCCTGTTCCTTTTCAGCCACGTCGTCAATGATGGTGGCCACGTCACGAAGGTAGATTGCATTGCCGTCCCTGTAGCCGAGGACGATGTCAAGAAGCTCTGAAGGGTCCTTGAACTCCTTCTGGATACGGAGGGAATAAGTCTCCTTGCCTATGTCAATGTTACCGCTCGGAACGTTCCTGTTCTCGTATGCAATGATAGATGAAACCTGGGCGATTGACAGCCCGTAAGCCTGAAGCTTGTGCGGGTCGCAATACACTTGGATTTCACGGGTAGGCGCACCGGTAACATTCACCGAACCTACACCCTTGATTCTGGCAAGCGGTGTTGAAAGCTTGTCGTCCAGAATCTTGTTCAGTCCAGGAAGGCTGTGGTCAGCGGTAGCCGACATAATGTAAATCGGCAGGTCATCCATACTGAACTTGAAAATCACAGGCGTCGAGGCCTGGTCAGGGAGCGATGAGCTCAGGAGGTCCAGCTTGTCCCTCACATCATTCGTCGCCACATCAATGTCTACTCCGTAGTTGAACTCCAGAATAAGCATCGAGATATTCTCCTTTGACCTGGAAGTAATGTCCTTGAGGTCGCTCACACCGTTCAGTCCATTCTCGAGGACCTTGGTAAGGTTAGTCTCTATATCGGCAGCACTTGCGCCCGGGTATGCCGACATCACCATGATGACATTGGCATCGAAGTCCGGGAACTGCGCAATAGAGGTGTTTATGAACGAGAACACTCCGAAGATGGCGAATGCCACGAAAAGCAACGTGGTCGTCACCGGATTGTTCACCGCTGTTCTGTATATACTCATAATTGTATTCCCTTATTATTACTGTACATTTACTTTTACGCCGTCCTTGAGGCTTCCCTGCCCCTTGACAACGATGGTGTCGCCTTCATTGAGGCCGCTGAGAATCTCATAGTCGGTACCGAAATGGCGTCCGAGAGTGACGACAGTCTCCTTGACAGTATTGTCTGACTGGAGCACATATACGGAACGGACTGCGGAGCCCTGCTGCTTCACGATGCAGTTGTCCGGAACGACAACGCTGTGATTTACACCGAAGGTCACCTTCACTCTGGAATACATACCCGGCTTGAGGGCACGGTCACCGTTTGCCACGTGAATCTCGGATGTGAATGTGTGGGTGGAAGGGTCAATGGTAGGATAAATCCTGCTGATGCGGCCTGTGAATGTCCTGCCCGGGATAGCGTCAACGGTAATCTCCACAGGGTCATTCTTCTTGACCTTGGTATAGTCGGCCTCTGAGATACCTACAAGGAGCTTGACCGGAGTAACCTGTTCTACAACATAGATCGGTGTGCCTGTGTACATATCGCCCCTGTCATAGTTTCTTGCTGAAATAACACCTGAAATCGGGGAACGGAGGATGGTGTTCTCGAGGATGTTCTCATACTGGCTGCGGGACACATTGTACTTGAGTTCCATTGCATCAAGGTCGGATTTGGAAACTCCGCCCTGCTCGTAGAGACCCTTGAGACGGGAGAACTCCACTGAGTCATTGACCATTGAGAGCCTTGACTGGTTCAGGGAGACCTGGTCCATAACGGCCACAATCTGGCCGGCATATACGTAGTCACCTACCTCAACATTGATTTTCTGAATCCTGGAAGGACTCTGCGGGGCAATGTTGTTGGTGGCATAGGCCTCAACAGTGGATGTATATATCTCTTCCTGAGGGACGTCCTTGGACGTTGTCTGCATGACGCTCACTGCCTGGATTCTCTCCGGCTCTGTCTGTTCTGCGGTCTGGTTGCCGGACTTGCTGTTTCCGCAGCCTGCGGCCATTCCGAGGACGCCTGCGAAAATGAAAAATTTAACTGCTGCTTTCATATTGTTTACTTTCAATTATTATCTGTTCTCAAGATCTGTATTTCCTTCATCATCAATGAAATCGTAGCCCATAATCTTTTCAAGGTTGGACTTTGCGACCACGAATTCGTAAACTGTCTGCGATACCCCGAGACGGGCCTGTGTGAGGGCGAGCTGTGCGTCATTGAGCTCCGTGATGGTGCTGCGGCCCACATTGTAGGATTTCTCCGCGATTCCATAAGCCTTGGCTGCGGTATTGACGGCCTCCTCGGCTGCCGAGAAGGACTTTATCTGGGTCTCCATCGTATTGAGATACTGGCGGATGCCGATTTTCAGCTGGCGCTCGGTATCATCCATCTGGACTCCAAGCTGAGATGCCTGCACCTTGGCCTGGCGGACAGCGTTGAGCCTCTTTCCACCGGAGAATACCGGGATGTTCAGGCTCAGTCCCACGTAGGAATAAGGAGTCCACCTGTAGTTGCTGAACTTGAAGTCGTTGGTCATCGCCGTCTCGAGGAACGCGAAGTTGGCGGAGAGGGTCGGGATGTAGGCGAACTTCTGAATCTTTATGTTCATCGCAAGCTGCTCGGCCTGGATGGCGAGCTGCCGCATTGTCGTATTGTATTCGAGAGATATGTCCTCTCCGAGGGTCTGATCATAAGTCATCTCGGAAGCATAGTCGCCGATTGTTCCGGCAACATCGATGTTCTGGTCAAGGTCCACGCCCATCACGGCCTTGAGCTGCCAGAGGGCGAGGATTACGGAACTTTCAGCATTGTACACGTTCGGAATCGCGCTGGCTACCGTGGCTTTGGCGCGGGTGAAATCGAGCTCGGAAGCCTTCTGCGCATTGTAGCGGAGGCGGGTCTGCTCAAAATTCCTTACTGCATTGTCATACACGTCCTTATATACATTCAGAGCCTCCTTGGCGAGAAGCACTCCGTAATATGCCTGCTTAACCTGGGTCACCATATCCAGCCTTGAAGAACGGGCCTTCTCGACGGCAAGTTCAACATCCTTTGCGGAGAGCTTTATGCTCTTCCAGAGTTGTGCGTTGACAATCGGCATTGCCGCCGTGACACCACCGGAATATGAATTCCATCGGCCGACCTCGATTCCGCCGCCTCCGAATGAAGGAGCGCCCTCGCCGCTTCCGGCCTCAGAGCCTGTCCCGTCAGAAGTACCGTCACCGGCCCCTGCCTCATCTCCACCACCCATGATACTGCTCATGTCCATATCCATGTACATCACCTGTTTCTTGATGGTTCTCTGGAATGAGCCTGTAAGATCAATCTGAGGGAAGAGGGAGGCGTATGTGCCTTTCCTGGCATAGCCTGTTCTTTCGATTTCCATGTCTGCGACGCGTACTGATGCATTCTCACTCAATGCTATCTTCAAAGCGTCATCCAACGTAATGACCGTTGCGGTCTGAGTCGTGTCCGTTTCCTGTGCGAATGCGCCGATGGACATCAATGCCGAGCCTGCAACCAGCAGAAGCCTCGGAAGTCTAATTTTCATACTTATCACTTTTTTACCACTATATATTCAACCGACAGCCCTGATATGACTCACGTCAAAACCGGGCACGGCGCACTAATCCGCAACAAGCATACCATAACATGGCCAAAAATGACCATATCTATTCGGAAAATGGTGTTTTTTACCCCTAAAACAATTTTAGTGGACAAATCGGTCAGGAAATCCCGATCCATTCGTATTCTCCGCCCCACAAACTGAGGAATCTGAGGAAGCCTTCCCTTGACACAATTACACTTGCCGTATTGTCACAGGGATGAAAACTGATCCTTTCGGACATTTTCAGGTCCTCATCAACAAAAAACTTGACACGATGTCCGTTGGCGAAGAGTTCCCTGACACTGACATCTTGTCGTACCTTGGCGAACATCGGCTTCTCAGACGTGGAATCCGGAGCGGGGACTGCCAGACCCATATCCGCAATGAGGCCGAACGGAGTCACGGAGCCGGGATGCACTCCGAGGCAGCGCACCATCCTCTCCTCGGAGGCGAAGGACAGTTTCCCCTGCCTGAGTTTGTGCTCGAGGGTGTGTATGTCGAGATTCTTATGACATTCGAATGATATGAGATAATGCCTGTTGCCCTTGTGATTGCGCATGAAGAGGTTCTTGCAATGCGTTGCGGACAGACTTTTCCAATATTCGAGAGCTGTTTCAATAGTAGGAAGAGGAGGGTGGCGATACAGCTCAAAGTCAATGCCGTTGGCCTCGAGAAAATCCGTGACTCTGGTGATGCGCATAGTTATTTCCGGGTCATTGAGGTACTGCTCAAGACCCTCACCGTCCATTATTATCTCTTTCATGATAGCTTCTATGACAATGATTTGGCGTAATGGGTAGCCTCCTTCTTCTGGCGGTGAGTCTCCTCCGGCACGACCACCTGTGCCGGCTGTTTCCGGACAAAGGCATAGACCAGGAAGCCGATTCCGAGCAGGACGAACGGAATGCTGAGAAGCTGTCCCATATTGAGGACCATATCATTTTCAAATGCCACCTGAGGCTCCTTGATGAACTCGATCAGAATTCTTGAGCCAAAGCATACGATGAAGAAAATGCCGATGAATGTCCCCCTGTACACCTTCCTGAGGCCATATCTGTAGAGCAGAATCAGGCCGATTCCGAGAAGGAAATAGGTCAGGGCCTCATAAAGCTGGGTCGGATGTTTCGGCTCCGTCTCTCCCCTGAGATCGAAGATGAAACCCCACGGCAATGAAGTCACGTTGCCGTAAATCTCGGAGTTCATGAGGTTGCCCAGTCTGATGAATGTCGCCGCGAAGGCCACAGCTATGCAGAGATGGTCCAGAATCCAGACAAAATCGAAATTGTTCTTCTTTCCGTAATGATGGGCATACCACATCATTGCGAAGAAAAGCACAATGGTGCCCCCGTGGCTCGCGAGTCCTCCCTTCCACGGCATGAATATTTCCAGAAAGCCCTGCCAGCTTCCGAAATAATAGTCTGGCTGGTAGAATATGCAATGGCCGAGCCGTGCTCCTACAATTGTTCCGATGAGCAATGTATAGAGAAGCGAGTCCAGGAGTTCCTCCTTCACGCCCTCTCTTCTGAAAAACCATCTGAATATGAACCAGCCGAGAATGAAGCCCGATACGAAGAGCACCGAATACCAGCGCAGGCTGATGAATCCGAGATTGATCATCACCGGATTTACATTCCAATGTACGAAAAGGAGGTCAAGCATTTTCCAATAATCTTAATATATTCCGCTAATATAGCGTTAATCGGGCAAATGGCAAAAACATTTCCGTCATTCCCGGCCTGACCGGGAATCCAATGAAACAGGAAAAGGGCCGGCCCAAAGTCCTGAAACTTCAGCCAGCCCAGCTCTATGATTTAATATGACTTACTCGCCTACAGCGGCAACGCCCGGGAGAACCTTGCCCTCGATAGCCTCGAGAAGGGCTCCGCCACCGGTAGAGATGTAGGAAACCTTGTCGGTGAGACCGAACTTGGTGCAGCATGCAACTGAGTCACCGCCACCGATGAGGGAGAATGCTCCCTCTGCTGTAGCCTCGGCAATAGCCTCGCCGATAGCCCTTGAGCCGGCACAGAACTCATCGCACTCGAATACGCCTGCAGGACCGTTCCAGAGGATGGTCTTGCAGCCCTTGATGGCATCAGCGAAAATCTTCTGAGCCTCAGGACCTGCGTCAACGCCCTCGAATCCGGCAGGGATGGCGTTTGCAGGAGCAACCTGAACGCTTGAACCCGGCTTGAGAGACATTGTAGCGAAGTCAAGACCGTTGGTGGTCACTGCATCCGGAGCGAGATAGAGCTCGACACCGTTCTCCTTTGCCTTGGCCTCGACGCCGAGAGCTACATCAAGCTTGTCCATCTCGACGATTGACTCACCGATCTCTCCGCCGTGAGCCTTGGAGAATGTATATGTCATGCCGCCGCAGAGGATGAGCTTGTCAACCTTGCCGAGGAGGTTCTCGATGATGCCGATCTTGGAAGACACCTTGGAACCGCCCATGATGGCGATAAACGGCCTCTTGATATCGCTGAGGACATTGTTCACAGCCTGAACCTCCTTCTGCATGAGGAGTCCGAGCATACGGTCCTCCGGTGCGAAGTAGTCGGCGATGACAGCTGTGGAAGCGTGCTTGCGGTGTGCTGTACCGAACGCGTCCATAACCCAGCAGTCAGCATATGAGGCAAGCTTCTTGGCGAACTCCTTCTGGGAAGCCTTCATTGCCTTCTTGGCTTCCTCGTATGCAGGATCCTCCTTGTCGATGCCTACCGGCTTGCCTTCCTCTTCAGGATAGTAGCGGAGATTCTCGAGAAGAAGAACCTCACCCGGCTTGAGGGCGGCTGCCAGCTCGTCAGCCTTCTGGCAGTCAGGAGCGAACTTTACAGGTACGCCGAGCTTCTCGCTTACTGCGTCAACAATCTGTGACAGAGAGAGTTCCGGTTTAACCTTTCCCTTCGGTTTACCCATATGGGACATGATGATGAGAGCTCCGCCCTTCTCAAGAATGAGCTTGAGTGTAGGGATTGCGCCACGGATACGGGTATCGTCCGTGATCTTACCTTCCTGGATAGGAACGTTGAAATCGACCCTGACAATGGCCTTCTTGCCACTGAAGTCGTAGTTTTCAATACGGTTTTGCATATTGTTAATGAATTAAGTTGTTTCAATCCGACTTGCAAAGTTAGGATTTTTTGCAATTATACAAAAGAATACGGCCTGCCAATTGAGCAACCCGCCAGGAATGCCTTATTGCAACCGGCCGGGCGAAACATGGACGGCATCAGCCGACCTTCAGCTCGACCACCCTGTCAGGGCCGTCCGCAGCCGGAACCTCAATGTGAATGCCGTGCCTGCAGGCATCAAACTTCACCTTGTTTCCTGTAGTGAATTCCACCGCAGACTTGACCTTGCATCCGAGCGGGAGGAAGACCTCATTGACCTCAGGGTCAAGAACGTGGATGAAGAGCCTGTCGCCCTTGCGGGTCGTCACGCCCCAGGACTGCTCCGGAATGTCTCCGGCTGTGGTTCCATAAACGGTATCCCCGAATTTCCCGAACCATTCTCCAATGCCTTTGAGCCTGTCAAGGGCAGCCTCAGGAAGCCTTCCGTCCGGCTGTGGCCCGATATTGAGAAGGAGATTGGCGCCCTTTCCGGCAGCTCCCACTATGAGTCGGACGAGTTCATCGACTGACTTGTATTCCTGATCGGCAATCTTGTAGCCCCACATTCCGTTCATGGTCTGGCAGGTCTCCAGTGGCAGGGCGCTGATGTCCTGGCCTGAAAGTCCGGCCTTGTTCTCGCCAGGGAGATCCCTCTCGAAGATCTGGAAATCCTCACCCTCGTGAGGAGTGATGTGGTGATTGTTGGCCACGAGGCAGTCCGGCTGGATGCTGTGGATGAGCCTGTACTGCTCCTCAAGCTGCCAATCGAAAGGGGTGGCGTCGCTGTCGTGGTCCCAGAATCCGTCAAACCAGATGCAGCCGACTTTGCCGTAATTGGTGAGGAGTTCCCTGAGCTGGGCGTTCATGAACTCGTAATATGCCTTCCAGTCCGCCTTGGCCGGATCCTTTCCGGTCGTGAGACCGGTGCGCCCGGCAGGATAGTCATCCCTTCCCCAGTCAATGTGGGAGTAGTAGAGATGAAGCCTTATGCCCTGCCTGTGGCATTCGTCAGCCAGCTCTTTCAGCACATCCCTTCCGAAAGGGGTTGCATCGACGATATTGTAAGGAGACTGCCTGGTGCCGAACATGGAGAATCCGTCGTGATGCCTGGTGGTGAAGCAGATGTACTTTGCCCCGGAAGCCTTGATGGCGGAAACCCACTCGGCGGCATTGAAATAAGCCGGATAGAATGCAGAAGCTGCCTTGGAGTACTCCTGGTGCTGTATCCCGTCCCTGTTGAGATACCATTCTCCCTGGGCGAACATGCTGTAGATTCCCCAATGGAGGAAGATTCCGAACTTGTCTCCGGCGAATTCCGCCCGGGCTTCGAGATTCTCCCTGGTCGGCACATAGCCCTGAGCCTGGGCCGGATTTGAAACCAAGATGGCGAGAGCGAGTCCCGCTATTGCTGATCTGAGTGTCATATTTGATATGGATTAATTTGCTTTCTGCCAGATATATATCTTGTCTCCGCGGCGTAGTCTGACAGGAATTTTTCCTCCATCCGGGGCATCCGCCTGGCCTGCGCAGCAGCCGGAGGAAGCGGACAATTCCACATCTCCGTCACGCGGGCCCCTGTTCTCCGGGACAATGGCAACGGAGCATCTCACTCCCTTGTCAGCCCTTTCCGCCGGCTTCATATCCACGCGCAAGTCATTGACAGTGAACTCTATCATTCCTGTCTTGCTGCCGATAGCCATACATTGCGCCCCGATCTCGAGAGGGCTTGACTCGACAGCGATCTCGGCCACGCCTATGCGGTCGAACCAGTTCGTGACCTTGCCGCAGTAAACCTTCTTCCTGGTGGCCTGGCTGCCATAGACCTCGCTCCACTCTCCCAGCCTGGCTCCCTGGTAATAACCGTCCCAGAACCCCCTGTTGAAGACTTCTGACAGTTCCGCCTTCAAAGATGCCGCAAGTTCAGGAGTATATGTCCCTTCGCAGACCGCATCCGCCGCCTTCCTGTAGCATTGGGCGCAACGCTTCACATATTCCGCGGAACGGGCCCGGCCCTCGATCTTGAAGACCTTCACCCCGGCGTCAATGATCTTGTCCATGAACTCGATGGTACAGAGATCCTTGGGGGACATTATATATTTGTTGTCAATGTTGAGCTGCGTGCCGGTCTCCAGGTCCGTGACCTCATAGCCCCTTCGGCAGAGCTGGAAGCAGGCTCCCCTGTTCGCGGAGGCTCCATAGGTCTGCAGGCTGAGGTAACATTTGCCGGAAATGGCCATGCAGAGGGCTCCGTGGGCGAACATCTCAATCCTGACAGGCCTGCCTGACGGGCCCTTGATATCTTCCCTCGAGATTGTGTCGTAGATTTCCCTGACCTGACCGAGATTCAGTTCGCGGGCCAGGACTACCACGTCTGCGAACTGTGCATAGAATTTCAGGGCCTCCGCGTTGGAAATGCTGAGCTGCGTGGAAATATGGACTTCCATCCCGATCCGGCGGCAATACATTATCGCGGCCATGTCGGAGGCTATAACAGCGTCCACGCCGGCCTTCTTCGCCGCATCAAGCGCCCTGCGGGCAGGCTCCAGATCTTCCTGATACAGGACAATGTTCAATGTCAGATAGGTCTTGACCCCGTGCTCCCGGCAAATCCTGACTATTTCGTCCAGGTCCTCAGGCTGAAAGTTGTTGGCTGAATGCGAACGCATATTGAGGTTCCCGATTCCGAAATATACGGAGTCTGCCCCGCCCTCGATTGCAGCCATCAGGCATTCGAAATTGCCTGCAGGGGCCATTATTTCAAGTTCATTCTTTTCCATCATCATGAGTCTGCCTACCCGTAATCATGAGCGTCTTCCCACAAGTTTGTCCGCAAACCGCTTAAGCATTTCCTGGCGGACATTGCTAAGACCAAGCCTGGAGACATATTCCATGCTCTCGTCTGTCAGGCTCTGGATTTCGCCTGCAGCAAGCTTGTCAATCCCGAGAGCAGTATAGAGAGCCTTGACCCTGTCGATTTTCTCCCGGCATTCCTCAGGAGTAGTTACCGGCATTGACATAGCTGCCGACATTTCCTCAGGAGCGAGCTCGAAGGCCTTGACTGTCAGCCAGCTTTTCTTGCCGTTGACAATGTCGCCGCCGATCGGCTTGCCGAACACCTTCTCATCTCCATATGCGTCAAGATAATCGTCAGCCACCTGGAATGCGAGGCCCAGGGCGTATCCGAAATTGTAGAGCAGACCGGCCTCTTCGTCAGTCGCCCCGCCGATTATGGCTCCCATCTTGGCCGCACAGGCTATCAGGACCGCTGTCTTCAGACCTATCATCTGCATATAGCGGTTCATTGCCACCGTATTCTCATTCTCGAAATCCATATCGTACTGCTGGCCCTCGCATACCTGAGCCGCAGTCCTGTTGAAAAGGCGGAATACCTTGCCCAGGACTTCCTGCGGCGCCTGGGCTATGCGCCTGTAGCTGTCGATGCACATCACATCTCCGGACAGAATCGCGGTATCCTCGTTCCATTTCTTCCAGACCGTCGGATTACCACGCCTGAGAGGAGACCTGTCCATGATGTCGTCGTGAATCAGGGTAAATGTATGGAAGACCTCCAGACCGGCTGCCGGCTGGAGTATCCGGTCGTCAATCTCATCCTTGAACAGGGAATAAGCCGTAAGACATAGTCTTGGACGGATTCTTTTGCCGCCACCGTCTATCATGTAGCGCAGGGGATCGTACAAGCCCGCAGGCTCTGAGGCGAATTCAATCGTCTCGAACAATGACTTCAGAATGTCATCAATCTGGGTTTCGCTTATCATGGCAGAAATATTTTTACAAAAATAGCAAAAAATTTTGCATTTTAAGAAAAGGTGCTTATCTTTGCAATCCGATTCGGGGTGTGGCGCAGTTGGCTAGCGCATCTGGTTTGGGACCAGAGGGTCCTGTGTTCGAGTCACAGTACCCCGACAAGAGAGGATGACGGTTGTCGTCCTCTTTTTTGTTGTACCTGACGGGCAGAAAAATTTTCTTTGAACCAATGCAATATTTCCGTAATTTTGCATTTGAGTAATTGCGGCATGCCGAAACAGCAGTCGCATCAACGCATTAAGAAATTATTATAATGAAATTTTCCACTGTAATCTGCGGCGTGTCCGCATTGTTTCTTGCAGCCTCCTGCCTTGACGGCGGCTCATTCAAGTCCAATTACAACGAGTATTGCTCATTCGAGTTCTCGGACGTCAGCACCCTTTACGGAAATGACAGCCTTTATTTCGAGACAGATTTTCCTCAGAGCGCAAGCAACCAGTCATTGGCCTTCCGCGGGAAAAGGAACGGCGGAGAGACAGAAAAGATAACGGACATCCACGATTTCAGGGGCGGATTCCTGCTCTCGCTTCTGCGCGACACCCTGGTATGCGAAGGCCATATCAGCGAGAATCCTTCCAGGTCCATGTACAGCACCGTGGCTGACACGACCGGAGCCGAAAACTCCAAAGGATTCGCCGTTTTCCAGTATCTTGACGGATACATGCCTTCGGAGTCGGTGTCATTCCTCCTGACCGCATACGGAACCTGCCTGCCGAAACTGATGAGCGTATGCAACACGAACTATGTGGCAAACACTGTCAAATATGGAAACACCTACTGCAGGGCCTTTGAGCAGGGCGACTATATCAAGCTCATCATCAAGACCTATCTCAGCAAAGTACAGTCCGGGGAAACAGTCGAGGTCAAGCTGGTCGACTATGATGAATCGGGACTGAATGTGATTGACAACTGGAAGAGGGTGGATCTGTCCAAGCTCGGGGATTTCGATTACATGATTTTCGAGATGGAGTCCAATGTGCCTTCGGCACCGCTCTACTGCTGCATCGACGGAATGCTCTGCAGCGTGGCGATAGAGAATTAAGAAATAAGCCCTTCAGGGATGATCATCGAGATCTCCCTGCGTGAATCATCGGCGGACAGTATGAGATCCTCGTGAAGCGGAATCATATGCTGTCCGCTTTCCGTATCCACATAGATGCAAGGATTGCCCGGGATGTCCTCATATCCTGAAATCACGCCTGCCTTTGCTCCGTCGGCGTCGAGCAGAGTCCAGCCGACAAGGGCAGAATAATCCTCTTCGGCCTCGACATCCTCATATTCGGAGGCATCCACGAATACATCCCTGCCGACCAGTTCCCCGGCATCTTCAAGATTTTTGACACCTGTCAGGACCACAAGGGCCTTGTCCCTTCCGCGAAGGGCAAATGATTCAATGAAAAAAGGAACCGGAAGTCCATCCATGAGGATGAACACCGGTCCCTGTGTGTCAATGTCTTCGGGAAGGATATCCCTGAAACTCATCAGGACTTCGCCCTCAGTTCCGTTGGCCTTGAGAATCCTGGCCACCTTGAGCATATCCATTGCCCCGGACATCTGGAGATTACGCCTCAGCAGGAGCCTCAGCAGCTGACTCCTCGGCGGCCTTTGCAGCGGCAGCCTCAGCAGCAGCCTGTCTTGCAGCCTCCTCGGCCTCAGCTTTCTTCTTTGCGAGAGCCTCAGCCCTTGCCTCATTGACCTTTATCTCGGCCTCGGCAGCAGCCTTTGCCTTGTCTGCGGCAGCCTTGGTCAGGCCCTGCTTCTTGGCCTCGATCTTGGCATCTCTCTGTGCTTTCCAGTCAGCGAACTTCTTGTCAGCCTGCTCCTGTGTGAGAGCACCCTTTGCTACACCGCCGTCAAGATGGTTCCTGAGGAGGACACCCTCATAAGAGAGGATACGGCGGGCTACGAGTGTAGGTTCAGCACCAACCTTGAGCCATGCAAGGGCACGCTCTGAATTGAGAACGATGGTTGCAGGGTTTGTGTTAGGGTTGTAAGAGCCGAGCTGCTCGATGTAACGACCGTCGCGAGGTGCGCGAGCGTCTGCCACAACAATGTGGAAGAATGCGAAATTCTTCTTTCCGTGGCGCTGGAGTCTGATTTTAACAGCCATTGTGAATCTGTTTTTAAAGTTAATGAATTGCCTGTGCCGCCCATCTCGTGGACAGCGGGTGCAAAATTAGGGATTTTCAATGAATAATCAAATATTTTTCCCGACGCAATCGACCAAATCTCAATGAAATACGATTTTTGGAAATATTCAAAAAGATTAGTATAATTGTACCCGGAAAATCAGACATTAAAAGATGAACAATATGACACAGACTGCGCCGACTGTGGATGAACTCAAAATCATCCTGAAGAAGCATGGCCTGAAGGCTACGCAACAGAGGGTTGCGGTGCATATGGCAATGCTTCATCTCGGCCATGCGTCAGCCGATATGGTAGCCGAGGAGACAGCCAGGGCGAAGGTCGCCAATGTCACCGCCGCTTCGGTCTACAACATTCTTTCACAACTTGCCGACATAGGAATCTATTCAAGAAGACTCAGTGCGAACAACAAGATGTATTTCGACGTGAACACATCCAAGCACATTCACCTGTACGATTCCGTCAACAATACATTCAGGGACCTTCAGGATGACGAGCTCATCGATTATGTCCAGTCCCATCTGGGCCGCAAGCGCTTCAGGGGCTACAAGGTAGAAGGTATCGACATCCAGATAGTCTGCCGGCCGAGCAAGACCAGGTAATCTTATGAAAATCGCCACACATTTTTCCTCCGTTTTGATTCTGCTGACGGCGATGGTTTCCTGCGGCAAGGACACCATCGTCCTGGGAAATTGCTGCACAATGGGAACCGTGTTGTCGGACAATGCCTTCAGCACGGATGAGAATCTGCTTTTCAACATTGTCGAGGGAATGGATTGCTCCGGAATCGAGGCCGGCGCGAGGATTTTCGTGACCTGCGACGTCCTTTCCGCCGTTCCCGGCAATGACAACGAATTCGAGGTCAAGGTATCCGGCATCTCCGAAGCCTTGAACGCTGAACATCTCGCCGAAACGCCCGACTCTCAGGTGTGGAAAGACGCAATGGCGATTACAGATGCCTGGATATCAGGAGATTATCTCAATATGTACTGCGCCTGGATACATAAACGGAATTCAATTTACAAGCACAGGACAGGACTATGTCTCAATACTTCAGAAGAATTGGGAGACACATTGTCATTCACTGTTTTCCATGACGGACAGGGCGAGGGCTTCTACGGGGATGCACAGGATGTTTCTGACCTGGAGGTCGAATACGGAATTGTCACGTTCCCCATCGGGGAATTCATCCCCGCAGGAAACGTGACAATCAAACTGACCTTCAAGTGGCACAAGTCGGATGGACAGATTCTCTATCCTGAGACTGAGGAGCACTCGATCAAATGTTCATTCAGCTACTCCCCTTCATCAGCCTCCCTGGCCTTGGCCTCGCCCTCCACGAAGGCGATGATTTCTCCCTTGGCCACCTTGCTGCCCTGAGCTGCGGTGACGGCTACGACACGTCCGCTGACAGCCGGCACGACCTCCTCCATTCCATAATAGGCCTGGATATAGCCCATTGCCTCACCGGCCTTGACAGCGGTGCCCGCAACCGGAGCCGTGGAGTTGTCGTCCACATCCACCTGCCAGAGCAACTGGCCTTTCACAGGAGCCTGAACCGGTACCGCATGCGGATATCTTGAGGCATATTCCTCCACATTGAACTTAGGCATTTCCACAACCGGCCTTACGACATTGATCGGCGCACCGGCCTTGGCCTTGAGTTCGGCAAGTTCCTTGTTGAAACGCTCCTTTGCCACTCCGCTCCTGTAATCGCGGTACTGGCGCTCGTGCATTGCAAACTCGAAGAGCTCTTCCTGGTCCTGACCCTCGTCCCAGCCTTCTTCCTTCATCATCTCGCGGAACTTAGGCAGCTCGTCCGGGAACTCGTCCTGAGGGTTGCCAGTGTAGAATTCCATGCCCTTGGACTTGGCAAGTTCCCTGATTTCAGGAGCAAGTTCGCCAGGCAATGTTCCCATACGGCCCAGAATCATGTTCCAGGTATCCTTGTCGATGGTGGTCCATCTCGGCTTTCCGTTCAGGACGTTCATCAGGTTCATCAATGAGGTATTCTTTACATACTGGCTGAACGGGGTCACGAGTGGTGGATAACCGAGTCTCGGCCATACATACTGAACTTCATCGAAGAGCTTGACCATCAATGTGTCCAGGCTGAGTTCAGGTCTGCCGTGAGCCCTCTGGCCGGCATTGATCGCGCCCTGGAAGCCCTTGAGGTCGGCCATCATCGAGCCCATCATTCCGCCCGGAAGACCGCAGCCCACGAGAAGCGAGGACATGAGATGGTTGGAAGGTACAATCCAGTATCCGAGGAAATCGTCAATGAATTTCTGGGTGAGCCTCCTGACTTCCATATAGGCGTCCATGTTCAGATCCTTGACAATGAAGCCGTCTGCCTTGAGCATTTCCCTGATGGTAATCACGTCTGGATGAACCTTGCCCCAGGAAAGAGGCTCCACCGCAACGTCGAGGTAATCTGCTCCGGCGCGTGCCACTTCCAGCATCGATGCCGGAGAGAATCCAGGGCCGGCGTGTCCGTGATACTGGACAATTATGTGAGGATATTTCTTCTTGATTTCACCCGTCAGCTGTGCAAGGAATGTAGGACGACCGATGCCTGCCATATCCTTCAGACAGATTTCGTCGCAGCCGTATTCCACAACCTTGTCAACTATGCCCATATAATATTCCACCGTATGCACGGGCGAATGGGTGATGGACAATGCGACCTGGGATATCATTCCGGCCTTCTTCGCATATTCCACTGAAAGCCTGAGGTTCCGGTGGTCGTTCAATCCGCAGAATGAGCGGGCAATGTCGGTACCCTGGGCCTTCTTTACCTTGAACATCAATTCCCTGACATCCGCAGGGACAGGATTCATTCTCAATGCGTTGAGACCCCTTTCAAGCATATGGGTCTGGATGCCGGCCTTGTGGAACGGCGCTGTCCATCTGCGGACGGCGACGTTCGGATTCTCTCCGAAGAGGAGATTCACCTGTTCGAATGCTCCTCCATTGGTCTCGACCCTGTCGAAGCATCCCATGTCAATGATGGCCGGAGCCACTTCTTCAAGCTGGTCAACCCTCGGGACATATTTTCCCGAAGACTGCCACATATCCCTGTAAACCAGAGAAAATTTGATTTCTTTTGCCATACTGTCGTTTTATGTTGCAAATTCTGCATTCAATCCATTGTCCCGGGAAGCAGATGTTCCCGCAACGGGCCTTTTGCTGCGAAATACCCACGCAAATATAATGATTCTTGAAAAATAATGTTCCGGAGAGAAGAAGAACTTCAAAAAAATTTGGAATTATCGAAATAATGATTAACTTTGCAATCCTAAACACGGTGAGCGTAGTTCAGTTGGTAGAGCGCCAGATTGTGGTTCTGGTTGTCGTGGGTTCGAGCCCCACCGTTCACCCTCCATGGAGATCGTGCATTGCACGGTCTCTTTTTTTATTCCATTTTCGCACAGAAACACGAGGCTTTGTCATTCTCCCTCAAGGCGGAAATTGCGAATAATTTTGGTTTATGTTATAAACTTGTTTATATTTGCGAAGCACAAATTCAAATGGCCGGAACAAGGATTGAATCATCATCACGGAATATGGAAAACCACAAGGAAATGACGGCTCAGGAGAGCCTGAAGATCATTGCCGAGACATTGGACGGCAGCCGCAGGGAAATTGTCCGCAGCACAGGCAAATATTTCATTGTCTGGGGACTGCTGCTCACAGCATTTTCCGTTCTCATTTTCATTCTCTGGAAAACGAGCGGCAAATCGGCATGGAACAACCTCTGGTTTGCGATGCCTCTGGCGGGCTATCCCCTTTCCGCATGGCTGAAAAGCCGGGAGAGCGGTCAGCATGCCGAGAACTTCATAAGCCGGACCAACGGCGATATCTGGAAGAGCTTTTTCATCATTGCCTGCTCGGCCGCGGCGTTCAGTGTCCTGGCCGCATTGCCTGGAAAGAACGGCATTGCCAGCCTGACTCTCCTGGCGAATCTCACGGCTCTCATCATCGTCCTCTTCGGCCTGGCGGAAACTGTCAGCGGCTTTGTGCTGAAGAACCTGAGCATCAAAATCGCAGGCTGGATAACGGGTATCGGGGGACTGGCAATCTATCATTTCATTGGACCGGTCGAGGAGCAGATGCTGATTTTCACATTCGCAGGCGTCGTTCTCGCAGCTACCGGTCTGATTGTCAAACATCAGTACAGATAGCCTATGTTCCCGAAACTTGACCCGCTCCTGCATTCCGAGCTCCGGCTGGCGGTGATGTCGATTCTTGCCGGGGTGGACGAAGCAGACTTCACATATTTGAAGAAACAGACCGGCTCCACTTCAGGCAACCTCAGCGTGCAGATTGACAAACTGATGAATGCCGGCTACATTGCAGTGGAAAAGGGCTTTAGGGGAAAGATGCCGCGTACGGTATGCAGAATTACTGAAAAAGGCCTGGAGGCCTTTGGCAAATATGTTGAATCGCTGAAAGAATATCTTTCGGCCGGGAAATGATAATGTCATGAAATGCAGAAAACTACTTTTGGGCTTCGCCATTGCAATTCTCGGTGAAGCCATCGCCCTGGCTCAGGCCGGTCCAATCCAGGAAGGAGCAATGTCCGTACTGAAACTGGAGGACGGCCTGTATTATATGGAATACAGGGGAGAAGACGGATTTGCAGGCCTTGTGGAAAGAGGCGGAGCCCGCAGCGCTGGAGAAATGAGCAATTATGTGATGGGCTTTATTTTCCAGGGCCTTCAGAGCCAGCCGCAATCGCCGCAGCCTGGCCCCGCTGAATACGGATGCTCCGCTCTGACGGTGCGTACTCCTGATGGCGGCACAATGATGGGGCGGAATTTCGATTTCTCTTCAGCAACGGGAATGGTCCTCCACACCGTCCCTGAGAACGGCTATGAAACTTATACCACTTTCAATCTTGATTTTCTCGGTTTCGGGAAAGGTTGGGTGCCGGAAGGAATGCAGAACCGGTATATGGCACTTTCAGTCCTGTTTTTCGCCCTTGACGGAGTCAATGAGAAGGGTCTCGCAATGGCAGATCTGATGGCAGGTGACGATGTTCAGACGCATCAGGAGAACGGCAAGCCGGCATTGACTACGACGACGGCTATCTGCTACATCCTGAAAAATGCGGCGAACGTGGATGAGGCATTGGAACTGCTGCGCGGAATAGATATGCATTCCGACATAGGAGCGGCTCACCATTATGCGATTTCAGACGCATCAGGCAGGAGCGTAGTGGTCGAATACGTTGACAATCAAATGATTGTGGTAGAATCCAATGCTGTTGCAAACCATTATCTCTGTCAGGCGAAGCGCAATGTGGGACTGATCGAGGGGGACTGCAGATATGACAATATGCTCAGATACCTGGAAGAAACGGATGGGACAATGAATGAGAAACAGCTTACCGACGCAATGTCATCGGTTTCTCAGGCGCCTGTGGATGGAAAATTCCTGGGTACGGCATGGACAATGATAATGGACCTTGGTACGCCTTCTGTCACATATTATTCCAGACGCAATTTCGAAAGCGGACACAGGTTTGAATTTGAGAGGTCTGGCAGGGGTGGTAAGTGACAATAGGGAAGTAAACTATAAAAAAAGAGCGGCAAGGTTGAATTCCTTGCCGCTCTTTTGTGGAGGTAGACGGAGTCGAACCGACGACCCTCTGCTTGCAAAGCAGATGCTCTAGCCAACTGAGCTATACCCCCGGACATGTAGTCCTGAGCAGACTTGAACTGCTGACCCCCACATTATCAGTGTGGTGCTCTAACCAACTGAGCTACAGGACTATATAATAATGAAAGACTTAGTACAAGGTCATACCTTGTAAACTCCGAGCGTCATCGTCAAATCGCGCTCCAAAAAGGAGGTGTTCCAGCCACACCTTCCGGTACGGCTACCTTGTTACGACTTAGCCCCAATTACCGGTTTCGCCCTAGTACGCTCCTCGCGGTCACGTGCTTCAGGCGCCCACGGCTTTCATGGCTTGACGGGCGGTGTGTACAAGGCCCGGGAACGTATTCACCGCGCCATGGCTGATGCGCGATTACTAGCGAATCCAGCTTCGTGGAGTCGGGTTGCAGACTCCAGTCCGAACTGAGACGGCCTTTTCCGGATCCGCCACCCCTCGCGGGGCAGCTTCCCTCTGTAGCCGCCATTGTAACACGTGTGTCGCCCCAGACGTAAGGGCCGTGCTGATTTGACGTCATCCCCCCCTTCCTCGCACCTTGCGGTGGCAGTCCCGCCAGAGTCCCCAGCTTGACCTGCTGGCAACTGGCGGCAAGGGTTGCGCTCGTTATGGCACTTAAGCCGACACCTCACGGCACGAGCTGACGACAACCATGCAGCACCTCGACAGGAGTCCGAAGACTCGGCCATCTCTGGCCGATTCCCCTGCCGTTCGAGCCTGGGTAAGGTTCCTCGCGTATCATCGAATTAAACCACATGTTCCTCCGCTTGTGCGGGCCCCCGTCAATTCCTTTGAGTTTCAACCTTGCGGTCGTACTCCCCAGGTGGATGACTTATCGCTTTCGCTTGGCCACCGAATCCTAAAACCCGGCGGTTAGTCATCATCGTTTACTGCGTGGACTACCAGGGTATCTAATCCTGTTCGATCCCCACGCTTTCGTGCCTCAGCGTCAATAGCGGATTTGTGAGATGCCTTCGCAATCGGTGTTCTGAGTGATATCTATGCATTTCACCGCTACACCACTCATTCCTCCCACAGCATCCGCATTCCAGCCTCACAGTATCAACGGCACTTTCCGGGTTGAGCCCGGGCCTTTCACCGCTGACTTGCGAAGCCGCCTACGCACCCTTTAAACCCAATGAATCCGGATAACGCTCGCATCCCCCGTATTACCGCGGCTGCTGGCACGGAGTTAGCCGATGCTTATTCTACGCATACTCTCATCGGACCACGCGTGGCCCTTATTGCTCTGCGTCTAAAGAAGTTTACAGCCCATAGGGCCTTAGTCCTTCACGCGGCATGGCTGGATCAGAGTTGCCTCCATTGTCCAATATTCCTCACTGCTGCCTCCCGTAGGAGTCTGGGCCGTGTCTCAGTCCCAGTGTGGGGGGCCTTCCTCTCAGAACCCCTAGCCATCGTCGCCTCGGTGGGCCGTTGCCCCGCCGACTAGCTAATGGCACGCGAGCCTATCCGTCACCACCGGAGTTTTCAACATCCCGCCATGCGGCGCGATGTGTTACGGGGTGTTAGTCGGCGTTTCCACCGGTTATCCCCCTGTGACGGGCAAGTTGCTCACGCGTTACGCACCCTTCCGCCGGTCGCCGCCAGAGTATTGCTACCCCGCGCTGCCCCTCGACTTGCATGTGTTAAGCCTGCCGCTAGCGTTCATCCTGAGCCAGGATCAAACTCTTCTTTGTATATTCTTATATTTCTCAGCTTGACCTGACGATTCGTTTCTCTAAGAAACTGACGCTCTCGTTCATTTTGTTTTGGTACTTGCTTCCTTGTACTTTCCTTCAGTCTTTTCAATGATCTCTTTCTGTACTTGGAGCCTTCCGGCCCGCTTTTCCAGACCCCTTTCTCAATCGGGGTTGCAAAGGTAGAAACTTTTTTTGATTCCGCAAAACTTTTTTGAAGTTTTTTTGGCTTTTCTATCCCCCGGCTCTCCTGCCGCAGCGACCCTCGTTTCAAACGGGATTGCAAAGGTACGACTTTTTTCTTTCCCTCCAAACTTTTCCG
>JALFFZ010000008.1 GCA_022777585.1 Bacteroidales bacterium | reverse complement strand
TTGCTGTAGCGTCTATGAGCATCAACGCGGCCGCTCTGGAGACACAACTAAAAACATTCGGCTTTATATTTGAGCAGATGTGTGTCAGGGACTTGAAAGCATATACAGCAGATTTCAACAGCCACGTATCCTACTATCGGGATAGATATGGGCTTGAAGCTGATTTGGTTCTGCATTTGGAAGACGAGCGGTATGCTCTGATTGAATGTAAATTGGGAAGTAAAGAAATCGAAGAAGGTGCAGCACACCTGTGCGAGATTCACAGGCTGGTTCAGGAAGCAAACAAAGCCGAGAAGCAAGTCCCTCTGCGTGAGCCGGATTTGAAGATTGTCCTGACCGGAGGGACAAGAGCCTACACACGTCCCGATGGCGTCCATGTAATTCCGCTGGCGTGTCTTAGGCCATAATAGAAAGAGCCTTAAAGTAAAGATATCCAGCAACGCTGCGAAGGTAATTGGCTGGGGAGTGTGCGGGACGGCGTGGAAGCGGACTGAAGTACAAGAACTGTCATGGTAAATTCAATAGCCGATGAAATCATTTAAAAATCAAGCACTTGCGAAACTTGAATTATTACAAGATGATTAAATACATACGGATTATATTTATTGCGCTGCTGATTATCCCGGTACAGGCCTATGCACAACAAGCGAGTTGTACAGTTTCCGGACGAGTAATCGACGGAATGAGCTCCCCAGTAGCATATGCATCCGTTGCCGTCTATAAGGATAATTCTCCATTGACCGGAACCATCACAGATCATGAAGGAAAATTTTCGCTCAAGCTTGCTCAAGGCGCAGATTCTTGTCAGCTAGTGGTTGAATTCATCGGTTACAGCAAGGTTTCTCAAGAGTTCGTTTCCGATAAATCCCAGCTGAATGTGGGTGCGATTGTTCTGAAGGAGGAAGCCATTTCTCTTGAAGGAGCAACGGTCTCTGCGAAGGAGGTTGTTCAGAAGTCAACTGTCGAACATACCACCATCAACGCTTCGTCAAATATCTCTTCAGGCAAAGGAACAGCAATCGACATTCTCCGTTCAGCTTCTTCTGTAAGCGTTGCCGACAACGAAATATTGATCCGAGGCAACTCAAATATACTTGTCCTTATGGATGGAGTGCCTACAACTGCAAGTGACCTTTCTACCATACCTGCCGGCAACATCAAAAGCATCGAGGTCATAACGAATCCGGATGCTTCACATGATGCCTCAGGTACCGGCGGAATCATCAATATCATTTCCAAGAAGACTTCAGCTCAGGGATTCAGTGGAATTGTCGCTGCAAATTACGGTTTCAATCATTTCGTCACTGCAAATGCAGCCTTTGCTTATAACAAGTCAAAAGCTTCATACAGATTCAGTTACAATACGAAATATGAAGATGATGTGGTGAACACCAGCCTTCAGCGAAACATAAAGGCAAGCGCTTACAATGTGCTTCAGCAGATGGAAGCGACAAGGTATACCTATAACAACAACATCACTCTGGGAGCGGATTTCCGAATCGATCAGCGTAACCGGCTCAGCGTCGACGCCAAATGTATCCTCCCTCGCATAAACATCAGGCAGGATCTCCATAATACATTCACCGCCAATTCTGTCGCTACTGACGAGGCAAGACATAATGACGTAACATGGAACCGTGAAAATATTGAAGGTTCGATTAGCTATACACATGTGATCAGACCGGATGTGTCCGATATTTCCGTCAAAGGTTCTGTGTCCAAGATATGGGGACACAGACCGTCATATTATTTCGTGGACGGTGAAAAGACCAACTATTCCAACTCCGGGGGAAGTCCTTTCATTTCCGCATTACAGGCGGACTATAAACATAAATTCAAATCCGGAACCCTTTCTGCAGGAGCGAAGCTTACCTATAGAAGGAACAATATTTACCATGAGTTCTATAATTTAAGCAATGGAGCCTGGGAATATTCTGAAGCATTGAGCAACGATTTGATACACACGGAGATGGTTCCTGCACTTTATGCAATGTTCGCTTCGCGTATCGGAAAGAAATTCACGTATAAGGCAGGTCTTCGCGGAGAGATGAGCCGTGTTACATTGGACAGCCGACACGATAATATCTCGCAGACAGACTACACTTTTTTCCTCGCTCCAAGCCTTTCCGGAATATATGACGTCGCTGACGGACATGAACTTTCCCTTGCTGTTTCCCGTCGTATAGGACGTCCGACATATCCGCAGCTCAATCCATATATGAGCATGGTTGACGCGACAACATATGAGAAAGGAAACATGCATCTGCAAGCTGAGAAAGCAACCAAGCTTGACTTGGGATATAGTTTCAGCCGCGGATCATTCAAGCTATTCCTCAATGGATATGTGAATCATACCTCCGACTACATCTCGCAAATCACGGTTATCGATTCGCAAAGGCTGATCACGACGTATGTGAATGCTGCTTCCGACCTCAAATCAGGTGTAGATTTCACTCTTCGCGTCAATCCAGTGAAATGGATGAATGTATCGCTTGCCTCTAATACATATTATGTGTTTACGTCAGGTGAGTATGAAGGAGCAGAGATATCCAACAAAGGTGTGACAAACAACAGCAATGTGCTCTTTGATTTTCTTCCATGGAAAGGTGGAGATATCCAGTGTCAATACTTTGTCTCTACCCCACAATATTTCCCGCAGCTGACCACTTCCCTCACCCATCAGATGAATGTCGGCTTCAAGCAAAGGTTCCTGAAAGGTGCGATGACAGTATCGATCCTTCTGACTGACGTTTTCAAGACAGCAAAATGGGAGGTTTCATCGCACAATAACATCTTTGACCTTACTAATATCAGCCGCAACAAGAGCCGTATGCTCTGGTTTGGACTTTCATATAACTTCAATTCCTTCAAGCAGAAGGCAGTCCAGAAGACAGAGTCAGACAGATCACTTATCCGACTCGGACTCTGACTTATCTGGCATAAATCATTGAGTAAGCGGCTATTTCGCTCCGTCTTGATGCGAGATGGCAGTTGACCCAATCCGGGTCGCGGTGAAGCGGGTTGGGAAGACAGCAGGCAAGGGAAGTAGCGTCTGCAAGTGTCAGATCCTCTGCGCGGATGGAGTAATAGTGCTGCGCTGCTGCCTCTATGCCGTAGATTTGCCGGCCGAATTCGGCAACGTTGAGGTACACTTCCATAATACGGTCCTTGCCCCATATCCACTCTATCAGGACGGTGTAATAGGCCTCGATGCCCTTGCGGAGCCAGCTGCTGGTGCAGAAGGTGAAGCAGTTCTTGGCAGTCTGCTGACTGATGGTACTGCAGCCACGCAGCGGAGAACCGTCAGAAATGTGCTCCTGTTTCATCCTGCCAAGTTCCTCAAAGTCGAATCCGTCGTGGCATAGGAACTTCTGGTCTTCGGCTGCAATGACAGCACGTATCATATTGTCGGAGATACTCTCGAGCGGAACCCATTTCCGTTGAAATGTGTGGTGAGGCTTTCCGATGCTCTCGATGCTGCGTCTGACCATAAGAGGGGTTATTGTGACCGGCACCCACTTCAGGAGGGTGACCAGAAGAACACTGGTCACCACAAATCCTGCAGGGACGTACACAAGTAGAATTGTCAGAATCCGTTTGAACATATTACTTCATTACCTCCCCTTTGGCATTGAGGATCACTTCCGAATAGTAATCTATGAGTGTCGCTCTGAACATATTCTTGTCCACGGCTGTGATTGACTTGTAGAGAGGCTCAGTCAGGCGATGGCAGTTGGCATCCATCAGTCCGCAGCGGCCGCCCACACGGTAGGAGAAGAGCCCCGTGTCGATTTCCTTGTCGAGGTACTCGATTTCGCCCTCACGATTTTCGTAGCGTTCCTGAACCGTATAAGTCAGGCGGTCGATATCGTCGAGAACAAAGGAATTGAGAACTTTTCCGTCATAACCCACCTGCATACGCACACCGGCTTTTGAGACGATGGCGTATTCCTCGTAGGCGCTCACATTGTCATATTCCGGTTTGATGATCCAATTGCCTTGCTTGTTGATAACGCCGCACTTGCCGGTGGTGTCGGCAGCGACACAGTGGCCATGCTTAAAGGTGAACTCACTGAGAGGGTTTCCATGATATGGGAATTTGAAGTCAATGACGGTGCGTCCTTTATGGTCAACGAAGCCAATCATTCCATTCTTTTGGACAGCAGCGAGGCCTTCTGAGAATACCCATGCACGACGGTACTGGGCCGGTATGGCAATCTCGCCCGTATATGCATTATAGTATCCGCGCTTGCCTTCTGTGCAGTATACCGAGAGCGAATCGTTAGGTGATGATGTGGTCCAGTCGAGTTTGATGTCCTTGATGGTAACCTTGCCTGTTGCCGTATTCTTGATTGATACTTTGCCGTCAGAGCTTTTGATTGCAACCAAATCGTCTCCGAGAAGAAGGCCGGATTCGGTAGCACTCTCTACGATCTTGTCATTGTCGGAAGAGCAGCTTGTAACGATAGGAGGAATGGTGACGAGCCCGATGAAAACCCAGGCTGAAACGGCGATGCCGATTTTGTAGATTGTCTTCATGATTATGGTGATATCTGATTGTTTTTCTCTCGCAAATTTCCAATATAAATTCCTTTGAATCAAGTAATTGTGGACACTGTGTATGGAGTATTGCCTGGAGTGTACGGAGTGCGGTACGGATCGGAATTTCATACATTATCCGCTCATTTCGTACATTGCCCCGGAGTTGTTTCATGCGGTAAGAATATATTGCTAAATTTGTCTCCGAAGCATAATGGCCAAACGGATTATCATATCAAAGGGAACGGAACTGGTACGTGTGCCGGCAGACTGTCTGATGTATGTCTCATCGGATGGGAACTATTCCAATTTGGTGACTTCCGACGGCCGCTCGCGTATTGTCACATTCCAGCTTGGCCAGATCGAGGACGTCATCAATGACCAGCTTGGCGATGATGGTATGATATTCCTTCGTCTGGGACGCAGCCTTATTATCAATACTGAATATATTTACTTGGTGGATGTTGCGAAGCAGTTGCTCATCCTGAGCGACTTCCACGGCAGTTTCCACGAGTTGTCGGCATCGAAAGAGGTGCTGGCAAAGCTCAAGGCATATATTGAATCAATCGAAAGGACAAAAAATGATTAGACTTGACGATAATATCCGGGATGATGAGCTGAGAGTGCTCGGCAAGCCTTCTGAGGAGAATCCGAAGAGGAGAGGCTTCAGGTGGTACTATGCCGTCGCAATCCTCCTGCTGATCACGGGTGTCATATTCGCTGTTGTCTGCCTGTCAGTTTCCCGGCGCAACGGAATCGCGCCTGATTTCTACGAAACAGAACTCGGAGACGCTGCCGCTGTGGGCGAGGCCGTCCCGCCTCTCGAGAAACTTGGCGACTACAGCGACTCGACGACGGCATATACCGAGCACCTCGAAATGACGGTGAACGATATACATCTGGATATATATATTCCTCACAATGCCAGACCACGCCTTTTCATCGGCACTCCTGACCTGAATGACAAAAATGTAATATTCACTACGCAGGCTGCCGACATACGTGCCGACAACGGCAAGATAAACGGAGCATTTGTGCTTGCCGGCGAGCCGAAAGCGTGGGGCCTTTCAAAAAAGGGGTTCTGCGGAATCATCAACGGCGAAATCACCGTCGGTGTGGCAGA
>JALFFZ010000052.1 GCA_022777585.1 Bacteroidales bacterium | reverse complement strand
TTTATCCTTCCCTGTGGCGGTATGCTGGAGGCATCCGGTCTCAAGACCGATTTTCTCCACGAGGCCCTTCGCGAGGACATCATACACGTCGTCATTCTTCATGTCAAGCAGCTGATACTTGATTGAAGAGCTTCCGCAGTTTATGACTAATATTATCATTATTGTGAAAATTAGAAATTGTCGCAAAAAGTGACGCAAAGTTAGAAATAAATCACTACTTTAGCAAAAATATCGGAATATGGAAGGGGCGAAAGATATTGGAGGGATTTCCTTGACATTCGCGGTCGGAGTGGCCGCCGGCATGTTCATAATCAATAATATCCACCACCTCCACATCTGCTATGCCTCCGGAGAGATTTCGCTTTTATCCTGCCTTGCGGCAATACTGATTCTGCATAAAAAAGAATACCGCTCATGGTGGCTCGCCGGCCTGATTTTCTTCCTCAGCGGAATATTCATATCCACAACTTCCGGAATCTCATCGGCCGGAATGCCTGAGATGCCCGGAATGCTGGAAATGAAGGCCAGGGACTGGGTTCTGAACCTGAAAAATGTCATCGACTCGCTCCCCTTCCGGGACGAGAGAACAGCACCTCTGCTGAAGGCACTTCTGACTGGGTACAAGAGTGACCTTGCCAGTGACATTGTCCGGAATTTCAGGGCCGGTGGAGCCTCCCACATCCTGGCACTTTCCGGCCTGCATCTCGGCATTATCTACATCTTCATCAGAAGATTGCTTACAGTTCTCGGCAACACACCAGCTGCAATAATAGTCCGCAGCATTGCAATAATCTCAATATCAGGTCTGTACACATTGGCAACCGGAGCATCTCCTTCCCTTGTCCGGGCCTTCCTTTTCATCCTTCTGAATGAATCTGCACATCTCCTCCACAGGGAAAGCCGCCCGGAAAGAGTGCTCTGCGCAGCCCTGACCCTCCAGCTTGCAATAAATCCCGGCAACATAACGTCACCGGGATTCCAGTTGTCCTACCTCGCAATGGGAGGAATAATCTTCCTATTCCCGGTCCTGAAATCCTGGTTCACGGCAGATGGCAGATTTTCAATAATGAAGAAAATCTGGGATGCTGCGGCATTGGCAACATCCTGTCAGGTATTCACAGCGCCGGCAGCCTGGTATCATTTCCGTACATTCCCGATGAACTTCCTGATTACCAATCTATTGTCATTGCCAGTCACCTCAATGCTGATGACATTGGCGGTCCCGGCTGTCATCCTCGCATGCCTTGGAGCCTGCCCGGGCTTTCTTCTCAGGGCTGTGGAGTTCCTTGCAGGGACATTGCTCTTTGTCATTGAGGTTATCGCGGAAATGTGATTATCCAACATAGCCGCCCTCGGCCTTCCAATGCAGGAAGCCGTACACGGCCGAGACAGTATAGAACACGTAAAGTGCTGTCATCCACCATATTCCCTGCATGGCGCACATCACCGCATAGAAGATGTCGGCAAGGATCCAGAGCAGCCACTGCTCCTTGTAGGAACGGGCCAGCCACCAGGTGGCAATGACACTGAGCACGGTAACGAATGCGTCCATCCCTGACATCGAGTCACCCAGAAGCCTGAGAATCCAAATGAAAGCAGCAGTCCCCGCAGCCAGTGCAATGACGCTCCACAGCACTACGGGCAGGGTAAGACGGCGGAGATGAATGCTCTCTCCCCCACTTCTGACCTCGTCCTTCTTCCAGGAAATATAGCCGAACACTGCCACGAGCACATAGTACACATTCAGCCCCATCGATGCATAGAGACCCTGATTGCAGAAAACAATAACAGATGCGACTCCCGAGATTGCCTGCAGGAGCCACATCAAATTGTTCTGTCGTATTTCACACAGAAGGAAAAGTACGCCCGCCACCAGGGCGAATATTTCCATCGCCATATAGGATTACTTTGTCTTGATCGAGTTGAGAAGTTCAAGCTTACCCTCGTCAATCAGGTGGAGAATCATCTCTCCGAAGAGAGTATTGGCCCATGCGAACCACTTCCTTGTAAACTTGGAAGGATCATCCTTGTGGAAAGACTCGTGCATGAAACCGGTACCGGCATCAGTATTGACCAATGTCTCGACACACCATTTGATTTCCTTGTCATCGTTGGAGGTCATGGCCCTCATAATGATGCTCATAGGCCAGATCATATCGTAGCCGATATGAGGTCCACCGATACCCTCGGCAGCCTTGCCCTTGAAGAAATATGGATTGTACTTGCTGAGAACGAACTCCCTGGTATTCTTCCAGATTGGATCATCGTAGGGAACCGTTCCGAGATATGGCATTGCAAGAAGGCTTGGTACGTTGGCATCATCCATAAAATACTTATTGCCGAATCCGTCCACCTCGAAAGCGTAAATCTTGCCGAATTTCGGGTGATTGAAAACAGCATGTTTCTTGAGGGCATCCTCAACTTCATCGGCGAGCGCACGGCATTCCTTCGCCATCTTCTTCTCCATGTTCACAGTCTCAAGAATCTCTGCAGCCTTTCTCAAAGCGCTGACTGCGAAGAAGTTGGAAGGAACGAGGAAGTCAAATGTAGTAGCATCGTCCGAAGGGCGGAATGAGGATACAATGAGTCCCACAGGATTTACAGGATTTCCGTATCCGTCGCAGCACTTGGTGTCAAGCTGCCGGTCAGTCGTACGGCGGAAACTATACGGGCCGAGCTTGCGCTTCCTCTGCTGCTCCTTGAAAGTCTTGAGAATCTTGCCGGCAGCCTCTACCCACTTCGATCCGAAAACGGTAGAGTCTCCAGTTGTCTTCCAATACTCGTAAGCCAGACGGATCGGATAGCACTGGGAGTCAATCTCCCACTTGCGCTCGTGGATGTAAGGATTCATCTCCGTGAAATCCGACTCCCACTCGCTGCCGGTAGGACCGTCATTGTAAGCATTGGCATAAGGGTCGTGGCATATGAGTGAGAACTGGCAGTTGATGACCCCGGCAAGGAGGTTGCGGAGGTTCTCGTCATCCTTGGCAAACCTGACATAAGGCCATACCTGCGCTCCGGAATCCCTGAGCCACATCGCGTGGATGTCGCCGGTATAAACGAATGTCCTCCAGTTCCCGTCTTCGTCCTTTCCGAAATGAACGGTAGTGTCGAGAGTGTTAGGGAAGCAGTTTGCAAACATCCAGGCAAGCTTCTTGTTCTGGAGAAGTTCCGTAACCTTGACTATCTCATTCTCAACAGCCTGTGACTCAAAAAGACGGTTCTCCGGAGCCGGTCTGTTGGAAACATAGTCCTGTGCGGACATCGAAAGGGCAACAAGAACAGCTGCCGCTGAAACAATGAATTTTCTCATATCAAGTGTCATAATTCAAGTGGTACTACTTCGGGATAAAAAATCCCGTTCCTGCAAATATAGTAAAATAAGCGGACTTCCTACAATACTTCAATAAGTTCAACCTTGAACACAAGAGCGGAATAAGGAGGGATGGCACCAGGGGCCCCAGCCTCTCCGTAAGCCAGGTTGTAAGGGATGTAAAGTTCCCAGGCAGAGCCTTCAGACATCAGCTGAAGGGCCTCTGTCCATCCTGCAATCACCTGGTTCACACCGAATACCGCAGGTTCATCGCGATCGTACGAACTGTCGAATTTCTGTCCGTTCGGAAAAGTTCCCTCATAGTGGCACTTGACCTTGTCAGTACGGCCAGGCTTCCTGCCTTCGCCTGATTTCAGAACCTTGTACTGGAGACCGCTCGGAAGCACGGTCACACCCTCCTTCTTCGCGTTGGCGGCCAGGAAGGTTTCGCCATCCTTCTTCATTAACTCGCCAATCTCTGCCTGACGGGCAGCCTGCTCCTCCTGAATCTTCCCGAAGAATTCATCCAGAAGTGCACCTGCCTCCTCGTATGATATTGCAGGCTCGGCACCTGTCAATGCAGCCTTGAGGCCTGCAGTGAAATCGTCGAAGGAAATTTCCCTGACACCTGACTGGAGCATGTTGTGGGCAATGCTCATTCCCAATGCGTAACTGTTCTTGTCCATTATTGTCTTGTCTATTGATAATTCTAATACTCATCCCAGGCCTTGATCTGGATGTCGTCGAGACTCATCGAGCAGAATGCGCGGATGAAGGCGACTGCGAGACGGGCGTTCGTGAAGAGCGGTACATTGAAATCAATGGCGGCACGGCGGATGATGTAGCCGTTGGAAAGTTCCTGCGAAGTGAAATTCTTTGGTATGTTGATCACCATATCCACTTCCTTGTCCCTTATCATATCCAGGGCAGTCTTGAACCTGCCCTCGAAGTTAGGGTCGTTGCGCTCTGACGGCCAGAGTACACGGGTACAAGGAATGCTGTTCTCAATCAGGTATTTGTATGTACCGCCAGTGGCATAGAGCTCATATCCGTTGTCTCCGAGAATACGGCAGGCCCGGAGCATGTCCGCCTTCTGGAGAGGGTCTCCGGTAGAGAGCAGGATTCTCTTCGCCGGGATTGTGTTGCCGACAGATAGGACAGACTTGAGCAGGGCTTCGTCGAGATTGTCTCCGAGGCATCCCACCTCGCCGGTAGAGGACATGTCAACACCGAGCATAGGGTCAGCCTCCTCAAGACGAGCGAACGAGAACTGTGAGGACTTCACGCCCACGTAATCCAGGTCGAAGGCACTCTTCTGCGGAGCTGCCGGATGCTTCTCGAGCATCACCTTGGTAGCAAGCTCTATAAAGTTTATTTTCAATACTTTGGAAACAAACGGGAAGCTTCGTGACGCCCTCAGGTTGCACTCGATTACCTTGATCTGGTTCTCCTTTGCAAGGAACTGGATATTGAAAGGTCCCGAAATCTGGAGAGCACCGGCAATCTGGCGGGCAATCTTCTTGATTCTCCTCACGGTCTCCACATACAGCTTCTGCGGAGGGAACTGAATCGTGGCGTCTCCGGAATGCACTCCCGCATATTCAATATGCTCCGAGATGGCGTAGGCGAGCACCTCACCGCAGTCGGCTACAGCATCGAACTCGATTTCCTTGCACCTGTCCATGAACTTGCTGATAACCACAGGATGCTCCTTGGAGACGTCCGAGGCAAGCGAAAGGAAATGGCGGAGCTGCTCCGAATCATAGCATACGTTCATCGCCGCGCCTGAAAGCACGTAGGAAGGACGCACCAGCACAGGGAATCCCACCTTTTCGATGAACTTGTCCACGTCATCCATTGTGGTAAGCTCGCTCCACTCCGGCTGATCTACGCCGAGGGAGTCCACGATGCTGGAGAACTTGTTCCTGTCTTCTGCCTTGTCAATGTCCTGGGCCTTGGTGCCGAGAATAGGAACCTTGGCGCGCGCAAGCCTGAGAGCCAGGTTGTTAGGTATCTGACCACCTACGGAAACGACTGTTCCGTGAGGATTCTCCATCTCGATGATGTCCATAACCCTCTCGAATGTCAGCTCATCAAAATAGAGCCTGTCGCACATATCGTAGTCAGTGGAGACGGTCTCCGGGTTATAGTTGATGAGCACTCCCCTGTAGCCCTCCCTGCGGATGGTCTCGATGCAGTTCACAGAGCACCAGTCGAACTCCACCGAGCTTCCGATACGGTAGGCTCCAGAGCCGAGGACCACGACTGACTTGCCGTCATTCTCGAACTTGATATCATTGTAAGTGCCGTTGTAAGTGAGGTAAAGGTAGTTGGTTGCAGCCGGGAACTCTGCTGCGAGAGTATCTATCTGCTTGACAACCGGGACAATGCCGATGGACTTTCTGTATGCCCTAACAATATCCTGTGCCTCGTAAGAATTGACCCTGTCCTTGAAGACGGCCCTCTGAATCTGGAAATCGGAGAAGCCCTGACACTTGGCCTGTCGGAGGAGGTCCTCCGGCATCGACTCGAGACTGTCATAGCCGAGCATGTCGTGATAAGTCTCCACAATATTGGAGAGCTTGTCAAGGAACCATTTGTCAATCTTTGTGAGAGCGTGAATCTGATCGACCGTGTAACCGGCTCGCATTGCCTTGGAAATCACGAATATACGCTTGTCGGTAGGCTCCTTGAGCGCCTCGTCTATATCGGCCACCTGAAGTTCCTTGTTGCCGACGAATCCGTGAGCGCCCTGGCCTATCATCCTGAGTCCCTTCTGAATCGCCTCCTCGAAAGAGCGGCCGATCGACATAACCTCGCCGACGCTCTTCATGCTGGAGCCGATCTTCCTTGACACGCCGTGGAACTTGGAGAGGTCCCAGCGCGGAATCTTGCAGACGATGTAGTCCAATGCCGGCTCGAAGAATGCAGGAGTGGTCTTGGTAACGGAGTTCTTCAGATCAAAGAGGCCGTAGCCGAGGCCGAGCTTTGCGGCAACGAAGGCCAGCGGATAGCCGGTAGCCTTGGATGCAAGAGCGGAAGACCTTGACAGTCTGGCATTTACCTCAATCACCCTGTAATCCATCGCATCAGGGTCGTAGGCATACTGAACATTACATTCACCAACAATGCCGATATGGCGGACAATGCGGATAGAGAGTTCGCGGAGGTAGTAGTAATCCTTGTTGGACAATGTCTGCGAAGGAGCCACGACAATGCTCTCTCCCGTATGTATTCCGAGAGGGTCGAAGTTCTCCATGTTGCAGACCGTGATGCAGTTGTCATACCTGTCCCTGACCACCTCGTACTCAATTTCCTTCCATCCCTTCAGGGATTTCTCCACGAGAACCTGCGGGGAGAACGAGAAAGCCTTGGTACAGAGTTCCTCAAGCTGCTCATCATTCTCGCAGAAGCCGGATCCGAGGCCGCCGAGGGCGTATGCCGCCCTGACAATCAGCGGGTAGCCGAGGGAATGTGCCGCAGCCTTGGCCTCCTCCATTGACTCGGCCGGATGAGACTTGATGGTCTTTACTCCGATTTCATCGAGTTTCTTCACGAAGAGATCCCTGTCCTCGGTATCCATAATGGCCTGTACAGGAGTTCCGAGAACCTCGACGGCATATTTCTCGAGAACGCCATTCTCATAGAGTTCGACTCCGCAGTTCAGGGCCGTCTGGCCTCCGAATGAGAGAAGGATGCCTTGAGGACGCTCTTTGGCAATGACCTTCTCCACGAAGTAAGGGGTAACCGGAAGGAAATAAATCTTGTCGGCAACGCCCTCGGATGTCTGCACCGTGGCAATGTTAGGGTTGATGAGGACAGTCTCAATGCCCTCCTCGCTCAATGCCTTGAGGGCCTGTGAGCCTGAATAGTCAAACTCTCCGGCCTGTCCGATTTTCAATGCGCCGGAACCGAGGATGAGAACTTTCTTTATATTCGGATTTTTCATTTTGTCAATGTTTTAAAGCTTGCTGATGAACTCATCGAAAAGGAACTCCGTGTCGGTAGGGCCGCTGGAAGCCTCCGGATGGAACTGGACCGAGAAGAAAGGCTTGGTCTTGTGGCGCACGCCCTCATTGGTCCCGTCATTCATATTCACGAACCATGGCTCCCAGTCAGGGCCGAGAGCGGTGGAATCCACAGCGTAACCGTGGTTCTGGGAAGTGATGTAGCATTTGTTGGTCCCGAGCATGCGGACAGGCTGGTTATGACTCCTGTGTCCGTATTTCAACTTATACGTAGTGGCACCCGCAGCCCTCGAAAGCAGCTGGTTGCCCATGCAGATTCCGAAAATCGGCTTGTCTCCCTCCATTGCCTTGCGGAGACGCTCAACGGTCACCTGACAGAACTCAGGATTGCCGGGACCGTTGGAAATGAAGAGTCCGTCATAGTCGAGGCTGAGGAAATCGTAGTCCCAAGGCACTCTGATCAGCTCGACTCCCCTGTCCACGAAGCAGCGAAGGATATTGTGCTTGACTCCGCAGTCCACGAGCACGACTTTCTTCTCTCCGGAGCCGTAGCGGATTACTTCCTTGCAGCTCACTATGTCAATCTGGTTGTCGAGATTCGGGTCGTGAACATCCTCCGGGGATGGGGCATCCTGTCCGTCCGGCACAATGACTCCGAGCATCGAGCCGTTCTCTCTCAAGACCTTGGTAAGTTCCCTTGTATCAATGCCGTAGATACCTGGTATCTTCTGCTCCTTAAGCCACTGGTCGAGACTCTTTACAGCATCCCAATGGCTGTACTGGAAGGAATATTCGGAAATTACGAGTCCCCTGACCCAGATTTTTTCCGATTCGAAATTGAGTGAAATGCCATTGGCGTCGGTTCCCTCGTCCGGTACGCCGTAATTGCCGATGATAGGATAGGTCACACAAAGAATCTGTCCTGAGTAGGACGGATCAGTGAGGCTTTCCGGATATCCTACCATCGCCGTGGAGAACACGACCTCACCATCGCAAGGCTTGTCGTATCCGAATGACCAGCCCCTGAGTTCCATTCCGTTCCTGAGACGGAGCGTTGCCCGAAGTTTCTTTTCCATCTTGAGATTAATGACAAAAAAACGGCCACCCCCTGACGGGGAGGCCGGTAATCAA
>JALFFZ010000038.1 GCA_022777585.1 Bacteroidales bacterium | reverse complement strand
GCCGTCCTCTTGTGTGTGCACCAAAGCATCGTCGTGCCGCCTTCAGGGGTGTTGGTCACGTAGCGACAGTCGCATCCGTAGCGTTTAAGGTCTTCCGTGATCTTCAGTCCCTCGGCCGAGTCATCAAGACAGGCCACAGGCAGGGCCTTCCAGCCCATTGTGGCCAGCATGCACATTACATTCCCGCAGGTGCCGCCAACCTCCTGCAGGACTTCCTTATCCACAAACGGCCGCATCGCGGGCCATTCCGGATACTCTCTCACCACGATGGTATCCAGATTGAAAATGCCTGTTCCTATGATTGTTTTCTGCATATTATTCCCTTTCACTTTCTCATAATCAACATGTGCTTTTCCCAATTCTGATTCTGGAATATTATCAATGTCAAAAACATTAATCAATTCTTGATCTGACTCATGATGATTACTATCATTATTCTTCATAGACCTCATATTCACGAAAATTTACGACAAGGCTTTCCTGCCACTCTTTCCAGGAGCGACTCCTAATCATCCTTTTCATCTGTTCAGCCTTCTTCATCGCCTCTTCTTCGTTTTCCGCCTCCACAGTAAAATCGGCATAACAGTCATAAACCATTCTCACACAATATGTCTTCATATAAAATAGTTTTCTGCATATTAGTCATTCGCGGTCCACCTTGAAACTAATCAGACAGTCGTCGGTGATAGATACCATATCGCACCAGTAATGCCAGTCCTCAGGGTAGTAAGTGCGCTGGTCCTCGCGGACGCGCGAGACTATTCTGAGGGTACACTCGTCACCATCGGCCGATACTTCCACCGGGTTGGCATCGTAGTTCTTTGATCTGTCCGGTTCCTCATCGTCGATATAGGAAAGGACGTAATCCTTGAACGGGCTGTCCATCCGGCTCTGGAGGTCCATATAGTCCATAAGGGTGAATGCGGTCTTATATCTTGACATATGCTCATTGGCGGCGCTTATCTTGCCGTTGATGGTATCTATGCTGTCATCATCGGCAATCTTGCCCCCACCGGAGCACACCCGGAAAGCCCTGTTGAGAATCTCGATAATCGCTTCCCTGGTTCCCGCCAGGAGGACCGTTGTTGTGGTTATTGCTTCACTCATTATTAATCTTAGAACGGGAGATCATCATCAGGATTGGAAATCTTTTGGGACACCGAATCATTCTCTGTCTTCTTTTCAATAATCCTTCGACCGGTTTTGTCTATATATATCCAAGACCTCGCAAAAGAAAATCTATCCTGCGTGTCATTCTCATTTACCTGAGCCTTCCCTTCTTGAAAATGCATAGTGCGCACATATTGGCACGGAATCACCTCTCGTCCGGTATTGTCCACAAATCCCCATTTCTCATTGCGCTCTACCTCTGCTAGACCTTCGTAAAAATATCGCACGTGATCATAAATGCACGGAATTACCTCTCGTCCTGTATTGTCCACAAATCCCCATTTCTCATTGCGCTTTACCCCAGCAAAGCCTTCGTGAAAATTTCCACCGTCATCATAAATGCACGAAATTACCTCTCGTCCGGTATTGTCCACAAATCCCCATTTCTCATTGCGCTTTATCCCAGCAAAGCCTTCGCTAAAATCGCCTGCTGAATCAAAAATGCACGGAATCACCACAATGCCTTTCTTGTCAATAAAACCCCATTTACCACATTTATAAAACGTTGCCAATCCCTCATGGAAGTATTCGTCATCGGGAATATATGTGAGTTCATCTATCCAGTCTGTTTTCAACTCTTTCATTTGGTTTACTAACTCCTCATACCTTGAACGTTCAAATATTCCTTCCTCTGGTATGTCCCAACTTTCCCAACTCCTTTGTGTATTACAAGTGAAGGTTCCATCAGGGAATAACTCCCATCTACTGTAGGAATAAAGAGTCTCATCCCCAATTTCATTGGCCTTACTTTCTTCAAAGAAATACCCGACCTCTTCTTCCTCTCTTGTTATGGGACCAGAATTGTATTCACATGAATCATCCATAATTCTTAGTTATTTATTTGATTATCAATCTATTTTCTTCAATAGCGCTTCTAATTCGCGCACCACATCTTCCATGGCGCTTGCTCTGCCTTCCGCCATAGAAATGCACTGAACATACTCATCATCCTCAAACTCGCAATCAACCTCATCTTCGCAGGGGCATCCGTCGAAGGCGTCGAAACTGACTTGTTTGATGCTCTTTGGAAGAGTTGCGCCGGCAAGCGAAGTGCACCCCTTGAAGACGCCTCCTGATCCCACGGCTGCTTTTGCTCATTGAACCAGGCAAGGCATTCATCCTCGCTGATTTCAACCTCGGGGTGTTTGCTATGATAGTGTTCCCAATCAACGCCATAGTGGTCCGGATACAGATGGGCCAAAGTCTTCAGTGCCGCATTCATCATCTTGACAATGCTCTCACGGGAACCCTTCACCGTGACGCGGAATAAATCACCTTCTACGCTCATATACTGGTCATTTAAAATTGAGTCACACTATTTGAAAACCGGGCGGATTGCCAGGCCATGATAACGGTCACTCCTGTCATCATCCCAATTGTTGCAAAAAATCATCAATCCGCAATCAGGACGCCTTGTATACAAGGAGGACGTCCAATAAAACCCCTCTTTACAACCGAGCACTTCTTCGCCAGACTTGAAACCGGTATCGGGGAAGAATATCCATCTGTCTGTATACCCCTTCTTCTTCGACTTTACTTTAGACCCTTTGACTCCGTTGATGGTAGCCCTGGAAAAACTACAGTTATCATTAAGTTCCTTGATTTCCTTTGCTGTCGGCATGCGCCAGTCGCCACCAAGAATGACATGGGCAGCATCGTCGCAGAGTTCCAGTTGCTTCAAGTTGTCGACAACGCTTCCGTAATTGTCTTTAGAGTTATACTTGACAAGACCTTTTCCCTTCTCA
>JALFFZ010000032.1 GCA_022777585.1 Bacteroidales bacterium | reverse complement strand
CATTGGCGAATCATACGACTGGAAACTGATAATCCTTTATCTGTTTCTGGTATTCATCGGCTGGGCGAACATTTACGCTTCAGTCCATGGTGCCGATGTCGAGGGCATTTTCGATTTCAGCGCCAACAGCGGCAAGCAGTTCATCTGGATGCTTACGGCTTTCGGACTGGGCGCGACAATCATATTTCTGGTCAATTCCAACCTGTGGGAAGGAGGCGCAGCACTTTTCTACGTGATGGTGATAGGACTTTTGGTCGCGGTAATTTTCCTGGGTGTGGAAGTCAAGGGCTCCCGGTCATGGTTCGCTTTCGGCCCTGTGCGGTTCCAGCCGGCCGAGGTGTCGAAAATCACCACTTCCCTGCTGCTGGCATTCGTAATGAGCCGTGCAACGTTCAGACTGACAAGGTTCAAGGATTTTCTCACCGTCGCTTTCATCATCATTCTCCCGATGGTCATCATCCTGGCGGAGAAGGAAACAGGGTCGGCCCTGGTCTACGTCGGCTTCATTTTCATGCTTTACCGAGAGGGGCTTTCCGGATGGCTGCTGGCAATGATAGCATTGGCAATCCTGATATTCATCCTGACCTTGGTGGCATCGCCGTATACCGCAGTTTTGGTTCTCATAGGCATAATTTCGTTCTGCAGCGCTTTGATTTCCAGGAAGATATGGCAATGGCTGCTGATTTACGCGGTGGGCATAACGGCGCTGGCCTTCCTTCCGCATTTCTGGACAATGCTGCAGGAACTCAAGGGTGAAGAGTGGCCGTTCCTGATGAACATCACGCCGTTCATGATTCTTCTGGGCGTTTCCGGAATCGCATTGCCGCTGATAATCTGGCATGCCATGAGCAGCAAGAACAGAGTGTTTTCATTGGTATCAGTATTGACTTTCCTCTGCGGTGTGGGGCTGGTGCTGTCGGCTGACGTGGTGTTCAACAAAGTGCTGCAGGACCACCAGCGCAAGCGCATCGAGGTGCTCCTCGGAATGAAGGAGGACCCTGCGGGTGTCGGGTACAATGTGAACCAGTCAATGATAGCCATCGGTTCGGGAGGTTTTGCCGGAAAGGGTTATATGAACGGCACTCAGACGACGTACGGATTCGTCCCTGAGCAGAGCACCGATTTCATCTTCTGCACCGTGGGAGAGGAGTGGGGTTTCATAGGCTGCCTTATTGTAATAATGCTGTATGTGCTTCTGATTATGCAAATTATAAAAGACGCCGAGCACAGCAGGGAGAGTTTCACCAGGATTTACGGCTATTGTCTGGCAGGCTGCCTGTTCATGCATCTTTTCATCAATGTGGGCATGACAATCGGCATAATGCCTGTCATCGGAATCCCGCTTCCGTTCATGAGTTACGGCGGCTCATCCCTCTGGGCATTCACCATCATGCTTTCCATCTTCATCGCCCTGGACCACAGGGAGAAGAAGTATTTCTAGGGAGCAAAAAAGGCCAGCCGCAAACGGCTGACCTTCTGAAATTATTTGTATTTCAAAGATTAGCAATTCATTGCACCGCAAACGTGGATAACCTGTCCGCTGACATAAGAGGAGAGGTCACTGGCGAGGAAGAGGGCGACATTGGCAACATCCTCCGGTGTACCGCCGCGACGGAGCGGAATCGTCTTCATCCACTGCTCACGCACTTCCTCTGAAAGAGCCTTGGTCATATCGGAAATGATGAAGCCAGGGGCAATGCAGTTCGCACGGATGCCACGAGGGCCCATTTCCTTGGCAATAGACTTGGCAAGACCGATAAGACCGGCCTTGGAAGCGGAGTAGTTGCACTGGCCGGCATTGCCGGAAACGCCTACTACAGAAGACATGTTGATGATGCTTCCGCCTCTCTGGCGTGCCATGATAGGGGTCAATGCGTGAATGAAATTGAATGCAGATTTGAGGTTGACATTGATGACGGCATCCCACTGTGCCTCGCTCATCCTGAGCATAAGACCGTCCTTGGTGATACCTGCATTGTTCACGAGAATATCGATATGACCGAAGTCAGCCATAATCTGGTCCACAACCTCCTGAGTCTGAGCGAAATCAGCAGCATTGGAAGCATAAGCCTTCACCTTGTGGCCGAAAGCTTCGATTTCCTTTACGGTCTCTTCTGCAGCCTCATTGATAACGAGATCAGTGAAAGCCACGTCTGCACCTTCTGAAGCGAATTTAAGGGCAATCGCCTTGCCGATTCCTCTTGCAGCTCCTGTTACAAGAGCGACTTTTCCATCTAGTAGTCCCATATTGATTTTATATTTAAACAAATTTTTCTAACTTTGCATTCCCAATTCGCTTTGGTGGTGGAATTGGTAGACACGAGGGACTTAAAATCCCTTGGGCAGCAATGCCTGTACGGGTTCAAGTCCCGTCCGAAGCACAAGGAAAACAATGTACCGCTTACAGCGATGCAATGTTTTTCTCGTTCAAGAGGTTCTTGCCTTCTGCCGTAAGCGCATATTCAATGCGGTCGGCATAGTGCTTCTCCACTTTACCACGGACAATCTTCATCGTGCTGTTCACCATGTGGTTCTGCTCGGTAAACGGCTCGTCAGCTACGATGATCGCAGCAGGAAGCCATCTCTCCGGGAACATGCCGGCACGTGAACCGCCTTTTCTATATGAATTCACCTCTTCCTGAATCTTCTTCAGCATCAGCTCTTTAGCTTCACGGGAATTGATGTCGATATCAGGATTGCCGGCCTTCACGTACTCTTTCAGCGCTTCCTTGTTAGGAACGATGATGACCGTCGTATACGGGTCCTGATTGTTATGGAGCACCACCTGGTCGATGAACTTCGAGCTGTCTGTAAGCGAATCCTCGAATCCTTCCGGACTGTATTTCTCGCCGTCAGCAGAAATGAGCAATGACTTGAAACGGCCTACCACATAGAGGAAGGTCTTGTCTCTCATATAACCCATATCGCCGGTATGAAGCCATCCGTCAACGACTGTTTCAGCGGTAGCCGTAGGGTTCTTCCAATAACCTGCCATAACATTCTCGCCCTTGATGACGATTTCTCCTTTCTCGCCATATCCGAGTGACTTGCCGTCGCCGTCGCAAATCTTGATTTCCATCGGTGTCACCACACGACCGGACGAACCGAAGATGCAGGCATCGAATGAGTTGGCAGAAATGATCGGTGTCGCCTCGGAAAGGCCGTAGCCCTGGAACATCGGAATGCCGATGGCGCAATAATATCTCTGCAGTTCAATGTCAAGAAGCGCACCGCCTCCTACGAAGAACTGCATCCTGCCGCCAAGTCCCTGACGTACGTTCTTGAAGATAATCTTGTCGAACAGCGCCATGAGAGGTTTTTTCCAAAGCTGGAAGAATCCGCCCCTGTTGTAATATTCCTTGTTGTAGGAAATCGCCAGGTTCAATGCGAAGTTATAGAGTTTCTCCACCTTAGGTCCCTTGGCCTTGATGCCGGACTCGATATTTTTCTTGAAGTTACGTGCGAGAGCAGGTACGGAAAGCATCACATGAGGACGTACTTCCTTGATAGCCATAGGAATATTCTTCAGCGATGCCATCGGAGTCTTTCCTACAGGAACCGTGGCGATACTTCCGCCATAAGACATCATAGTGTAGAAACCTGCCACATGCGCGAAGCAATGGTCCAGAGGCAGGATAATGAGCATCACGGCATCCAGAGGAATGCCGACTACGGAATGAGCCTGCTCCACATTGGCAGTATAGTTCCTGTGAGTCAGGAGAATACCCTTAGGGTCGGCAGTGGTTCCCGAGGTGTAGCTGATATTGGCATAGTCATCCGGTCCGATGGATTTGTAGCGGGCCTCGAGCTCACCCGGATGTTCCTTCAGGAAGGCATCGCCGAGCGCAAGCACCTCCGACATTGTGATTTCATTGTCCCTGCGGTCCTCAATCTCGTCGAAGACAATTATTTTCTCCAATGCAGGAAGTTCACTCACAATCCTCCTGATTTTCGGGAGCTGGGAGCTGGAAACCATCACGAAACGGGAATCCGAATGACGGATACGGAAGACGAGGTCACTCCCCTCCTCCAGCTTGATGGAAAGCGGAACGTTGACCGCTCCGGCATAGAGAATACCGAGTTCTCCGATTACCCATAGGTTGCGGCCCTCGGAAAGCAGGGAAATCCTGTCGCCCTTGTTTATACCGAGAGACATGAGTCCGGCAGCGACACGGTAGGCCTCAAGCCTCGTCTGCTCGAATGTCGTCTCAGTCCAATGATCCGCCGGTTTCTCGCGGAGGAATACGTGGGAGGCATACTCTCTGGTATATTTCTCCACGAAATCAATAATAGTCAGTCTTTCTGGCATATTCACAAAAATTAAATCATTTACATTCACCAGGGAAAAGTCCGAAGAGCTCGGAATCTATCATGCTGGTAACGGCCTCGAAATCCTCCTCCTTGTTGCCGAACTTGTAGCGGTCGGCGTCAATGATGAGGAGATGGCCCTTGTAATCCTTGATCCAGTTCTCATACTTGTTGTTCAGGCCCGTGAGATAGTCAATCCTGATGGTCTTCTCATACTCGCGGCCACGCTTCTGAATCTGCGACACGAGATTCGGGATGGAGGACTTCAGGTAAATGAGAAGGTCAGGCATCTTCACGAGGGACATCATCAGGTCGAAGAGGTCGGAATATGTCTCGAAATCCCTCGAGCTCATCAGACCCATATCATGAAGGTTCGGAGCGAAGATTCTCGCATCCTCGTAGATGGTCCTGTCCTGTATGATGACATCGTCGGTCTTGGAAATCTCCACCACGTCCTTGAAACGCTTGTTCAGGAAATAAATCTGGAGATTGAACGACCATCTGCTCATATCGTCATAGAAATCAGAGAGATATGGATTGAAATCGACAGACTCGTATTTAGGTGTCCATCCGTACCTGGCAGCGAGCATCCTCGTGAGGGTGGTCTTTCCGCTGCCTATGTTTCCGGCTATTGCTATATGCATGATGCGTTACGTTTTACTATTCACATATTTCACAAAAATAGCATTTTTCCGCATTGTGAGCAAAAAGCCACCTCCATTTTCACCCAAAATATGCCAATATCACCCCAAATATCCGGCAATGCCGTATTTTGCGGTCAGTTCGCCACCTTCGTTTCCGCAATATCGCGGAAGAGGCTATCTTTGCTATGAACCGGTCGCAGAAGGCGGCCGTTCAAACAAAGACAAAAACCTTTACCTGATGACACAAGAAATCACCAAAGGCAGGCTCCTGGCCATCGACACGGGGAGCACCAGCACAAAGCTGGGATATTTCATTGACGGAAAACAGATCTTCAACGAGAAACTCGTCCACAATATGGAGGAACTGTCCAGATACGAGAATGTAATGGACCAGGACAGGATGAGGAGGGATGCCATCATCGGCTTCCTCAGGGACAAGGGAATCGCACTCACGGACATCGACATCGTAATGGCCAGAGGCGGCCTTTTCGCCCCGGTCATTACCGGAGTCTATAAGGTCAACAGGGATATGAGGGACGTTCTCCTGACCTGCAGGGACGGAGTTCACGCATGCAATCTGAGCGCAGTGATTGCAGACGACATAGCCGAGGAGGTCAATGAAGCAAGGAGCGCGGCCGGAACCGAATCCCCGTTCGGACTCTGCCGGGCTTACATCGCAGACCCTCCGATGGCGGACGAAATGCTGCCTGAATGCAGGCTGGGAGGCATTCCGGAGTTCCCTCACAGGGCATTCTTCCACGCCCTCAACTCCAGGGCCACCGTCAAGCAGTATCTCCGCAGCCACGGCAAGGAGGAAAATGACATCACCGCCATCGTGGCACATCTCGGAGGCGGAATAACAGTCACATTGCACCGGAACGGCAAGGTCATCGACACCAACAACGGACTTGGCGGGGATGGTCCCTTCACCCCGGAGAGAGCAGGCACCTGCCCGGCATTCCCGCTGATCGAGATGTGCTTCAGCGGAAAGTACACGGAGGGAGAGGTGAAGCGCAAAATCCTGGGCAAGGGTGGCGCAGTGGCATATTTCGGAACCAATGACCTGGCTGAAATCGAAAGGAGGGCAATAGCGGGAGACAAGAACTGCGGCACATTCCTCAACGCATTCTGCCTCAACATTGCCAAATACATTGCCTCGGCGGCAGCCACTGTCTGCGGCAAGGTGGACGTCATCCTTCTGACCGGAGGCATCGCATACAGCACATCCATCACCGACGCCATCAGGGAAAGGGTAAGCTTCATCGCCCCGGTGGAAATCTATGCCGGCGAGCACGAGCTCAGGAGTCTGGCCGAAAACGGCTACAACGTGCTTGCAAACAAGGTGGCCGTCCACAGATATGACAAGAATGCCATAGTCGGGGACGACCAGAATGCCTGAAAATATTATCTAGAGGGAGATTTCCGCTCCGGCATAGAAATCCAGAAGCTTGATCTGGAAAAGATTCTCGAATCTGGCCTGCGCCAGGTCTGACTGAGCCTTCATGACGTTGTTCTTCGAATCGTTGAACTCCGTGATGGAGGCTTTGCCGTTCTCGTAGCGGGCCGCCATCAGCTCGAATGATTTCTCGGCGCTGTCAAGCGCGTCGGTACAACTCGAAAGCTTGGCCCCGGAGGCCACGGCATTGTACCATGCCTGCTGAATCTCCTTGTAGAGGGATTTCCGGACGGACTCCAGCTGAATCATCTGCCTCGTCCGGGACAATGCCGCAGAGCGTATCGAATTCCTCGTGGAGAGGCGGGCGAAAATCGGGATATTGAGCGACAGGCCCACATATTGGCTGAAATTGTTCTTCATCTGCCCCCAGAAATCCGCCGACTCATAGCCGTTGGACTTGTAGAAGTTCGAGCCGATGCCGCCGTTCAGGGTCAATGAGGGATACAATGAGCTCCTGGCAATGCGGATGTTCATGTCTGCCGCTTCAAGCCTGAACTGCTCCGCCTTCACGGCAGGTCTCACAGCCACTGCCGAGGCATAAATCTCCTCGGGACCCGCTCCCGGCAATGCCTGGCAATCAGGGATTTCAGGGACCACAATCGAGAAGCCGGATGGAGAAGGGAGTTCCAGAAGCTGGGCCAGGTCCAGGACTGAAAGATTCAGGGTGTTGCGGGCCTGGGTGGCTGTCAGCCGGCTCTGGCCGAGAGCCGCCTCCTGCTGTGCAAGTTCGGAAGGACTGGCCTTGCCGTTCTCCAGCATTGCCCTGAGTCTCTCCACCTGGACCGAGTCGATGCTTACCTGGCGCTCAGCGACCTGCAGGATTTCCATATCGTACAGAATCTGCACGTAGGCCCGGGTGACCTGGACCCTGATATCATCCCTGGCCTTCTCGAGGTCAGCGGTGGCTGCCTCAAGATTGAGCGCATCCATCTTTATGGTCCGGTTAGTCCTGAAGCCATTGAAAACATTGATGGACGAGCCGAGCGAGAATGAGGTGCTGGCAGTGTTGGTATTGACGTAAGTATTTGATTCACTGAGCCCACGGCCGAATGAGAAATTCTGCCCGGCACTTGCGGCAAGGTCCGGAAGGCGGCTGTTCTTCGCCGTATTCAGGTCCACCTCGCTCTGCTGCACTGACACCTCGCCGCTCTTGACCGTGAGATTGTTCTCCAATGCATGATCAATGCATTTCCTGAGGTCCCAGGCTTCCTGCGCGCCAAGGGCCTGCGGCAATGCCACAAGCATGGCCAGCATATATAACTTATTGAATTTCATATCAATGCTTATTTGGAATCATAAATTCTATTGCCTCTGAGGACATCGTTTTCGGATACACCTTCCTTGATTTCAATGCTGATGCCGTCGCTCAGTCCGGTCACCACAGGTCTGCGCATATATGTGCTGTCACTCCCCGCCACATAGACGAATACCGAGTCTCCGGAGAATTCCAATGTGCTCTCAGGTACGGTCAGCACCGAATCCGAATGCTGGAGGACAATCCTGGCATTGGCACTGTATCCCGAGCGCATCCTGGTGTCGGAAGGCACTTTCACGGCAGCCTTTATCTGGAACTCATTGGTACCGTTGTTCTCGGTGGCCTTCGGGGCGATGTATTCGAGAACGGCGTCGAATGTCAGGTCCTGGAGGGCTCCCACTGTAATCTCCATTCCCATCCCCTCTTCAATACGGCCCACCTCTGTCTCGTCAATCTTGCCGTCGAAGATGAGGTCGTTCATATCGGCCACTACGGCAATCGTGGTTCCGTCATTGAAGGTATTGCTCTGTATCACGGAGTTTCCGACCTTTACCGGAACATCCAGGACAAGGCCTGAAATCGTGGACCTTATCAATGTCGAGCTGGAGCTTGCATTGCTCTTCGAAACTCCGTCCCTGACCACCTCGAGGGCATCCACGGCAGCATTGTACTCCTCCCTGGCCTGGTCACGGGTCTGTTTCACCTTGTCATATTCCTCACGGCTCACAAGCTGCCTGTCATAGAGGGCCTGCTCCCGTTCCATATCAGTCTCGGCCTGCTTCAGATTGATTTCGGCAAGGCGGACCCGGCTCTGGGCGGCGCTGAGCGAACTCATCTCGGGTATGACCTTGACCTTGGCGATGACTTCCCCGGCCTTGACCATTTCTCCGGCCTCCTTGAAGAGTTCGGTGATAATGCCGCTGATCTGCGGCTTGATGTTGATCTCATCTCTCGGGACAATCTTGCCCGTGACGACTGCAGTTTTCTCAATGGTCCTGATTTCAGGCCTGACCTTCTCGTAACGGATTTCCTCCGGACGGGACTTGAGGTAGAGGAACACGAATATTCCCGCGAGAACGATGGCGAAGATGGCCACCATGATGACTTTACCGTATTTTTTCATTTTGACAATGTTTTTATATTCTTATTTCATTCATCCCTCATCGCATCCACAGGCTTGACAGCCATTGCCCTGAGGGCCGGAGCCAGCCCTGCGGCAAGACCCAGTACGGCCAGTACGGATACCGCCAGCACCGCCGTGCCGAAACTGACCTGGAAGCTTGTCCCGACGCCCATCGAACCGGCCAGCATATCCACCGCGGAGAGCAGCAGCACCGAGAACATTATCCCCAGAGCCCCGGCAGACACGGTCAGAATCACGCTCTCCGACATTATCTGGCCGAGAATCATCCTCGGCGTAGCCCCTATGGCGCGGCGGATTCCTATTTCCGTGGTCCGCTCCCTGACGGTCACCATCATGATATTGGACACTCCGACCGCCCCGGCGAGAAGGGTACCCAGGCCTACCAGCCAGACCAAAAGGTTGAGCCCCTTGAAGAGGCTGTCAACCATCGAGTACATCCTCTCGGCATTGACTGCAATCATCGCGGACTTGTCCTGCGGGTGTATGTAATATCTGCGGTACAATGCCTGACGCACCTTCTCCTGAACCGCAGTGGAACTGTTTCCCGGGCGGACAGTCATCGCCAGGAGTTCGACTTCATTTCCCCGGTTGAAGGCCGACTGGAACAGATTGATGGGAATCACGACGCTCCTGTCCGCACTTCCGTTGATGCTCATGTTTGTCGCACTGACATTCAGTCCTATCACCTCGTAATATATACCGCCCACCTTGACGTACTGTCCGCAGGGGTCCCCGCCCTGAGGGAAGAGATTGTCATAGACCCGCTTGCCCAGGACGCAGACCTTGCGGCCCTGAATTACATCCATTCTGGATATGAAGCGTCCGTATTTCATCTTCGGGGTCTCGATCAGGCCATAGTCGGCATCCAGGCCCTTCAGTATCACATCGCTGCTGTTTTCCCCGAAGACGGCCCGGCTTCCCCATCTGGACAGGACCGGAGTCACGACATCAAGTTCGGGGACATTGCTCTTCAGATAATTCACGTCGTCATTGTGAAAAGCCCAGTCACGGCCTCGCTTGAAGCCTTTCCACGCCTTCGTGGTGGTGTTGGGACCGATTATCACGGAGTTCTGGGCGAATCCGTCGAAGGTATCGGTGAGGATGTTCTTGAGTCCCTTGCCGCCACCGCTCATCGCCAGCAGCATGAACACGCCCCAGAAGATGCCGAAGCCCGTCAATATTGTCCTGCTCCTGTTCCTGGTCAATGTATCCAGGATTTCCTTGAGCCTGTCAAGATCGAAAATATTCTTCATCTCCCTGTCCTCCTATTGTTTACGCAATGCCTCGACCGGTCTGATGCGGGCAGCCTTCACTGCCGGGACAATGCCGGCCAATGTGCCTGCAGACACTATCAGCACCAATGCCTCCAGAGCTACGTCCAGCCCTGTGGAAGGGTGCTTGAACATATATACCTTGGTGATGCCGAGGTCCACCGGATTATTACCTATCGTAATGTCCATCAGCCAGTTGGCACCCATTCCCATAACCATCCCCAACACTCCGAACGCCAGGGTGATGATCACACTTTCGAAGACAATCAGCTTGAGTATGTCCCAAGGCGTGGCTCCGAGGGCCTTCCTGACTCCGAACTCCTGAATCCTCTCCTTCACTGTTATGAGCATGATGTTGGAGACTCCGACGATTCCGCTGAGCAGAGTGAAGATGCCGAGTATCCAGAGGGCCGTCTTCATTATGGATACGGCCTTGTTCATCTCCATGTTTCCGGTCATGCTGTTGTAAAGGTAGAATGTGCTGCCGTCTTCCGGAGCGGCCCTGTGGCGGGCGTTCATCGCCCTCTTGTACCGGGCTTCGAAGGCCTCGTTGTCCTCTTCGGTCTCGAGTCCGTGGAAAGAGAACGAGATGTCGTTGAACCAGGTTCCGGTCGTGCGGATACGGCTCATTGTGGTGATGGGAATATATACCTCGGCATTTCCTCCCATCATCTCATTGGTCTCGATGATGCCTACTGCCTGGTACAACAGGCCGGCAATCTTTACGTGGCGCCCGAGAATCATTTCATAGCGGGGATCGTCACCGAGCAGGGACGAGGCTGTCTTGGCATCGACAACGATTGTCTTGCGGCATTCTTCAATATCCTTGTCATTGAGGAAGCGGCCGGAGAGGAGTTTCTTGTCATTTATCCGGCTGTAAAGCGGGGCAACTCCCACTATGGTGGCGCTCAGGTACTCCCTTCCCAAGGACAAGGTGTCGGAATAGTATATTGAACCGGTCACGTCATCGACCACGTCCGAGAATCTCGGGCCGGAGGTATAGGTGACGTCCTCCATATCCAGGCGCACATAGGAATTCTGCTCCATACCGTCGTAAGGGATGCTCCTGAATCCCGGATAGACGGTGATGACATTGGTCAGGATATCTCCGGCATTGGAGCTCATCGCATTGAGAAGTCCTGTCCCGGCTCCGAGCAGGGCAATAATCATGAACAGGCCCCAGCTGACGGCGAAGCCGGTCAGGACAGTACGCATCTTGTTGCGCCGGAGGGAGCCCCATATCTCATCGAAGATTTCCATAGGCTATTTCATTATTGTTCCTTCTCCGAACGGAGATGCGTCATGGCCGGTATTGATATTTACCGAACCGATGATTCCATCCTTTATGTGTATGATCTTGTCGGTGGAGTTGGCGACTCCGCTCTCATGTGTAACCACGATGATGGTGACCCCGTTCTCCCTGTTGAGCCGGCCCAGAAGTTCCATAACCTCAAGGCTGGTTTTCGAGTCAAGGGCTCCGGTAGGCTCGTCGGCAAGGATGATGCGGGGCGATGTTATCAATGCCCGGGCAATGGCGACTCTCTGCTTCTGTCCGCCGGAGAGTTCGTTCGGATAATGCTCTGCCCAGGCCCCAAGTCCCAGCCTGTCAAGATATTCCAATGCCATCCTGTGCCTCTCCTTCCTGGACACGCCCTGATAGAAAAGCGGAAGTTCCACGTTTTCGACTGCGGTCTTGAACGGGATGAGGTTGAATGACTGGAAGATGAAGCCGATTGTCCGGTTTCGGTAATGAGCCGCCTCTGTCTCCGAGAGGTCCTTTATGAGCTTCCCGTCGAGGCGGTATTCTCCGGTATCGTAGTTGTCGAGAATCCCGAGAATATTGAGCAATGTGGACTTGCCGGAGCCGGATGCTCCCATAATGGATACGTACTCCCCTTCCTCAATGCAGAGGTCAATGCCTTTCAGCACGTGAAGAGGCTGGCCGTTATTGTATGTCTTATTGACATTCTTGAGTTCTATAAGGCTCATTATCAGTAATTTAACTATTCCAATCCAGCGCAGGGACTTTTGAGTAACTGTGTATTAGTTTATTAATACACTACAAAGATATATACATTTCTCTAAAAGACAATGATTATGCCAAGAAATTATCAAAAAAAGCGGGGACGACTGAATCCCCGCTCTTGCAATTTTATATTTGAAGTAAAAACGCCTACAGCCTCTCAAGATGCAGAACCATATCGGAAACGGACTCGGCATCAGCATGCTGAGCCTTTACTGCAGTGGCAGAGAAGACCGTGACTGCCTTGTCCGCAGGAAGCCTGAGTTCTGTGACCCCGGCCTTGACAGGGACAAATATCCTGAACATATAGGTATGCTCGTAAACCTCGTTGCGTATCCTGGAATCGTGACGGTGTCCGCCGACGCAGGCCACATCACCATCCTTCAGGAAGGCCTTGTAGTCATCCCAGTTGCCGCCGCCGAAGAAGCCTGAATAATAAGGAACAGAGACATTGACATCGGATCCGGCATTGAAAACGGCATTGCGGTCACCCTCTGCGGAAGCGGCGAGAAGATATACGCCGGTGCAGCCCTGAGGCAATGCAATTGTCTGTGACTCACAGGCTACAGCATTGTTATAATCAGCCCTGCCGAATGCGAACGGCACACCTCCTGAGACGAAATCTGCAGGAAGCTGCTCGGCTGAATAGGAATGCCACTCATCGTCCATGTGGCCGAATGCGCTGAACGCATCTGTGGAGATGGCCACCTTGTTGAACGGAAGTTCAAGCGTGGTGTACTCATTGCGGGCAACATTGGCTGAAGGCCCGGCAAGGCGTACCCTGAATGTAGCCGGAGCGAAACGCCCGAGCTTCACATTGAGGGATGAGCCGGTGAACGAGGCAGAGCCCTTATGCTCCTCTATTCCGTTGGTCTCCTCAGCGGAAATGACTGATGAAGCGAACTTCACATTGGCCGAGGATTCAGCACCGGAGATCTCATAAACCCTGACGATGAAGCCGTCGCCGTCCTCAGCCTTCTTGAAGGCGCGGACTCTGACATTGTCTGAACTTGTGGAAATCATTGAGAATGACTTCCCGAGGCTGCCTGAATGCGAAGGCACGGAGAATGCCGCCTTGCGCTGGTTGAGCCTGTCGGCGGAGAGAGTGGCCTTGCCGGCATCGAGAGCTCCCTTGTGACCCCTGATTGAATATGTGAACTCGTGGGCCGAGAGATCCATTGTCTTCTCATTGCCATAACCCCTGTCGGCGGTTGGGGTATGGAGAAGGGTGAGTCTCAATGTATTGTCATCCGGCTTGTCCCAGCCATAACGGCCGTCATTCATGATGGTAATGCCGTAGGAGCCGTCCTCGGCTGTGATGTCAGCCCACTGCTGTGCAGGGACTTCGTATGCGGTAAGGGTGTTGTTGCCCCTCCGGATCTGGCCTAGACCAAGGTCGTAGGTTGCTTCAGGCGCATCGAAGGATACCGGGAAGGCGGCCTTGAGAAGGGTACGCGGAGACTTCCAGTCAATATTGTTCCTGATGTCAATCCTGTCGTCCTCTGCCCCGTCATAGAGCGTGATCCTCTGGGTAAATGTGGAACTGCCATACTTCCTGTCCACGCGCAGCACTCCTCTTACCGGACCGTTCTCCTCGACTGTTACCTTCACGTCGGAATCCACCTTCACAGGTTCCTTGTCAATGACAGACTTGAGAATCTCCCAGGCCGGCCACTTGTCAGAGGTATTCTCCTCGAATATCTGATAGCCGAATGAGCGTCCCTCGGCGACAAGTTCCTTTCCGCAGCGCTTGTCAATGATGGAGCAGATGTCGCCATCCGGGCCTACTGTAACCTTGTAAACGGCATTCTCGATGGTATTGGATGTGGTGCGTATTGCGGTTCTCATTGATACGGAAGACTTTACAGGGCGGAAGTCATATATTGCGACACCCATTGAAGGCACATCGGATGCAATGGCCAGCGTGATTGCGGAACCCTCCCTTGATACAATCTGGGACCTCACCTGCTTTCCGTCCGGGCCATAGACTCTGACATCATTGTATCCGTAAGGAAGGGTGTAGCTGACAAGGGCAATGTCCCTGTTGGCGGCGGTCACAGGATTGAAGATCGCGACGGCATCACCCTTCACGCGGGTATCCATAGAAGAAGTTACGGCAGTCATTGAAGACTCAACAACGCCGGCGAACATGTTCTGGGAGAGCATCTGGTCATTCCAGGTATAGGTGTAGGCCTCGGTGATGCAGGTTCCCGGAAGGTCATCGTGGAACTGGTGCCAGATGAAGCGGCGGTATGCGTCATTGATGGTATATTTCGGGTAGTCAATGATTCCGAGCCAGTCGGCGGCTGCAGCTGCACCTTCTGCGGCAAGACCGAGCTGCTCACTGCGGCGGTTGAGCATCTTGCAGTCGGAATTGGAAGTGTAGCATCCTGTTCCGTGCACATCCATAAGGAGCTCACCGTTGTAAACAGGCAGTTTGTCCCCTGTCAGCTCATTCTTGTAGTCATTGAATATGTCAATGGTGGTGGCGAATCTGATGCCGTATTTCCTTGCATTCGGAATGCTTGAGGCAATGGCTTCCACGGCTGACGGAAGAGGGGAACCGCCCTGGTCACCGTGTAGTCTGGATGACTTCGTTCCATAGTAGCGGAGGGCGGCTCCGACGGCGGAAGCATTCACCTTGGCTTCAAGACCCGGGTCATCGCTGATGTCACCGGAAGGGTTCCAGCCATAGCTTGAGCCGTCCGGAGCCATCAGTATGCGGCTTCCGTCGACTCCCTCCCAGATACCGAACTCGAATGGCCATTTCTTTCCTCCCTCATAGAACGGGTTGTTCCTCCATTTGAGTTTCTGTGTATGGAATGCGAAAACGCCGCAATGCGAGGCGATGGAAGGCAGGGCATAACCGAAACCGAAACAGTCAGGAAGCATGATGTCGTATGACTTGACTCCGAACTCGGCCTTGTAGAACTCCTCGGCGAGGAGAATGTTCTTGAAGTTGGACTCGGCGGAAGGGACATTGAAGTCATTGGCATCCCAGGATGCGCCTGCCGGATACCAGCGGCCCTCCTTGACATATTTTACGAGAGTGCTGTAGAGATGCGGATAGTATTCCTTTGTCCAGTAATGCTTTACCGCGCCCTCAAAGCTGAATTTGTAATCCGGATACTGCTCCATCAGCGCAAAGTTCTGATAGAGGGTGTTTGGCAGGAACTCACCGATGGACTGTCTCACGTTCCATCTCCACTGAGTGTCAAAATGGGCGTTCGCCGCCATATAAACCTGCTTATCAGGAGTTTCCTGTGCAAGCTTCTCGTGGGTTTCCTGCGCAAGAGAGATGCCTCCCGCCATAGACAGGGCTGCAATGGCAGCCAAGGCCTGTTGTAAGAATCTGTTCATTATAGTTAAAGTTTAGTGTGAAAATCATCCAAGACCGCAAATTTAATGAAATTTTCATAAGAAAACCACTGTATGTTCATCTGCAATGCCTGGGGACCAGAAGAAGCCAACTGTATGTTCATCTGCTATGCCCGGGGCAGTGCCAGATAATGCCCGGGACAGTGCCGGATTGTCCATCGCCCCAACAGGAGCAGAGGTGACGAATGTTGCAGGAGTCGCCGGCTTTTTGTCGGGAAGTATCATGCCGAGAGGAGCAGTATCCTGCCGAGCGGAGCTAGTGGTAAGTTCCATGCCAACCGGTATATTGAATTGACGGGACTGGATCAGACAGCGGAGGGGTTCGGGCCTGGAGGACGGGTCTGCGGAATGGGTCTGCGGAATTGGTCTGGGGAATTGGTCTGGGGAATGGAACCTTCCACGATTTCGGGCTTCAGCGCGGATGGTTCCGCTCTGGATGCTGAACCTTCCATGATGCAGAGCGTTTTCGTGGAGGGTTCGGGTCTGGAGAAGGGAACCTTCCACGGTTTCGGGCCTCAGCGCGGATGGTTCCGCTCTGGAGGATGAACCTTCCATGATGCGCGGCGTTTTCGTGGAGGGTTCGGCCCTGCGGAATGGAACCGTCCACGATTTCGGGCCTCAGTGCGGATGGTTCCGCTCTGGATGCTGAACCTTCCATGATGCCGAGCGTTTTCGTGGAGGGTTCGGGCCTGCGGAATGGAACCTTCCACGGTTTCGGGCTTCAGCGCGGAGGGTTCCGCTCTGGATGCTGAACCTTCCATGATGCGGGGCATTTTCGTGGAGGGTTCGGTCCTGGAGAATGGAACCTTCCACGGTTTCGGGCCTCAGCGCGGAGGGTTCCGCTCTGGATATTGAACCTTCCATGATGCAGAGCGTTTTCGTGGAGGGTTCGGGCCTGGAGAATGGAACCTTCCACGGTTTCGGGCTTCAGCATGGAGGGTTCCGCTCTGGAGGATGAACCTTCCATGATGCGCGGCGTTTTCGTGGAGGGTTCGCGCCTGCGGAATGGAACCTTCCACGATTTCAGGCTTCAGCGCGGAGGGTTCCGCTCTGGATGCTGAACCTTCCATGATGCGCGGCGTTTTCGTGGAGGGTTCGGTCTTGGAGAATGGAACCGTCCGCGAAATGGAGCATTAACATGGAAGGTGCGCTTCTGAGACATGGACCGTCCGTGATATCGAGTCTCCGCGTGGAAGGTTGGTTCTGTTTACATCGAACTGTCCGTGATTCAGGCCTAAAGCGTGGAGGGTTCGACCCTGCGGAATGGAACCTTCCACGATTTCGGGCCTCAGCGTGGATGGTTCCGCTCTGGACATTGAACCTTCCATGATGCGGGGCGTTTTCGTGGAGGGTTCGGGTCTGAGGAATGGAACCGTCCACGATTTCGGGCTTAAGCGTGGATGGTTACGCTCTGGACATTGAACCTTCCATGATGCGGGGCTTTTTCGTGGAGGGTTCGGTCTTGGAGAATGGAACCGTCCGCGAAATGGAGCATTAACATGGAAGGTGCGCTCTGAGACATGGACCTTCCGTGATATCGAGTCTCCGCGTGGAAGGTTGGTTCTGTTTACATCGAACTGTCCGTGATTCAGGCCTAAAGCGTGGAGGGTTCGACTCTGAGGAGTGGAACCTTCCACAGTTTCGGGCTTCAGCGTGGAGAGTTCCGCTCTGGAGGATGAACCTTCCATGATGCGGGGCGTTTTCGTGGAGGGTTCGGGCCTGGGAAATGGAACCGTCCACGATTTCGGGCCTCAGCGTGGAGGGTTCAGGCCAACAGCTGGTTCCGCCCAACAGCTTCGCGAAAACACCAGAGAGCGGGGATACTGACGCAGGTAGTTGTGGACAGGGTTTGCGGGCAGAGCGCCCGGGCCAGGCTACGCACCGATGCTTACGGCCAAAAGATGGGCCAGGCTATGCACCCCATCGCTTGCTTACGGCCAAAAGACAGAAGAGGCTGCAAATCGCCATTACAGCGGCCTGCAGCCTCAATAATATGTCAGATTGCACTGAATGCAGCGCAACTATTCCGAGTACTCGAATGCGAGAGTCTCGTTAGGACGTACGTCAATCACATTGTTGACAACGTACTGTGTGCCTCTCTGGACGCAAACATATACCACAACGTGGGTATTCTCAAGTTTCCAGCCTTCCGTAAGAGAGAAGCGGAACTCCTCCGTGAAGATTTCACCCGGCATGGCATCGTGCTCGAATCCGATATACTTCTTCTTGCTCTGGTTGTAGCCGAGAATTTCCCTGACGGCATTGTCGTGAATTGAGAAATCCCCGGTAAAGCCGTAATTGGACTGCTTGGCCTCAATTCCGTCTTCGAGGAGCCAGGCGGCAACATAGTACTTGCCCTCGCCTGCAACCTTCACACCCGCATTGACGACGAACTGCGAGCCCTCGGCGACCGAAGTCGCGCAGATTCCCGCAGCCGGCGCTATGGACAGCTGGCCGTCGATTACCCTGTTGAACAAAGAAATGTCAACGGTGTTCATCATAGTCGAGGCATTCAGGTCAAGCATCACTGAAGGATAGCCGGAAACACCTGAGGCAATGCCAGTATGCTGCGCCAGATACATCGGGTCATTGGAGTTATAGGTATGGCAGGCCGCTATCACAAACTTGCCCTGATATGCTTCCTGAGCCTTGAAGCTGCGGAGAAGGTTTATCATTCCAGGACAATAGCCGCAGCCGGTTCCGGTGAACTGGGTGATGAAGACGCGCTTCTGGAAGGAGAGGCTGAGCGGCTGCGGGTCTTCAGGAAGGCCCGGAATCTCCAATGAAGGAGAAACTGCCAATACGGTAGCCTTGTTGCTGAGCCTGGACTTGTATGTCACCCAGAAAGTATAGCTTCCCGGAGTGGAAGTGGAGAAGCGGAAATCCGGCAATGAAATCTGCACATTCTTTTCGTCCTTGTCCACCTGATATACGGTCACCGACTCAATGTCTTCGACTTCAACGCCACCGAACTTCACAACGAGGCGGGTGCTGCTGGTTCCGTCAGCGGAAATAACCGTAGGGTCCAGAGCCAGTGTAAGTTCCATATTCCCCGCCTCCTCTCCGCCGGTTCCGCCACTCGTGCAGAACTCTTCTCCAGTCAGGCTGCAGGAGCAGAATCCGAGGAGGGAGAGCAATGAGCCTAAAAATAAGCCTTTATATCTGTTGTTCATGGTATTACAAATTATTACAGTAGTTTCCCAAGCATCAGAATGCTGCTGTCAGGAGCAGGTTCACACCCGTATATGCCGGGCTGTACCTGCACACGCCTCCGGAGCAGAGATAGCCGGCGCGGTTGCGTCCGTAACTGAGCTGCACCCGGGTCTTGCCCTTTGACCAGCTGACTCCTGCAGTATAATAATGCTTCTTCGTCTCCCCTAGATTGTACATTTCCGTAGCATAGATGCTCCACTGCGGGGCAAAAGTAAACTCGGCAAGAGCTGCGACCCAGTCACGCTCGTAATCCTTGGAGTACAGGTACTGAAGCTCTCCGCGCAATGCGTACTTCTTATTGAATTTGTACTGGGCATCGGCAACGAAAATGTTGGAGGCGTAGGTACCTTCCTCATAACCGTGGCTCGGGCTCCATTCCTGACGGGAATACAGGAACGTCGTCCGTAGCTGCCTGTTCCAATGGCATTCGGCATCGGCATTGAGGTCCATCCAGAGAAGTCTCCTCTCGCCGTTGTCGCTCTGCATCCTGTCAATGGTGAAAGCTGAGGATGCATTTGCCCTGAAAATCCAGTATTTGTTCCTGTCACTGCCGCTGCGCAGGGTGTAGAAGAGGTCAAGCTGCACTGCGCACTCCCCGCGGCCGTTGACCTGATATGGATTCAGGTTGGCAAGCATATAGTGATACTGCCTGGTCAGGGCAGGGAGATAGCTCAGGCTGTTTCCTGTACCCTTGCCATAGAGGGAACTCATTGTTCCCATATGGTCGAGGATTCTGAAGTGGGCCGATGCGCTGAATCCGCCAATGCCGTATATAGCCTCGGCATAAATGGCGGCACCGATATGAGCGCCAGTGGCAGTTTCCGAATACAGGTCCTTGCCCTTGGCGGCATATTCCGCCTTGAGAGAAAGTCCGTTCCAGGAAAAATTCAAAGCCGCGCTGTATGAGTTCAGGTTCGCATTGTCCAGCCCAAGTGCGTGGAAATCATGGAGATCGTCCTTGTCAAGGCTCTCATAGCGGTTCAGGAAGTTGCCCTCGATGTTGAAGAGGATGCCGTCCCAGCCGAAAATGTCATTGAAAGACACCGTGGCTGTGGCGCCCCTGACCCAGGAGCCGGCATAGGATGTATAAAGCCTCGGCCTTCCGTACATTCCCCTGATACCGAACCAGTCCTTTATGTTGACAGCTGCCTGAAATCCTTCGAGAGAGTTGTTGAAACCCAGATTGCGGTCTTCGTATGTCCTGAAAATCAGTCCATTGCCCATCTGGTCATAGATATCACCGACGTGGAAGGTAAAGTATTCGCTGGTCCAGCGGATGTACTTTGCAGCAAGGAGAAACTTCTTTGCATCAGCCTGCTGACCTATTTCGAAACCGTAGAGAGCCGGCATATAGCCCTCAACCTGCAGACCTGCGGACAAATGTCCCCTGGAGTAGTCCATCTTCAGGTAGTTGTTGCTTCCGAATTTGTCTTCAGGTCCGGTTACTCCAAGGCCGTTGTCCCGGATATAGGCGATACTGTTGCTCTCCAGACTTGCGGAGAACTTGCCCGGATCAGATCCGAACAGTCCCTTACTTACGACCTTACCGGTCTGAGCTCCGGACAGAGTCCAGAACATCAGGCCGGTAAGTATAAGCAATGCGTTCCTAGCGCTCGATACCATAAGCCTTCTTCATCCTTTCGAATGAATCCTCGATCTTAATGCGCTTGTAAGCAGCCTTCTGATAAACAGGGGCCTTGTCTGAGAACGGAGTCCTGCGGAGAGCTGCTCTGTCTGACTTGAGAGCAACACCGTTTGCCGGGTTCCATGTAAAGGCAGGAGCAGCGGAAGCGCTCTTGACTGCCGGTGCAGCAGCCCGAGTTGCAGTGCCTGTCCAGCCCTTGGTCAGGGTAATAGGCCCGTTGATCATCCTGTCAGTAGTAACTACTCCGGTGTAGTTTGTGTAAACTCCGGTCATATAGAAAGGATGGCCTTCATAGGTTACGGCACCTACTGTAACCTGATTCTTGTCAGATGACACTGTGCAAGGGAACTGTACGTCGCTGTTGTCCTCCCAGTTGGTGATATAGCCGGTATTCTCATCACTGACACTTACGCCTGCAAGATACAATGTGTAGTATGTGGCAAGGCTGAGAGGGTACTGACGGGCAGCGTTGACAGGAGATACGAGAGTTCCGTCGGAAAGTACCTCGAGGTACCACTTCGGACCGCAATCCTGGATAATGCTCCTGTTGTCATATCCGTTGTATGTACGGCTTACGAAGAGGTCATACGGAGTATTGAGGGTATAGTACGGTATCCTTGCGTCATCAGTATCAAACCCGAATCCCTGGCAGAGAAGACGGTTCTGGGACTTGAGGCTTGCATTGAAGATTGCGACCTCACTCTTCAGATCCTCATAGAGGGCATCAACTTCCTCGCGTGACATGGTTGTCAATTCAGAGTAGATGGTGTAAACGGAGTCTGCCAGGGTCTCAGGCATTGTAAATCCGTCTGAGACGGTCACCTTGCATGTCTGGACACCGGTGTCTTCATATCCGCCGGCAGTGTAGTTCCAGGACTGTGTAGGGGCGGACATTGTCCAATCTCCGAGAAGGTCGGTGAAGAGGCTTGATGAAACAGGCTCCTTGGCCGGCTCCGCGATGGATCTTGCACTTGCCATACCGCTGTCCTTGGTGATTTCGTTTGCGGTATCCTCCTCGTTATAAAGCAATATTCCAAGGCAGGTAGTCATGTCAGGGAGAGTCGAGAACATAAGGTTCATACCGGCATCGCTGTTGATCTCTGCCAGTTCCGCATCGGTGAGGGTATTACCCATGGACACGATATTGTTGTATGTGGATCCCTGATTCAACACCTTGCCCCACTCGCTCTCGTAGTTTGCAGCATATTTGCCGCTGACTGCATCCTTGCTGGTACACTTTACATTGAACCATACCTCGTAAGGAGACTCCTCGCCTGAAGGATTGGCGATGGCGGAAACCTTTACAACAGGTGCAGGCATTATCTTGGCAGTGGTGTTGAATGTTTCGTGATAGAACTTCTGAGTTGTACCTTCCTCGTTTCCGAGAGCTGTGAGAAAGAGGTGATACTCAGTCTCCGGCTCAAGATATAACATCTCAGCAAGATCCAGCTCTATCGGGCCCTCGAAGGTCTGAGCGCCAAAGAACATACTTGCTGTATAAGATGCGGTAAACCACTGCAGATAGTCGGTATTGTTGTCGAGGCACTCAAGAACCATCTCATACTCATAATCAGGGACGATATAGACGCAATACTGCCATACATTCTCATCAGGAGTAATGGTGACAGTTCCGGAGACAGCATTCACATCGAAACTGATGTCAACGTTGCAATCAAGCGGCTGAGGCTGCTCGATGACAATGTGCTTGCGGGAGAACCATCCTGTCCAGTACTGGTCCTCATCGCTGCCGTTGTCGTCAACCTCTACGGTACGAAGGCCCCATGGCATGAAACCGCCACCCGTTGACTCATAATAGGCATCGTAATCGAACATTGCAGTATACCAGCCCGGTCCCCAGTAATATTCCGGATCCCAGGCGAACTCGCCTGCAAGAAGAACTATAGGCTCGCCAGGGGTGAACGGAGTATGGAGGCTGATAGGCTCCCCTGTCCACTCGTCAAGGATAGGCTGGCCATTTTCATCAAGCTGATAAACATTGAAATCCCTGAAAGTGATGGTGGTATCGTTCACAAAATGAAGCTGGCCGTTCTGGAGAAGGAAGTCAGCATCGAGGCTTCCCCACTGGTTCTTCATCATCATGTGCATCGGAAGTGAGCCGAAACTGTAACGGATGGCATTGCCGCGGGTTTTCACCTCCTCAGGAATCTTGTAGTGAACGGAGAAGCCGTCATTGTAAAGGCCGAGAATGGTCACTGACTCCTCATAGTCAGGAGTGGCGAGGTCAACGGCAATGATGTCCTTGAAGAAGGCTGTCTCTGACTGACGGAATGCAAAGATTGCAACATAGCTGCTGTTTCCCTCAAGTCCGTTGATTACCACCTCATTCAGACCATCAACAAGGGTTCCTTTCGTTCCCTCGAGGAAGATGACAGCAGGGTCGGAAGCTTCGGAAGCGTCAGCCTTTACAACATAGGCGTACTCAATGAGTCCCTTCGTGTTGAGGCTGATAGTTGCTGATGTAACAGAAGCGGAAGACAGTTCAGCCTGTGCTGTGACTACAGGCGCGCTTTCTGTACATGCCGAAGCCAGGAATGCGAGAGCGCATATTCCTGCCGCAAACAGTAATTTGATTGTTCTTTTCATATTGAATTGTTTAATTGGTTGTTATCAATGTACAAATCTCCGGCCGACACGTTACAGAACGGCCAGGCCAGACAATACAACTGCTATTCAGGATATGTTCTTTCAAAAATTAAATTTTGTCAAGTCCGTGAATAATATTTACTTTTGCGTTGCAAATTTAGGTAATTCAATTTTAAAACAGCTGCGCCTGCTGAAAAATTACACTAAATGTCTAATTTTTAACGTTTTATATAAATGAAAAGAATCCTTTTTTTCCTTTTATGCGCTCTATTGGTGCAGTCGGTTTCCTTCGCCCAGCTTCCATCTGTAAAGCTGTCTTTGGCTAACAACAAGAAATTTGACACCAAGAATCTCGCCGATGGAAAGACTCCTGTCGTAATCTCCTTCTGGTCCATTTCCTGCGATCCATGCATCCAGGAAATCGACGCATTGAACGAGGCTTACGACGACTGGCAGGAGGAAGTGCCTTTCAAGCTCGTGCTCGTTTCCACGGACGATACCAGATTCACTGCCCAGGCCAGGGCATTCGCAAAGACCAGAGGCTGGTCAGACTTCATCTGCCTGTACGATGTGAACAGCGATTTCAAAAGGGCGATGAATGTGGTGTTCACCCCGCATTCTTTCGTACTGTCGCCTGACGGAACGATAGTCCACTCCCAGACCGGCTACAATCCGGGTGCGGAAGAGGAAATCCTCTCGGCATTGAAAGAATTGCAATAAGAGTCCGGTTCCGGATGGAATGCCGCTATTTCTACAGCCTCAAAGATGACTTCTTCGCAGGCTTGGAAGTGGCGGCTTCTTCTATCTTTACATTGAAATTCCAGCTTTCCGGCTTGCACATCTGCCCTGCGCAGACGAAACTGGCAATGCAGCCACTGTATTCCGCGGATTTCCCGGAGAGCCTGATATCCTGCATGAGCCGGATTTCGTCATAGCATACGAGCTTGCCGCTTTCTTCCGTGAAATTGCCCTCTTCCCTGAGAGCGCCGGAAAGGCTGCAGCCCCTGGTCTTGACTTCCATTATCTCGGTTCTGGAGTTATCCGCCGTAATGGAATAAGTATGGAAACCCTCCTGGATGCGGCCAGTGAAGATGACCCTGGCAGTCCCCTCCCCTGTCATTGTTACCTTGTATGACCAATTTATGGTCTGAACCTGGGCGGAACAGAGCAATGAGGCGAATACAGCCGCAACAAACAATAAAACTCTTTTCATAAATCTATTTCTTCTTGCTGAATGCGTTGATGAGAATGCTGCCGAATATGGCGGAGCAGATAGAGCCGAGGAGCACGGCTATCTTTCCAAGCGACTGGAGATGGCAGGTAACATCGGGAGTCAGGTTGGAGAATGACAGGGTGTCCACGAAAATCGACATTGTGAAGCCGATACCTCCGAGACATGCGACTGCGAAAAGCATCTTCCAGGATGCCCCGTGAGGCATTTCCCCTACCTTGAGTCTGATGGCAATCCAGCTGGCCAGGGTAATCCCGACAGGCTTGCCGATCAGCAGGCCGAAGAAGACTCCCATTCCCACGGAACCGAGGGCGGAGGAATATTGGAAGATATTGAAATATGCGATATCGTCTATCACCACTCCGGCATTGGCCAGGGCGAATACCGGCATTATGACGAAATTGACCCAGGGATTCAATGCGTGTTCCATGCGGTAGCTCATACCGACCGTTCCCTTCGAGATATGGCTTATGTTCCGGAGACAGGTGCGCTGATTGAGATTCGGGAACGGATGGTCATTCTCGTACTTTATCATGAGTTTCTGGTAGGTGTCGCATTTCCTGTTGAAATACGAATGCGAGAACCTCGGCTTCATCGGAATCATCAGGGCCATCACCACGCCGGAGAGGGTCGCGTGTATGCCGGCATAGTAGAAAAGGAACCATACCGCAATGGTCGGGATGATGTAGAAGATGGCGCGCTTCTCCCCCATCCGGTTGAAAAGATAAGTGATGAAGATCACCAGTCCGGCGATGAGGAGGAGGTCCATATTGACATCTCCGCCATAGAAGAATGCGACCACGAGTATTGCGCCGAGGTCATCCGCCACGGCAAGCGCAGTCAGGAAGACTTTCAGCGAGACAGGGACCTTGTCGCCCATTACGGACAGGATCACCACGGCGAATGCGATATCGGTGGCCGTAGGTATTCCCCAGCCCGTGGCAGCCGCCGTCCCGCCGTTGAACAATGTGAATATGAGGGCAGGCATCACCATGCCCCCGAAGGCGGCAATTACCGGAAGGACCGCCTTCCTGAACGAAGAAAGCTGGCCTACAAGCACTTCCCGCTTGATTTCGAGACCCACGGTGAAGAAGAACAGCACCATCAATATGTCATTGATGAATTTCTCTACAGTAAGGTCTTTCGGGAATACCCAGTCAATGGTCCTGTTCCCTATCACGTCGGCAGGACTCTGGATGGACATGGAGAGGCTCGTGCTCAGGAACGCCTCATAATAATCCCTCGTGAAAGGGAGGTTGGCAAGGAGCATTGCAATGATTACGCATACAAGCAGAAGGGCTCCGCCGGTCCAGGGCTTGCTCAGAATGCGGTAGCTGCCTTTCTCGAAAAGACGGTACTGCTTCGCTATGGAATATGTCGGGATAAGATGCATTGTTGTGCAATTTTTGGGCATCCCACTGATGTCCGGTCATACGGCTGGCAAAAATAGTGAATTTCCGAGAAGAATGCTACAATGAATCCGCCCAATTTCCTAAGTAATATGAAAAAAATAAGTTGCGTCAGATTTGAATTAGATTTTCGAGGTCAGATTTTCACCCGAAGAAGGAGCATAGCCGTAGCTATGTGACTGATGAGGGAGGAAATATGGACCGAAAAGATTTTCAAAGATGATGCAGATTATTTTTTGAGGATTACTAAATTCGCATAACAACTGAATAAAAATTGGACAATTATGATGCGCTTTTCAAATGCGGGACTATGGCTTCCGATGGCCCTCGCGGCAACCTCTCTTATTTTCAGCGGATGTTCCGAAAACTCCCCTGAAGATTACATTGAGCCTCCTTTCGAGGATGACGGAATCATTCTCAGGGAAACATTGTTTGAGAATCTTCCAGGTTCGGAAATCCCGTACAGGATTCCGGCCTTCGCCACGTACGGCGATGGTACAGTCATAGCCATAGGAGACTACCGCTACGGAAAGGGAGACATAGGAAGCGGCCGTATCGACCTGCACTACAGAATCTCTAAGGACAATGGCCTGACCTGGGGCCCGGAGAGGGTTCTTGTCGAGGGAGACGGCCAGACCGGGGCGACCTGCGCATTCGGTGATGCCGCCATTGTCAGCGACAGCGAGACGGACGAGACATTGCTTATAACGGTCTGCGGCTCAACAGGTTACTTTGCCGGAACACGGGAGAATCCTTGCCGTGTCGCAGAGTTCAGGAGCTCTGACAAGGGCGAGACGTGGACAGAGATGAAGGACATCACCGGGAGCATATACAGCATTTTCGACGACTGTGCATCACAGACATTCAAGAGCTGCTTCATCGCCTCCGGAAAGATAATGCAGAGCCGGATCATCAAGAAAGGTTCGCATTACCGGCTGTATGCTGCCATCATAGCCAGACCTGGCGGGAACAAGGTGATTTTCAGCGACGATTTCGGAAAGACCTGGGCCGCCCTCGGAGGACCTGACGCCCAGCCTTCCCCTAACGGCAATGAGGCCAAGTGCGAGGAGCTTCCGGACGGAAGAGTGGTGCTGAGCAGCCGTGTGCTTGGCGGAAGACTGTTCAACATCTTCACTTACAGCGATATTCAGACCGGAGCCGGCAGCTGGGACTCCGAGGAGTTTTCAAGTTCGAAGAATGATGGGTGCGCAGCGGAGACAAACAACGGGACCAACGGTGAGATCCTGATTCTCCCTGCCGTGGAGAAGGCGACCAACACGAATTGCCACATCGCCCTCCAGTCGGTGCCATTGGGACCGAGAAGAAGAAATGTGGCAATCTACGTGAAGAAACTGGATCCGGAGACGTCGGATATCACATCGGAATCCTTCGCCGGTTCCTGGACGGAGGCCTACCGCGTTTCCGACACCCAGTCAGCCTATTCGACAATGGATGTCCAGTCCAACGGACGCATCGGCATCTTCCTGGAGGAAAAACTTAACCAGGCCGGTAATGGTTACGACCTGGTTTACACTTCAGTCCCTCTGGACTCCCTGACATTGGATATGTACAGGTTGAGAAGGGCGGCTTTATTCGGAAAATGAGTAAGGCCTGCTCTCCTTTGCGATGCCTCGGCTGACAGCCGGGGCATCTGTCATTTCAAACACGATGTCCGCGCCGGATGCAAGTTCCCCGTAAGAGAGCCAGTTTCTGTCCTGGCGGCGTCCGTTCACCTTCATTGACCCGATGTAGAAGTTGGTGTCGGAATTGTCCGGAGCCGAGATGGTGAACTTGCGGCCTGTCGGCAATGTCACCCTGACCTCCTTGAAGAGAGGTGTTCCGACGGCGAACTGACCGGAAGCCGGGCATACAGGGTAGAATCCCATTGCGGAGAATACGTACCAGGCCGAAGTCTGTCCGTTGTCCTCGTCGCCGCAGTATCCGTCCGGAGCCGAGGTGTAGAACTTGTCCATGACCTCACGTACACGGGCCTGGGCTTTCCAAGGCTGACCGCACCAGTCATAAAGATATACCATGTGCTGGATAGGCTGGTTGCCGTGGGCATAGTTGCCCATGTTCATTACCTGCATCTCCCTGATTTCGTGAATCGGACGGCCATAGTAGCTGTCATCGAAATGAGGAGGGATGTTGAACACCGAATCCAGCATCTCGCCGAACGGCTTTTCCCCGCCCATCAGGTCAATGAGGCCGGCAGGGTCATGGAATACGGACCAGGTATAGTGCAGGCTGTTTCCCTCCGTGAAGTCGCCGCCCCACTTGAGCGGGCTGAAAGGCTCGGAGAATGTCCCGTCCGCATTTTTCCCGACCATGAGGCGGTATTCAGGATTGTAGAGATTCTTGTAGTTCAATGCTGCCTTGGCGTAAGGAGCCAACTCCTCCTCTGACTTGCCGAGGGCCTTTCCGAAGGTGTAGATGCACCAGTCGTCATAGGCGTACTCGAGGGTGCGGGCCGCACTCTCATTGATGCCGACATTGCAAGGCACATAGCCGAGACTGTCATAATACTCCCAGCCGCGGCGGCCGGTAGAGCTTACGTGCGGATGAACCGAATGCGCTCCCGAAACGACAGCGTCCCAAAGTTTCTCGGCATCGTAGCCGCGGATTCCGTTGACATAGGCATCAGCCACAACTGAAGCCGAGTTGTTGCCGACCATGCAGCCTCTGTGACCCGGGCTGGCCCACTCAGGGAGGAAGCCGCTTTCAAGCCAGGCATTCACAAGGCCTTCCTGAACCTTCACGCTCTGGTCCGGATAGACCAGGTTCATAAGTGGGAACAGGCTCCTGAATGTGTCCCAGAAACCGGTGTCGGTAGTCATGTAGCCAGGGAGGACTTCCCCGTTGTAAGGGCTGTAATGAACCCTCTCGCCTTCGGCATTGACCTCGGAAAGGTCGCGAGGGAAGAGAAGGGAGCGGTAGAGGCAGGAGTAGAATGTGCGGAGACGGTCAATGTTGTCGTCCTTTACGGCAATGCGGCCAAGCACCTCGTTCCACCTGTCCCTGCAGGCGGTCTTCACGTCGTCGAAGGACTTGCCGTCGAGTTCACGGAGATTGAGTTCGGCCTGCTCGGCGCTGATGAAGGATGATGCCACCTTGAGATTGACTTCCTGACCCCTTTTCGTCCTGAAGCCGACCATTGCGAGAGCGTGGTCTGCGGCTACTTCATTGCCCTCGGCAACATTGTCCCCGTCAATCACGCTGAATGTCTCGAACGGGGTGTCGGACACGATTACGAACCAGTTGCGGAAATTCTCAGGAACTCCGCCGTGGTTGTTCGTGGCATAGCCTATCACCATATTCTTCTCAGGAATCACCTTCACGTACGAACCGTGCTGGTAAGCGTCAATGACGAGGTAGGAGGAATCCTTTTCAGGATAGGTGAGCCTGAATGCGGCAGCCCTCTCGGTCGGAGCAATCTCTGCGACCACGTCGTGCTCGGCGAGATAAACCCTGTAGTAGTAAGGGGTGGCAATCTCGGCCTTGTGGGAGAACCAGCTGGCGCGCTCTTTCTCGTCGAAAACCGGGCCGGTGGTAACAGGCATAAGGGAGAATGCGCCGTAATCATTGATCCATGGGCTTGGCTGATGGGTCTGCTTGAGTCCCCTCATCCTCGTGGCGGTGTACTGGTAGGTCCAGCCGTCGCCGTTGCGCCCTGTCTGCGGAGTCCAGAAATTCATACCCCATGGCATTGCCACTGCGGGATAGGTATTTCCGGTGGAAAGCTCGTAGGTGGATTCCGTGCCGACAAGGGTGCTGACCATCGAGACGGGATCCTCAACATAGGACTGCGCCATCTCCCCGCAACAGGAGGCGAGGAAGGAAACGCAGGCTGCAATAAGGGTCAATCTTTTGAGTATCATTATTTATCAAGCATTTTGATGAAGTATCCTCCAACTACTGAGCGGGCCTTGAAGCCGCGATAGTTCGGCTTGTCGGTGAACACCCAGTCAGACATAGGGACGCGGTCCACGGTCTCGTTCTCGAACTTGTGGACAGGAGCGACAATAGCCTCGAAATCGGCCTTGCTGTCTGCCATCGTGGCCGTCCAGAGTATCCAGTCGGTCTTGGTATATGTCTCGCGGCTGTCCAGAGGCAGTCCGTATTCATTCTGCTTCGTCAGGTAATAGGCGATTTCCGTCTGTCTTACCTCGTCAGGGAAGATGTCGAGATCCAGAAGCTTGTCCCATACGAGATTGTATTTCTGGCTCCAGGTGCCAGGCTTGTCGAATGTCAGACGGTAATGATCGCCGTCGCCGGCCATCTTTACCCACTCGCCGGCAAGCTCGCGGGCCTTTGCGAGATAAGACTCGGCAATGTCGTCCTTTCCGAGCATATCGGCCATGTATCCGTATGAGGCAATGCCGAGAATGGCCTTGATGGAAAGGTTGGCATTGTGGGCGAAGTGACCTGCAAAGTCATCCGTACAAAGCTGATTCTCAGGGTCCAGGCCGAATTTCTCAAGATACTGCACCCAGGTAGTGAGGGCCTCCCAGTGCTTGAGGGCATAGTCTGCATTGCCCTTGTAATGACATACCGCGGCGGTGAGGGAGAGCATGTTTCCGGCCTCCTCGACAGGCATGTCTCCGCCGTAGGTCTGGCCGTTGGCAAGCGGATAGGTTCCCACATCGTGAGCAGGGAAAGGCTTGGTCCATCTGCCGCTCTCGCTGTAATAGTAGATATGGTTCATGAGGCCCTCTGCCAATACAGGATTGTAGAGGAGGAAGAGAGGAGCAGACGGATAGGTCACGTCCACGGTTCCGATGGAGCCGTTGCTGTTGTTCTCCTTCGAGAGCCAGAGAATGTCGCCCTGAGGGGACTCAACGAGCTTGTGGGCGTGGATGGCCTGACGATAGGCCAGGGCGCAGAGCTCCGCATATTTGCGGCCGCCGGCTTTCTCGGCATCAGCCATGAGCTGCCTGTCGAATGCATAGCAGCGCTTCACGAGGGAGGCTTCCTCCTTCATCGCAGCCTCAAACTGCTCCTCGATGGACGAGTCGCCCTTCCTGTTCCAGTAAGGGCGGAGGTTCTCTCCGAAATACTGGATTGAGTAAATGTCATCGTATCCGATCATTACGGAACCCGCAGCCTTCTTCGAGAGGCCAAGAGTCTGGCATACTGCCATGCGGCCGTCATTGTTCTCGCCGGCATTGCCCACGGTCTCTATGTCATTGCCATTCCTGAATGCATTCCTGAGGTCAATGGCCCTGCCGACACCTGTGCTGGCATTTCCGGCCTCGGCAGCGAGGTAGAAATAGCCCCAGTCGATGCGGAGGTCGTCTCCCTTCTTTGCAAGAATCTCCTGGCTCTTTGTGCCGGCCCTGAGATACTTGATATCGCCCTTCCGATATGTCTCAGAGACAGTTTCCTGCCATCCCTTGTCGCAAGCCCACTTAGGGGAAGCCTCGAAATAGACTGACACCTCGTGGTCGGCACCGTCATTGGAGACGGCCTCGTAGCGGATATAGTTTACCGGACGGCTCACAAGGTCGAGATTGTCAAGGAAGAGAGGAGCGGTGAATGAGAGCCTGAGGTCAACAGGACCGCAGGTGAAGGTGTAGTGGGTCTGTGTTGCCTGGACGTCGGCCGATGTCTGCACGGCTGTCTTTTCCAGGGCGGTCTCCTTCTCGGCCTGGGTCTTGAGACCGAAGTCTATCACGGCCAGTCCGCCGGTATTCTCGCAGGTGGCCGAGAGGATATTCCGGCCCGGCCTGAGAGCAGCCATGGCCTTCTTGCCTAGAGGCCTCACGGCATCGTGGTTGCAGGTATTGCCGGTATCCGCGATTTTCTCGCCGTTGATGTAGAACACGGCCCTGTCATCATTGCTGAAATACAGATATACCTGACGCTCGGCCACATCCTGAGTAAGCTCAATCTCCCTCCTGACCCAGATGTTCCTGGACTCCCAGAGGGTCTTGGCATATTTCTCGTCAGGGGTGCCGAAACTGCCTTCACCGACCTTCCATCCGGCATCATTGTAGTCTGCGGATGTCCAGTCGCCCTTCGGCTCGGACTCGGTGTACCTGCCTTTCCAGCTTCCCTCCTGCGCCACCGGCACAAGGGTGAGAAGGTCGGAATCCTCGACGCCCATGAAACGGTAGACTTCCCCGTCCACCTTCAGGGCTCCGATGAGAGGGAATGTCTTTCCGGTCCAATGCTGGACTGAGGAATCGTAGAGATGGTCGGAAGCGGACCACGCGCTCGTGTAAGGGTCAATGCTGACCAGCGGATAGGCCGGGGCCCTCAGGCTGTTGCTGACAACCGTCGTGTCGGTCCCGCAGGCCGAAAGGGCAGCAATTGACAATGCAAGAATAAACGTATGTTTCATATCAGTTTTTGAATTGTTTACCAGGTGAATTCCACGCTGACCCCGTCAGGGTCGTTGTCAAAGCGGAGGAGATAAGTGTGGCTGGCCTCATCCCAGCAGTCCGGGTCGAGAGCGTCCGCACCATTGACCTTCAGGCTTTCAGGAGCCTCCGGAAGCAATATCCTTGAGACATTTACAGTCGAAACCGGGCTCTTCGCAATGTAGGAGAGCGACCTGCGGCCTGCCTCGACATTCTCAGCACGGCTTGCGGCGGCGAGAACCGAGGCCTTCTTCAGGCTGACCTTCGAGAGGTCAAGGAGAAGCCTCTGGGTGCCAGGCTGAATTTCAATTCCCTGATAGACAGGAAGTTCCGGATCATAAAGGTCAATGTACATTCCGTCGAGGCGAAGAGCATCGCCGGACACGCTCTCATCCATGACGGCAACGAGCTTGTACTGACCCCTTTCAAGGATGAAGTTGTTCTTCATTTCAATGCCGCCGTAAAGTTCTCCGACAGCGTCAATCAGTACCTTGTCCCCGCCCTCCGAGAGGACGAATTCCTTAGGGTCCTGGCGGATGATGCGTACGAGGCCCTTCCCGAAGGCATAGTCCCCTGCAGGTGCTCCGGCATCGATTCCCATAAGGGAGAAGAGATGGTCTGAGGCGGCGGCGTAGGAATTGCCGTCCCTGTTCCACCACTCGGACACGTTCTGGAACGGATCATTGTCCCTGCCGGCATAGAGGAGGATACCGCCTTTCTTCACCCAGGCGGCGAGATACTCGTGAGCCTTCGGGTCAAGAGGCTTCATGTTGGAATATGTCATGATGAGGATCTTCGTGTCCGCAAGAGCCTTCTCAAAGCCGAGATTCTCAATATGGACAATGCTTACCGGCACTCCCCTCTTGACCAGCGGCATCGCCATTCCATAGAAATTGGAAAGCTGAGGGTCATCATAGCCCTCGTGAGTCGGGAACCTCTGGAACATCAGGGAGTTGCCCATCATCACGCTTACTCCGTGGGAGCCTGACACGACAGTCTTCGAGAGGGGCATCTGCTGGAGGGCATTGACCATGACCTGCATCATTGTCGCATAGTCGGAAGGTATGCGGATTTTCTCATCGGAGTCCTTGCTCTTGTTGTAGAGGCCGGTGTAGATGCGCTCAGGCCAAGGCATTATCTCGTAGCTGTCAATCTGAGGGTAGAGGAGCTGGGCCGTGAATGTGGCCTGATAGTTCCTGTGGTAGTCCTCCCAATCCCTTGGCAGATCCTCGATAGGGTCAGTCAGGAACCAGACCTTGCGGCCGGTCGGCGCAGTCATTGAGGCCATGCATCCATACTCGAGGAATGCGGTCTCGAATACCCTCTCGCGTCTTACCCCGTTGAAATAATCCGGTTCACGGGATGTTCCCGTCCATACCTGGGCAATGTAGCCGTCCACGCAGGGAAGGGATGCGAGGCTGGCCTCGGGACTTACAATCTGCCACTGGGAATAATTGAGCAGGGAGTGGGTCGGAACATAGCACTTGATGTCGAGGCCCTTGCTGCGGCCATATTCCTTGGCATAGGTGAAGGTTTCGTCCAGAGCCCTGTAGTAGAGATGGTATTTGAGCTTGCTGGACATATATGTAGCCTCAGGAGACTCGTGCTGCGGCCTCCATTCGGTTCCGTAATATTCTTTCCATTCGCGCTTGAACGCTTCGCTGTAGCCGGAGCGGGCCCAGAACTCGGGCTCTTCAAGATATATGGATGTGATTCCGGCATCGATCACCCTCTTGATATGCTTCTCCTTGAAATACTTCAGGTAGTTCTCTGTCGGGACAATGTAAGGCACCATGTGTCCGTGCCAGATGGTATCGCCCTTGGCATTGACCTGTCCCTCGTCAAGATGCCATTTTCCGTCCCATTTCCCGGTGAAATAGTCCTGGTACTCGCCCCAGGCGATTCCGGTCATGAAATCGACTTTGTATCCTCTATCTTTCCAGGATGCGATTCTTTCCTCGACTGAGGATTTCCCGCGGCCTCTGTCGGACGGATTCCCCCCAACGCCGTAAACCATCACAGCATCTGCACGATTGTCAATCTCCGGCATCCATCCACGGGAAGTCTGAAATGTGGTTTTAGTGTCGTCAGCTGCATTCCTCGGCCCTGCACAAGCTGCAATGGCCACAGCCGCCGCCAAAAAACGAAAGATCTTCATAGTTTCCAATTTGTGCAAAGATAATAAAAAAGGATTGATAAAAAAGGGCGGCGCCAATGCGTGCAATGCCGCCGCCCCGTATTTCATTGCCTGTTATGGAACATTGACTTCAGCCACAGGACTGTAATTCCAGCGTTTTGTTCCGGTTCCGCGAGGGGTGTCGTAGTTGATGCGGGCTGCGGCCCTGATGAACACCTTGCGGTTCGAAGGAATGGCACCGAGAGATGTAATCTCGACAACTTCGCCGAGGTGCGCATCGAAGGATGCTCCGGCATACTCGATCTTGTTGCTCCATCTCTCATCGCGGTTGCGGTATCCCATGCTTGAGGAATAGCCCACGAAAAGCTGGATGTCGGTGATGTTGGCGAAAGCCGGGTCGAAGTCGCCCATCGGCTCGACAGCATCCCTGAACGCATCCCTGGACACGCCGCGGGTTACCCTGACCTTGGCGGTAATCTTGCCGTTGCTGATCTGGGAGCTGAGGAGCTCGACGTTGAGGAACGGATCCACCACGAAGTTCACCTCCTTGCTGCCCTTGATGTGGGTATTCACCGAATTGTCCTCTATCACGATTCCGTCGGATGTCTCGCGCACAATCGGAATGAAAGGACCGTCAATGCGGATGTTGTAGTCGGCCTCGAAGAGCTTGGTATTGCGGAATGTTCCGTCAGGCATGCAGTAGAAGTCCAGCGGATTGACATTGCCTTCCCATGAGGTCTCCATAAGCCTTACCCTGATTCCTTCGGAACCCTGGTCTGTCAGCACAGGGTTTCCATTCCTGTCAACCACCTTTCCGTAGAGGGTTTCCTCCGGAGCGTCATAGTTGTCAAGCTGGAAGAGGGAGCATGATGATGCGAGGAGCGCCGCTCCAAGCAATACAATATTCTTGATTGTTCTTTTCATGATCTTCTTTGGTATTATCTGTTAGGCTGCTGGTCGATGTACTTGCTCTTTGACACCTGATTGCTCGGGATGGCAAAATAGTAGTCCACAGGGCTGTAGCCGAATGTCTTGTCGACAGAGAGTCTGAAGCGCGCATCGAAGAAGTACTTGCCTGTCGCAGTGGAATAGAACGGGAAGAGTCCGCGGAAACGGAAGTTCGAACCCGAACCGGTGAGGGAAGGATCCCTCTGCTCACCCCAGAAGCCTGCGCGGCCTTCCTCGTGGCAGACTCTCCAGCGGCGGATGTCCCACTTGGACTTGTGCTCGAAGGCAAGTTCCTTGCGACGCTCGCGACGAACGATGTCACGGCTCTCATTGTCAGCCTTAAGTGCTGAGGTGAGCTCGTCGGCACCGGCTCTCTCGCGGATGTCCCTGATAGCCTGGGTAGCTACCGCAAGCATGTCGTCGCCCTCTACAGGAGAAGGTGCGCCTGCAATCGCGAGCTCAACTCCGGCCTCTGCTGCGGCGAGAAGCACGTCAGCGTACCTCATGAGAATGAAAGGCTGGTCGGACTTGCCTTCGCCGATGTCGGCGAGAGTCAGGTCAGGGTCGAGGTACTTGCGGAGGTGGAAGCCATTGACGGTGGCCTCGCCGTAGGAATACCAAGGACCTGCTGAGCCGTTGGTGGTCATATCCTGTCCGTTTACCTTGATGCTGGTCATCTCGGACGGGTTAGGGCTCATGAAGAGAGTCTGGTTAGACTTGTTGGTGAACTGATCAAGGTTTGTATAGGTTGTAGTAGCGGAGCTGTACGAATAATCGCTGAAGAATGGAGATACCGGAGCGGAACCTGTATAGATTCCGGCATAGACCTCGATCTTGCGGCCTCTGAACGTATCGTCCGGAAGAATCACATAAGCCCTGAGCCTCGGCTCGGCATCCTTGAAAAGTTCATAGGTAGTCTCATACATCTCGTATGTTCCCTCTGCAGGACCGTTTCCGGTAGTGGTCCTGAGCTGGCCGTTCGGATATCTTGGAAGTCCGTCGAAGAGTTCCACGAAATCGAGGGTAGGACAGGAACCTCCGGCGAGCGGAGCATGCCAGTAGTAAGGGGAGCTGTAGGCGTCAATACCGTGAGTCACAGTTGGATAGCTATACTCCCTGACAAAAATGTTCTCAGGAGAGGTAAGGTCTTTCCACATATCCACCATGTTCTGGTACTGGGCCTCCCTGTTGCCTGCCTTCCAGGCCTTCTTGTAGAGAGAGTACTTGCCGGAGTTCATGACCTCGCGGGCAGCCTTGTAGGACTCGGAGAACCATTTCTTCGAAAGTTCCGCAGCCTTGCTCTCCTCGAAGCCGATCACGCGCACGCCAGTCTTCTCTCCAAGCCCGGTGAGGCGTCCGGAGACTGTCTCATTGTACTTGGCGATGGTGCCGGCATAAAGCATTGCCTCGGCCTTGTATGTGAGGGCGACGTACTTGTTGGCGTAGCCTCTCTTGCTGGAAGTCTCCGGAAGAAGCTCGGCGGCCATTGTGAAGTCGGCGCAGATCTGCTCCCAGGTCTCCTCCTCGGAGGCGCGCGGAAGTTCCATATTGTCAGGATTCTCAGGATCGTAGTCAATCTGCTTGATTGCGAGCGGCACTCCACCGTAGCGGCGGGCCATCTGGTAGAGAACGAAAGCCCTTACGAAATATCCCTCGCCGAGGAATTCATTGTACTGCATATCGGAGTTGAAATTGCTCCTGTAGTTCGGAAGGGTCTCGATGAGGTGGTTCGCATCGTGCATGCTGGTGAATGCCTCATCCCAGTATGCATTGTCCTCGCCCACGAATGAGCGGCAGATGTCGTCACGGTTGATGGACTCGCCGGTTCCGTCGCCTCCGAGACCGCCAAGCCAGGCGTTCTTGTTGAGACCCCACTTGGCCATGTATTTGAAATCCTCGAGCGGAAGGTGGCTGTAAAGACGGGCCATATAGACAGTCATTCCTGAAGGCGATGTCAACAGGTCCTCGTCACTCACCTTGTTCTTCGAAGGAAGATCCATCTGGACGCAGCTTGCTGCAAGAAGCGCGGCAGAGAGTATGAGTATAATTGATTTTTTCATGTTCATGTCCTTTTGCTAGAATGAGAGGTTGAGACCGAGCGTGAAGGTCTTGTTCAGAGGATAGAGACGTCCGAGCTCGTCATCCGGATGCTCAGGATCAACGAATTTCACCTTCGTGATAGTGAGAGGGTTATATGCGTTTGCATATATTCTGAGCCTGAAATCCTTCATGGTCGGAGACTTGAACTTCGGAATGGTATATCCGATTTCTATCTGCTTGAGACGGAGGAAGGCCGTGCTCACGCGGTTGAATGAAGAATTGGAATAAGGATAGTGTCCGGTAAGTCCGTAGTATCCTGAAACCCATTCGAGGGACTGGTCATAAGGGTCTGTCCACTCTCCAACCGGATGCCAGCGGTCGAGGTACTGCTCGAGGGCACCGCCACCGTTCTGTCCCCAGATGCTGTAGAGAGGCTCCTGGTATGACATTGAACCCATTGCGGATCCCTGGAAGAGAAGGCTGAAGTCAATGTTCTTCCATGCGCAGGCGAATGAGAGAGAGTAGTTCATCCAAGGGGTCTGGTCGAATGCGTAAGGATGCTCGTCGAGGCCGTTGATCTCGCCGTCACCGTTCCAGTCCAGATATTTGTAGTCGCCCGGAAGGGTTGAGTTGCCGTGCTCGATGGCATAGTTCCAGATGTCGTCCCAGTTCTCGAAACGGCCGGCGGCCTCATATCCGAACTGCACGCCCTGATAACGGTTGTTCAGGTTGTCATGGCGCCATCTGTCGTAGCTGTTGCCATAGTTTCCGTTCCTCACGGAAGTTCCGTAGATCTTGCGGGTTACGGTAACGATTCCGGAAAGGTTGTAGCTGAAGTCGCCGACCTTGTTGCGGTGAGTGATCTGGAGCTCAAGACCGAGGTTCTTGTCAGACTCGAGGTTCTCCATCGGAGGCTCAGCACCGACAACGGTAGGGAGGCTGTTGGAGTTCTGCGCGAAGAGGCCGCTGCGGTTGCGCTGGAAGTAGTCGGCGGTGATGCCGAGGAGCCCGTTCCACGCCTCGAAGTCCACGCCGATGTTGAAGGTCTTGGACCTGAGCCAGGTGATATTGGTATTAGGAAGCGGCTGAGGGTCAGCTGTATAGACGAAGTTTCCATCGAAGATATAGCCAGGCACGTAGCCGTTGTACCAACCGTTGCTGCTGGTCTCGCCTCCTCGGTAGGTGTAACCGGTCTGCCACTCGTAGTTCACAGAACCGTCATCTCCCAGAACACCGTAGCTGGCACGGATTTTCAGCTGGTTGATGAAGTTGGCTCCGGAGTTCTTGAACCAAGGCTCCTGGCTGATTCGCCATGCGGCGGACACTGAAGGGAAGAAGCCCCACTGATGTCCCTTGGCGAATTTGGAGGAACCGTCATAACGGAACTGCGCCTCGATGAGATATCTGTCGTCGTAGGAATAGTTCAGACGGGAGATGAGGGCCTCGTATGACATGTCATAGAAGGAGCCGGTGCCGGCGTCGATGCCGACCTGCTGGTTGTCCTTCGTGAGGGCGGTGAAGTATGGATTCGAGAACATGAGCTCGCCTGAAGCATTGAAGTTCTCGCCCACCAGTCTCTGGGCCTCCCAGCCGACGAGGGCACCCACGTCATGCTTGCCGAACTTGCGGTTGTAGTTGAGCATGAACTGCATAAGGCTCTGCTTGCGGTCGTATGCGGCCTTCTCCAGCTTGTTAGGGGAGCTGTTTGCGAAGAGCTTCTGGGTGTAGGTTCCGTCTCCGTTGTTCATATAGAGATAGTATTCCTTGCGGAAGGTCTCATTGTTGTCATAACGGAAATCGTAGCTGTACAATGCCTTGGCGGAAAGTCCCTTCAGGGCGTCAACGTGCTCGCCGAAGTCGAAATTGAGGGCGCCGGAAGCCTGGAGCTGCTTCTTCTTGTACTGCCTGTAACCGGAGACGTCGGAAGTCATCATTGCCACGGCATTCTCGTCGAGGTCGAGACCGTTGTAGTTGAGCATGGTATGCTCCTTGTCGGCATAGGCCGGATAGAGGACTCCCCTGGACCAGTAGTTGCGGATGATGTTCACGGAACTGGTGTAAGGGTTGTTCTGAGTATCGCTGAGTGCGGCGAGATTCACGTCGAGCTTGAGGCCCTTGAGAATCTGGGCTGTCACATTCGAACGGAGGTTGTACTTGCTGTAGTTCAGGTCACCGGACTTGAAGAAGCCTTCCTGATAGATATAACCCATTGATACATAGTACTGTATCTTCTCAGTACCGCCTGAGACGCTGAGGTTGTGCTGGGTCTGTGGAGCCATCTTGGCGAGAACGTCGTTGTTCCAGTCGCCGGACTCCCTTGTGCCGTCGGCATATTCGGCTGCGACTTCAGGGGAGTAGATGATGGAACCGGTGCCGCTCACCGTGTTGAGAGCCCTTTCGTTGTAGAGGTCGATTGTTCCCTGAACGTCTGCGAGGGCAGGCATTCTCGAAGGGGTCTGGAATACGAAGGCTCCGTCATAGTTTACGGAAATCTTCTCGCCGGAACCCTTCTTGGTGGTCACGAGGATTACACCGTTACCTCCACGGACTCCGTAGATGGCTGCGGACGCATCCTTGAGGACCGAGACGTTCTCGATATCTGAAGGGTTGATGCGGTTGAAATCGTCGATTGAACGCGGTACGCCGTCGATGACGACCATTGCAGAACCCATGCCTCGGATATCGATATTGGATGCGTAAGCTCCCGGCTCGGCAGACTTCTGCCATACACGCAGACCGGGTACACGTCCCGTGAGCATGTTCTGAGGGTTCTCGGTCTTGGTCTTTATGAGGTCGTCGGAACCGATACCGGAGATGGCACCTGTCACGGAGCCCTTTCTCTGTGTACCGTAACCCACCACGACAACGCTCTCGAGGAAGGTATTGTCCTCCTTGAGCACAATGTTGATCAAAGTCCTGCCCTTCACAGCCTCTTCGACGGTCACGAGACCGAGAGAGGAGAATTCGAGCACTGCATTGGAAGGAACCGAGATTTCATACTCTCCGTCCAATCCGGTAGGGACGCCTATCGTGGCGCCCTTGACCATTACGCTGGCACCTATGATGGGCTCTCCGGCCTCATCGCGGACCGTACCGGCGACTTTAATGGTATTCTGTGCGAAAGTCGTGACGGAAAGCCCCACAGCTATGATGACAGCCGCCGCCCTGACCATAAACGCTCTGATTTTACCAGAATTCATAATTTAATAGTTGGTTGTTTATTTCTCTGATTGATACCTTGACAGAACTGCATATTCTGCCGCGAAAGTGAATGCGAACATACCTTCCATCTCGTTCTTGCTTTCGTCCTTGTTCCACCCGCCCAGAAGGCTCGGAGGGAGCATTCCCTCGTAGAGGAAATTCTCGTAGGCATAGTCAAGATTGTCCTGGAAACTTGCAATCGGAGCCTCCGTTCCGGGGTATACCTTGCAGGCGTCCACCCAGGAGCGCATAAGCACGCCGTTGAACCAGTTGTTGAAACCGCTCACACTGTAGGCATACTGACCCTTGGTATTCTTGCTCGCGAAATAGGCGAAGCTCTTGTCCGTCATCGAGACGATGTCGCTCTGATAGGACGCGTCCCCGGTCACGCGGAGAAGATCCGCGGCTCCGGAAATCATGGAGCCCGTATTGTAAGAATAAGCCGGGTCGCAGAAGTCGCGCAGATCGGCAGGTTTCCTGTAAACCACGCCGCCGATGGTTTCCGTCTGGATGCCGTTGAGGGAGGATCCGTTGAGGTTGTCAGCAAAGAGGCCGATTACCTTAGGGTCGTTGCTTCCGACATTGTCCCTGGTGTACATCAGGTTGTCCACCTGCCAATGATAGACTTTCCGGGCGAACATCAGATAGTAGTCGCTCTTGTTCATCTCCTCGGAAACGCGCCTGAAACCGTTCTCCGCATCAATGTGGCGGTAGGTGACGGTCTCCTGGCTTCCCTTGTAGATTTCGTGGAGCCACACCAGCGGGCTGACAATCGGGCCGTTGCTGCAGGAATGCTTGGAGTAATAACCTGGTCCCCAGGTGATTCCGCCACGCTCCTTGCCGTCCTTTATCGTGCAGTCCCATCCGTCTATCACATATTCGGCAAGATACTCGGCCTTCTCAAGATAAGAGGCTGTGCCTGTGAGCCTGTAGGCCTCGATGAGTTCCCTCACGAGCCACATCTGGTCATCATACACATTCTGTATCCCGTCAACATTGGCGGTATTTGCCGAACTCGCCCTGTTGACCGCATACACGCTCCAGTCCCTGGTCTGGGTGAAACCTACAAGCTTGAAGGTTCCCCTGTAGTAGTCCAGTCCTGAAACGAGTTTGGACAGAACGCCTGTGTACTTGCTGAAATTCCTGTCGTAAATGTCGGAGTTTCCCTTCGCTTTCTGCTGTTCCAATGCCGCCAATATGGCATTCACCGCCTCGATGGAGGAGGTGTACATCCATACGCTTCCCTTCTCGCCCGATCTCTTCCCGGTATATGGATTGTACTTGCGGGACATCGCCATTCCGGCGCTCTGGTCGAAGTAGTTCTCATACGCCTTGTCGAAGAGTTCCATTGAACGGTCAAGGTTTTCGACATCCTTGTCGGCTACGACGACTGGGCCATCGGTCCCGCCGCCTTCTTCACCGGCTGCGTCGCATGACAGCGGGCAAATCAGCGCCGCTGTCATGATAACGCATATCGGAAGGAATCTTTTCATCATTTTATGAAATTTGCTTATTCAATGTCAATGCTGTGGAGGCAGATCTTCTGCTCGCCGCCGCGGACAGCGCCCTTGTGGACAGCAAGCGTGAAGACTACATCCTGGCCATTGTATTCTGAAAGGTCGAATACGAATACTCCGTACTCGTCAGGGACATCGAGTCCACCCTTCTCGTGGATGAATTCGAAGCAGTCGGTGCCCTCAACGGCCTTCAAATCGTCAACGACTGATGAAGCGGCAGGATAGAGGAAGTGCATCTCGCCGTCTGTCGTGATGGCTGCAACGGAGCAGGTCGTAGGCTCGGAGCCGCTGAAGTTGCGCATGTGAACCTTAACGGTGTTGTGACCTGCGGCAATGCTGAGCTTAGAGTAGAAGTATGACTCAGGAACGTCGTAATTGGCGTTCACGTTGCTTCTTGTCTTGAATACGAAGCCCTCTCCTGCAAGAGGCTCGGTATCCTTGGATACATACTGGAAGCCCCATTCTGAGCAGATGTGACCGGTTCCTGCCCAGTTCTTATATGCAGGGTTGCCCTTGGTCTGGACGTTGACTCCTGAAGGAGTATAGCCGATGAGCTTGGTCCTTGGGTTAGGCATCATGGAGCGAACCTCCTCCTTGGTCATGTGCCATCCGGTCTTGACCTCCTCGGCACCTGCAGACTCGAGGAAAGCATCTCTTTCAATGCGTGCAGAAGCGAAGGATACGTGAGAGATACAGAGCTGGTTCCACTCGCCCTCGTGATGAACGTAACGTCCGATGGCAATGATGACTTCCTTGCCGACATATTCGCCGAGGTCGAAATCGTAGGTAGAATAGTCACCGTTGGTGTGCTTGCTGATACCATTGTCTCCGCCAATCTTGACAGCAACAGGCTCAGCCGCGCTGAGGTCAACTACCTGAACTCCCCAGTATGCAGGATTCTCGTCGGTAGCCTGGTGGCAGCGGACGTTCACTGACATTATGCGGTTGTCCTCGGTGATGAGCTTGCTTCCGTAGGTGAAGGTGTTGAATACATCCATATTCACGTCGTCAGCCTTGGCAGGCTCGTTGGTGAAGCGGAGGGTACATCCCTCGTTCTGCATCTCCCAGCCGCCGACCCATCTCTGGAACTGGGCTGACATGAATACTGTTGACCAGTCTTTCTCGCCGCCTCCGTTGCCGTAGCCGCCGCGGTACTCGTTGATATACCACTTAGGAGTATCCTTGAGATCCTGTGCAGAGAGACCAGGAAGGATTTCCTTGCCGCCGAGCATGATGTCCTCGAGCACGGCCCTGCCTTCCTCGTCGAAATCTTCAACCTTGATGGTCTTCGTGATGGTTGCGCATCCGGCCTTGGTGATGGTGAGGGTGTAATCCTGAAGGGTCAGGTTCTTGAACTCGTAAACTCCGTCAGCGCCTGTCGTGAGGTTCTGCACGCCGATGGATACGGATACTCCGGCGAATGGAGTATTATTCTCCAATGCGTTGAGGACGCGGCCGGTGATGGATGCGGAAGCGAACTCAAGAACAGGTGAAAGGAAAACGGCTCCCTCGCTGAACTGCTCCTTGCTGATGGTGATGGATACTTTGGAGTAGCCTTCTTTCTCGAAAGAAACGAAGCCTGCATTAGAAGGAACGACAGGAACGGCGAAGGTTCCGTCGTATCTGGTTTTGGTCTGGGCAACCACTTCCTTGGAAGAGTCAGTTGTCCTGATGATGACATCGACATCTTCAAGATTGTTGCCATAGGTGTCCTTTACTACACCGCAAACGGCAGCAGTTTCCGATGATGGGTCAGTGCCATTGTTCTCCTCGGTGCAGGATGTGGCTGAAAATACCGCTCCTGCAGCGAGAGCTGCGAGTACGAATACTCGGAAAAGATTCCTTTTTTTCATGGATTCCTTTGAATTGGTTAAACTTATGTGGGTTATCTTATTGTTTTAAGAATTTCAATCGTCTGGTCCCGCCTTTTGGCCATCCGGATGCGCCAGATGAGTTCCTGGATGCTCACAGGCACCACTGATGAAGGGGCCTGCCTGATGCAGGCGGCAGCGGCGGCCGCGCTCCTGTATCCGGAGAAATCGCTCCAGGCATGTACCACTATTGCATCATAGGAGTCACTGCCGGCCTCATTGTCCCTGATATACTGGGCGACTTCCTTCGGATTGCCCATTCCGCGTTCCACGCTGGAAGCATCCTTCCACACCGCATACTTGGTAGATACTACCGGTATGTCGTAGCCATTTTTGTTCGTGCACCAGAGCACACGTCCGCCACCTGCGGAATATGGATCGTACTGAATGGTGACAATGCCCTCCAGCTGGTCGTTGGCATCCACGAAAGCCTGATAGGCCTCCCTCGCTGCGGACGAATCCCAGGACATGGCCATGAGGTGCAGGACCTTGAGCCTGTGCTGCCTCATGTGCGCTGCCGTCCTCTCGGCAAGCTGCTTGAGAGCACCCTTCCTGTCTGCGGAAGCCTCGGCGTATGTGTCCACGTAGAAATATCCGCCGCCGAAGCATTCCATCAATGTTCCCTTGCTGTTCTGCAGGGAATAGAGCTGCCTGAACCGCACCGGGGCAAGCTCGCTCATGGCCTGGCTGCAGAGTCCGTAGCTCATGCAGGATGTCTCGTTGGTCGGAAGAGTATAGAAATCATTCACGAAGCCATCTCCCATCGTCCACTGATAGTTGTCCCCGTCCGAAAGGAAGAATGCGGTGAAGTTTCCGTGCTTGTCGTAATCAATGTCCCTCGGATTTATGACACCAGCCAGAACCTGCTCCTGATTCTGTCTCGCCCCTGCAGAAGTGAGGGAATGGTTGTAGCTCCAGTCAGCTGCAAGCATCAGCTTTCCGTAGCGCGAAACCTTGCCCACAAATACGTCTTCACCGGCTACCCCGTTCTCCCAGCCGAGTACGGGAGCATTGGGAACAAGCCAGGCGAGAACCTCGTCGAAGAGATTGTTGTTCTGTCCACCGTCCGGAGTTCCGTATTTTTTGTTCAGGTTGAAGCAGAAAAGTCTGTTCTTGATGGCGAATTCCCTGAGTTCTCCGGTCTGAACCGGCATGATAACGAGAGCCTCGTTGCTGCATTTATCCCGGAATTCCCTCCAGGCGTCCTCAGTGGACTTCGCGCGCGCGTCATATTTCATCACGTAGCCGGCGTTCTTGAAAATCGCCTCATCCCGGACATCGACAATGATGCTGTTATACACGTGGGCGGCCACGGTTGCCACTTCGTTGCTCTCGGGATTGTTCACTACATCCGTGAGCACATATCCCTCAATGAGATCGCGTACATTTCCCTCCGCATAGGTCTTGGTGCAGAGTTCGATTGCAGTCTGGCGTCCCAGTTCGGGTCCGAGATTCTGCTTGCAGGCCGCATATCCTTCTCCGTTTACCTCAAGCCAGATGCCGACATCTGTCCTGCCCTCGTCCATAGCCCTGTTGACCAGGCCCGCAAGTGACTGGGCGAGAAGATGGTACTGCAGTCCGTACTGGTGTTCGCTCTTGCCCAGCTCATTCCTGTCCCCGCGGGTCTCCACATCGACGCAGGTCCAATGTTTCGCCGGAATGCGGGATGTCTCCGGCATATAATACTGTCCTGCATCCGAAATCCCATCATACATATTTATATAGGAGACGGCATCCGGATTCGGGGTAATGTCTATTTCAGTCTTGTCATCATTACTGCCGCCTTCGCCGGATGCGATATTGTCCGAACAGGAGCATGATAAAAAGATGCCGATCGCAGCCAGCGTGGCAGGGATCAGTTTTGAGTGTAGAAATGCGGTCATTTTTCGTTGGTTTTCTAAAACGGTTTGCAAAATAAAGGGGCATAGATTAAGAATTCGGTTAAACTAGGGTTAAAAATCAAAAAATTTACTAAATTTAACCGCAATTTTAATGGAAACTGGACTATGACCAACCAAAACAGCGGAAAATTCCGGATATTATTCGCAGTCACGATGCTGCTTTTCTCCCTTTTTCCGGACATTGCGGAGGCACAGGGCCTCAGGTTCAAGGGACTCGAGACAGCCATCGACGAAAGGACCTCATTCACGGTGTTCGACAACAGGACGCCTGCCTTCGAAAATGAGTTCGACATCCGGTTCCGCTTCCAGAGCTACAGGGATGCGGAGAGGGGCATAATATTCAGGCTGGAGGACGAGAAGGCGGGGACCGACCCTGCTGTAATCCTGTTCTACGACGGGGCGAAGAATGACCACCGCTTCTATGTCAATATCGAGAACCGGCTCACGGCCATCTCGCTGACCGTGCCCAGAAAGGAGAAAGGAAACGCATCGGAATGGCTTGACGTGGACTTCCGGATGTTTCTTGAAAAGGATACGGTGATGCTGGCCATCGACAGGGACACCGTGTATGCCGCATACGGAATAAGCAAGAACGGGATCCATCCGGAACTGATTTTCGGACGCAACAAATTTCTCATTGACATTCCCTCATTTACCATCAAGGACCTCGTCATCAGTGACTTGACTTCGGTCTATCGGTTCCGCCTCAATGAAGAAAGCGGGCAATTCGCAAGGGATGACCGCAGAAGAATCAAAGGCCGGGTGTACAATCCGGTCTGGGTATCCGAGAACAGCAGGAAATGGCAGATGGTCTTCGAACTGAGGTCAAATGAGTTCCTCTGTGCCGGATACGACGCAATCTCGCACGAGATCAGGGCATTCTGCCGCGACTCCCTGACCACATACAATTTGCAGACAAGACGGCGCAGAAGCATGCGCTTCAGGAATCACTGCCCTGTCGCATTGACATTGGGCACCAATTTCATGAATCCGAAAACAGGCGATATCTACGCCTATGAAGTGCGGTACGACAAAGACTGGAAAGGTCCCGTAACGATGGCGAGGCTTGACACTGCACATCTGGTATGGTATCCCGTCTCGGAACAGAATCTGGACATGCAGATGCACCACCATTGCGAATGGCTCGACACCCTCAACGGCGATTTCTACATTTTCGGAGGCTTCGGAGACAGGCGCTACAACGGCAGTTTCACCAGATTCAATCTGGAACGGAGAGAGTGGTCCGCCTGTCCCGAACCGGCAGGAGACAGAATCTGGCCGAGATACTTCAGCGCCATGGGCTACGATCCTGAAGAAAACGCCCTCTACATATATGGAGGAATGGGAAATGAGAGCGGTGAGCAGATTGTCGGCAGGCAATATTTCCACGACTTGCACAAGGTGCAGCTCCCGGATTTCACAATAGAGAAGAAATGGTCGCTTGACAGCCCGACGGAAGGCAACACGGTGGCTGCCAGGAACATGGTGCTGGACGGGGAGAAGCATTTCTATGTATTGTGCTACCCGGAAAGCGAGACCGAATCGGAACTCCAGCTGACAAGATTCGCCATCAGCGACGGAAGCCGGGAAGAGCTGGGCAATACGATTCCTATATTCTCGGACAAGATCACCACCAATGCGAATCTATTCCTCGACGAGACTCTGGGCAAACTCATAGCCATAGTGGAGGAGTCCCGGGACGACATCAGCTCCAGCGTCAAATGCTACAGCATTGACTTCCCACCGAAACCTCCGCTTAAGGAAAAAGACGCGGGGAAGGGGCTTCCATTGCAGTGGATAATACTCGGTCTGACGGTTATTGCAGCAGGCTGGGGAGGATCATTCCTGAGGATGAGATTCCTGAGGAATGGCAGGGTCAGCCTGCTGGCCTCCGAGAAGCATGGCGCAAGGATAAGGCCAAGGAAAGACGGCCCGGACAGCCTTCTGCTGTTCGGAAGCCTGACCTTGACAAGTTCGTCCGGAGAGGACATAACGAGCCTGCTCACGGGGCGTCTAAAGGAAACCCTGCTGCTCATACTCTTCCACACGCGGAGCGGGGGCATCAGTTCCAGACGGCTCAGCGGCCTCATCTGGCCGGACAAGGAAGAGGAGAAATCGAAGAATGTCAGAGGAGTGACGCTGAACAACCTAAGGAAGATATTGAACCGGATGGAGGGCGTGAAGCTGGTTTTCGAGGAGGGAAAGTATGTTGTAAGATTCAGCGAACCGGCTTATTGCGACTATGTCGAAAGCCTCTCGATCCTGGATGATTACAGCCCGGGCAACGACAGGCTGCTCTCGATTCTTGCAAGAGGAAAATTCCTGAAGGATGACGGGGATCTGCTTTTCGACAAGATGAAGGCGGAAATCGATGACAAGGCCGCATCCGCAGTACTTGCCGAGGCGCACTGGCGCTTCAGCAATGCCGACTGGGCCAATACGGTATTGTGCGCGGACATCCTGCTCCGGATAGACCCGCTGAGCGAAAATGCCATAAAATTCGCTGTGAAGGCCCTTTCGGCAATGGGGCAGGAGGACGAGGCCAGGGTCCGCTACAACAATTTCATCAACCAGTACAAGAAGGACTACGACGAGGAGTATGCCTCAAGCTTCGACGACCTTCTTCATCATTGACCTCCAGTTCAGCACCGGAAGGACAAAGGAGAGAACGCAGGCGGCGGTCCAGAAAATGGCGGCTGCGGTGAAATCATAGGCTTTGTCAGCGCCGCCCTCTATCAGATAGCCTGTGACGACATCCTGAATGGCTGCGGCCACGTAGCTGGAGATGCCGACTATGCCGAGAGCCGCTCCGGTGGCCTTTCTCGGGACGATGTCCACGGCCATAAGCCCGGCCACAATGCAGTAGAGCACACCTATGAACAGGCTGAACACGGACACATAGAGGATGTTCATCAGATAGCTTCCTCCAGTGAACAGGAAAAGCAGAAGGGATGCGCAGCAGAAGATGCCGGAAATGAGGACAGGCTTGACCCTGTCGCCCCTGAACAATGTATCCGACAGCCAGCCTGCAAAGATGGTCCCGGCCACACCGAATGCTTCGGAGAATGCAATTATCTGGGTCGCTCCCTGAAGGGAGAAATCCTTGGCCTTCTGCAGGAAGAGGACTCCCCATCCGCTTATGGCATATTGGGTTATATAGACGAAGGCGCTGGAAAGGGCGATGATCCAGATGCCGGGATGCCTCAGAACTATCTTCTGGAGTTCCCTGGTCGGCATCGAATCAGTTTTCACCGGCTTCTCCCCGGAAAGTTCCTGAATGGACGGAAGTCCCTTGCTCTCAGGGGTGTCCGATATGAAGATGAGGGAGATTGCCGTGCCTGCGAAACCGGCCGCGGCGGCGAAGATGAAGCCCCATTCCCAGCCCAGGGCACCGACTATGACACCTGTCAATATGAATGTCAGGAACTTGCCGATATAGGGCGTCGAACTGAAAATGCTGTAATAAGTCCCCCTCTTCGACAATGGGAACCAGCGGGAAAGATTGATGATGCCCGGAGGCGCTCCCATCGACTGGACCCAGCCGTTGGCACCCCACAGGATGAAGAAGACGGCCATCATCACAATCCCCGGGATGGATACGGCTCTTCCAAGGAAGCCGAGAAGGCCCATCACCAGGTTGACCACGGCGGAGACAAAGAGGCCTGCGGCCATGAACCGCCTTATATTGCAATAATCAGCTATGAATCCGTTCACGAATTTGCCGAAGGCATAGACCAGGAGCAATGCGGACCCTATCAGGCCAAGGTCACTTGCGGAGAGCACTCCCCCGTCAATGAGGGGCTGCTTGACCACGCTCAATGTCATCCTGCAGACGTAATAGAGGCTGTATACGACGGAGGCTCCCCAGAATGTCCTGCTCCTCAACCTCCTGTATTCGGCATCAACCCTGTCGCCAGGCACTCTGTCAGGCGCGGGCTTGCTTATTCTGAAATATTTGTATAGGCTCATCTATGATAGCTTTGCTGCGCGGGAACATTGACCTGCGCTTTGCAGTTGCAAATGTAAACAGAATATCGGACATTGCCATATTCCCGCAGGGATTTCAGGGTTTGCAGCCGCTGAAAGGCGCTGAGAGAATGCTTTTCGGGTACAATACGGTCAGATATGCGAGCCTGACCAGGACATGTACCACGTAGGCGGCCATCAATATGTGCACGGCAATGTCTGGAGACAACTCTGCGGACGGTTTCAGCACCCGCTCCCCTGCGAACCAAATGATGAAGAATGCCGCCACGGCCCAGATGGTGCAATCCCTGATAGGCCCGGATGATGTGGCTCCGATGTAGATGCCGTCCCAGGCGAAGGCCGCGCAGCCTATGATCGGCATAGGGACCAGCCACGGGATGAATGCGGCCGAGGCGGATACGACTTCCGCATCAGAGGTCAGGAGCCTGAGCACGGGAACCCCGAGAATTGCATATATGAAGACAAAGAGCACTGCGACTCCCATGCTCCAGGCGAATACGTGACGCACGGTTCTCACGACGCCGTCCCTGCTCCCCATTCCGATATACTTTCCGGTCAATGCCTCCCCGGCGTATGCGAATCCGTCCGTGAAATAGGAGAAGAGCATCATCATCTGCACCAGTATTGAGCTGACTGCCAGCATCATATCCCCATATCGGGCGGAGATTACGGTAATGCCGGCATATATTGCCATAATGCAGAGCGAGCGGACGAAGAGGTCGGCATTGAGGCGGAAATAGGACTTCATGCCATTGTCGATGAAGAGTCTGGACACTCCCCGGAAAGAATAGCCCGCGAAGACATTGCGGTAGCGCAGAAGGATGACGGCAGCGGCATACAGCAGGCCGGAATACTGGGCGATGAGGGTGCCGGCAGCGATCCCGTCGAAGCCGATGCCCTCGAATCGGAAGCCGCCGAGCGTGAATCCCATTGCCAGGACAATGCTCACGAGGACATTGCCGAGATTGACAATGAAGTCCACAATCATCGGGTTCAGGCTGTCCTGCATACCGATGAACCAGCCCTTGAGCGCCATCAGGGACAATGTTGCCGGAGCCGCCCAGATTCTGATATGGAAATATCTCTCGGCCAGTTCCCTGACTTCCGGAGAGCATTTGACGAAAAGGAAGGCGAAATCCACGAAGACCCATTGAATGAGGATGCAGATTGCGGCCACGGCCAACGCCATGCCGGAGGAACGGAACAATGCATCAGCCGCCGACTTCATATCCCCGCGCCCATAGGCCTGGGCAGTCAGTCCGCCAGTACCCGTACGGAGAAAGCTGAAATTCCAGTAAAGAAGGTCGAACAGCAGGGTCCCGATGGAGACTCCGCCGATGAGCACTGCCGCATTGCCGTCCAGATGGCCTGCAACGGCGAGGTCCACCATACCGACAATCGGCACGGTGATGCTGGCCAGTATGCTGGGCACTGCAAGACGGAGTATTTCCTTGTTGAACGGGGACATCGGCTATCTGAATTTGCGGTCTTCCTCAATCATTCCCAGATAGGAGGAATAGCGCTCGGGGCTGATTCTGCCATCCTCGACCGCCTCCTTGACGGCGCAACCCGGCTCGTGGGTATGCGTGCAGGGGGTGAAGCGGCAATTTTCCGATATTTTCAGCATTTCCGGGAAATAGCGGGAGATTTCCTCCTTCTCCAGATTTACCAGGCCGAAGCCCCTGAGCCCGGGCGTGTCGATGACCCAGCCCCCTGTCTGGAGCCTGTACATCTCGTACAATGATGTCGTGTGCTTTCCCTGGAGATGAACGTCCGAGATTCTGCCGATTTTCGGGTCCAATGCAGGATCAAGAGCCTTGATGAGGGAGGATTTCCCGACTCCGGACTCCCCGGAGAAAAGGCAGACATTGCCGCCGGTGAGGCTCCTGAGCTCATCCACGCCTTCCCCTGTGCGGGCCGATGTGCAGACCACCCGATATCCTGCATTGGTGTAAATGTCTATGAAATCCGCCACCGCCTGCGGCGCCTCCTCCCGGTAAAGGTCCACCTTGTTCAGGACAATGGTGACAGGTATTCCATACACCTCGCAGGTGACGAGCATCCTGTCGAGAAACGGCAGTTTGATTTCCGGGAAATACAATGATACCACCGCGAATGCCATATCGACATTTGCCGCAATGACGTGCGACTGGCGGGAGAGATTGGTGGATTTGCGGATGAGATAATTCTTTCTGTCCAGGACCCCGGATATCTGGGCGGGATTCTTGAGACTTATATCGGAAAGACTGTCCGTTGCGGACTCGAAGCGGACGTGGTCACCGACAGCCACCGGATTGGTGGATTCATTGTTCCTGAGTCTGATTTTTCCTTTCAAGACAGCCGGAAATGGCGTCCAATCCGGCAGACAGGACAGCAGATAATGACTGCCAGCATTCTTGACAACTGTCGCTTCGCCGATCATAAGTGGAGAATACGAGAGTCGAACTCGTGACCTCTTGCATGCCATGCAAGCGCTCTAGCCAACTGAGCTAATTCCCCATTGGGAATGCAAAGATAGACAATTTTCCCTAATCTGCAAATAGCGCAGTAGCAAAAGATTGATTGCCGGCTCATTTCGGATGGCATGGAATTGGCAGGCATTCGTATTCCTGACATTTGATATTATGAAGACTTCAACATTTTCAAGAAACGTCGCGCTCGCGGCATCCGCATTGATCCTGGCATCCTGCGCAGAACCCCTCAATAAAGAAAACCTCGTCGGAATATGGGTGCAGCCCGTACCCGGAATGGCCCTCGTGCAGGGAATCGAGCTGAAGGAAGACGGCAGCGCCAGATCCGTGAACATGGCCACGCTCAAGTATGAAAGCTGGGAGCTTGACGGCCGCAGCATTGTTCTCCGCGGCACAAGCATCGGCAACGGGACAAGCAGCACGTTCTCTGACACTCTCGGGATAATCAGGGCAGACAAGGACAGCCTCATTCTCCGCAAAGGGAGCCTCAGCCTGGAATACGGAAGGTCCGTGGAGGACTGCGGTTTCAGAGCCAATCCCGGGACAATATTGAAAGGCAGGATCACATTCGGTCCGGAAGTCCGCAAGTTCCGCCCGGAAGGCGGGGACAAGGAATACTGGCTGATCGACAAATCCGGCTATCTCCAGGTGAAATACAATGAGTCCGGCTCTGCCGAATGGTCTGCCGACGCCGAGCTGGAAGTAAAGGAAACGGATGGCAGCGTCTCCGAATTCGGCAAGGAATACTGCGGCACTCTCCAGGTGCTCAGGGTCATCAGCATTGAATAGAATCCGAAGGGTTCGTTTGCTGATTACGCAATAATCCAGCCGTCGAGCCGTCTCAGTGAGGAACTGAAGTTCGCTCCGACACCGCATGTTTCATGTGCGAACCGGAGGCAGTCCTTTTCAGCAGAGCGTTGTAGTAGTCCGTGTATTCTGCCTCGGAGATTTCTTCAGGCAGGCGATCAGATTAAGGTTTCAGACAACCTATCGGAACGACATAAATGCCATCCTCTGGGCGTCTGTATGCAATGCTGCCTACACCTGTAAGCACCATAAGGAACGAGGGCTTATTCATTTTTGTCGTATCCAGCTTATTTTTCAAGGCTGTAAGACTTTTCACCCCTTCCTTAATGAGGGCTTCGCCTCCAAGTTTGATTTCAATCAATCCGTACCGGCCATCACGAAGGTGTACTACAGCATCGCATTCCAATTTGTCCGCATCCCTGTAATGTGCTACTTCTCCCATTAATGCCTCAGCATAGGTTCTCAAATCCCGAATGGCAAGCGTTTCGAAGAAATAACCGAAAGTATTGAGGTCGTTTTCCAAATCTTTAGGTCCGATAGATAAACTTGCAGTACCTATTGACGGATCTGTATAATATCTGGTATTTGATGTGCGTATGGCCGTCTTGGATCGAAGATTCGGATTCCAGGCCTTTGATTCCTCGACAACAAAAAGTTTGGCAAGTGCGCTGATATATGAGGAAACGGTATCTGTATCCATCTTTTTCGGTTCGTTTGCCTGCATATCGGCGGCTATTGTCTCGAGGGAGGCTTGAGTCGCCAAATTCCTTGCATATGAGCGCATCAGCAGCCCGACTTTCTCCGGATTGCGCTTGATTCCGTCCACTCTGGACATATCCTTCTCCCTTACAGCCTCGCAATAGTCATATGCCTGGTCGAGAGCAATATCACGGTCCATTTCAACGGCACTAGGCCAACCTCCACGGCAGGTAAGGAAAGCAAGTTCGGACAAATTGATATTGCTGTGCCCAAATATGGCTGAAGGTGCATCGAACAATTGGGCCAAACTGACCTCTCCCGTTGATTCTCCCGATTCAAAAAGAGACATCGGTCGCATATTCAAACGTCCGAAACGGCCTGTCCCAGTATGCTTGATAACTTCTTCCTCCTCCTGCTGGAGCGGAACTGATGACCCTGTCAGGATGAAATGCCCAAAGCCTTTTCTATGGTCAGCTTCATATCTGATAGTGTCCCATAACTGAGGAACTATCTGCCATTCGTCTAGAAGTCTTGGCGTGGCACCGGCAAGAAGCTCTTGGGGATTGATATCTGCCTTTATCTTGACTTCCCTGAGTTGGTCAGGGGCATCCAAATATATGACACTTGCAGCTATTTGTTCAGCCGTTGTAGTTTTGCCGCACCATTTAGGGCCTTGAATCAATACGGCACCCTTCCCGGCGAGTTTCCTCTTCAAAAGCGCATCTGCTATGCGTGGTTTATAGTCTGACATAGGACTCGAATTTTTGCAAATATACAAAAACCGTCATTTATTGAAATATTTTTCGGGCAAATAGAGGAAAATCTTTCGGGCAAAAAATAATTTTATACATTTGACTCGGTAAGAACATCTATGCCAAACACAGGGTTTTACCCTTGAGCCAGGATTCTCTGTCATGATCAATCAAAGAGACCGCCCCGGCCGGGGCGGTCTCTTAAAGTAATGAGTAATGAAGATAATTATTTCTTGGTAACAGAAATCTTGGCAAATCTTCTGTTTCCGGATGTGCCACCTACTGTGAAAGTCACAGAAGATGCGCTTCCTTCCCATTTGCCATCGGCATAAGTGCCATTATCAACAGTGATTTCATTGGAACCGTCGTTAGCACCGAAAGCAAGCTCAATCTTAGACATCTCTGCACCGGATACAGTAACTGTATTTCCGCTGTAAACTCTTACAGCATCACCTGAAGTATAGTACTTCGGATCATTTGTATTAGTTCCCTTGTCAAATGTGACCGTTATACCGTCAGTGGTGAATGATGTCACTGCTGTTGCATTTTCAAGGCCGAGCGAAGAATCAAGGAGGAAATCAATGGCAGCTGATGGCTCCGGGTCAGTGCCAGGTTCCGGGTCAGTGCCAGGCTCCGGCTTGTAATAATTGAGGATAAGGCCGCCTGAAGCCATCTGCTTGGCACCCTTGTACTCACCATACTTTCCGCAGACAGCTACATAGCCACCCACCTCAGGATTTACAGTAGCAACATTGATTCCATCGTAAGCCTTGCATCTATAGATATAGAGCTGATTGCCTTCCTCATCCTCGATGGTGAGGCTGACATTGTTGTAAGACTCGCTGAGATCCTTCACTTCTACAATCTTGCCATATACAGTGTAAAGATTGGTGTCGCTGGTGGTAAGAGCGAGGAACTCAGGTATCGACTTGCCCTCGTAGTGCTCATAGGACTCCAAGACTCCGCCCTGGGCCATCTGAGGAACACCATTGTAAGAACTCCTCTTGCCGACAACGGTGACTATGTCATGAACAGTGAGACCAAGGTCCTCGATATTGCCCTCGGATGAAACCGTACGGTAGAGGAGAAGCTCATCACCGGTAGTGCTTACCACGGTAATATCGGCATTATGGTATTTACTGCTTACGGTGATGCTCTTAATCACACCCTTTACACGGTACTGTGTCTGGCCTTCCTCGGCTGCGAGGAATTCAGCGATTGAGGCGTCAATAATCGCACCTTCCTGAGTGAACTCATAGTAAACCTCGGAAGAACCGGAAGCGAAGTTGATCTTGCCTGTACGGTCACCTGCCTCATTGGCAGCAATGCTTACGGATACTACAGCAGTATCAGCAGGGACAGGCTCGAGTTTGCTCGGCACACCCTTGATGGTCTTGATCTGGGAAATTGCAATCCAGGACTTCATGTCAGCTGGAACGGAAGCATCGAAGTTGCCGCCCTTGTGGGCAACCTTCACCTCGAACTCACCCGCAGTCTTAGGGAATGTCTTGCTCTCTGTGATTACCTTCGCAAGAGACTTCTTGATGCTGAGGACTGTGACATTGACAAGTTCGATTTCACCATTATAGGTAGTCTTCGGACCGGAAACCTCAACCTCGTCACCTACCTCAATACCAAGGCTGGTGAAGTTCTTCTCTGCACCGTTAGCGTCGAGAGTACCATAGATGTACACCTTGCCTGTGCCATCGTTGAGATACCAGTTGCCATAGGTAGTGTTGGCAATAGCGGTACATACACCCTTTACCTTGTAGGTCTTTCCGTCAGGACCGTCTATCACGTCCTTGCAGGTTGCGGATACAGCCTCAAGAGAACCCTGACGGATCCTGATGAACTGCCTGTTGTTACCGCAAACGAGAGTAAGTTCGAACTCACGGCCGCCGCTTGTAGCCTCGGCTGAGAAAGTAATGGCAGTCTCACCGGCACCGCCCTGAAGTTTGTCTGCGGCAAGCCAGGCAGCTGTCTTTTCCTTAATGTCAGCCGCCTCGTTGACAAGATTGCCGAAAACGTCGTGCTTTGCCTTGATGGTCTTACCGTCTGCATCCTTGTTGAATGTGACCTTCTCAGGCCAGTTCTCATTCTGTACGAGATACCAGTCCGCCTCTGCCTTTACCGTGAGGGTTACGGAGCCGCCTTCTTCAGGGATGGAGAGGAATGTGTCCGACACCTTGACGTTGTCGAAACCTTCATTCACCTTGCTCTCATCCTCACATCCGGCAAACACGAATGCGGATGCAATCAGGGCTGAAAGTAAATATTTAAGTTTCATATTCTTCTGGATTCAAATTAGTTGAACATATACTTTATACCCACTGACGCATACCAGCACTGTCCGATGGTGTAGCTGTAAGACCAAGTCTGGGTGTTTCCGCTGACTGCCGAAGGAGTAGAGAAAACAGGATAGCCCTCTGCGTCAGTGCTCTCATACTTGAGGATACGTCCGGAGTTGAGTTTGGAATTCATATACTTGCTTACGCCCCACCTTGAGTTGAAGAGGTTCAGAACGTTCTTCATATCGACGCTGAGCTGGAGAGTGTTGACAGTCTTGCCGATCCTGATCTTGAAGTCGTGCTTGTAACCGAAGTCAACCCTGTGAACCCAAGGAGAATATACGCTGTAGCCCTCGGCATAGCTGCCCTGGTGCTTGCTCAGGTACTTGTCATTGTGGACATAGTCCATGAAGCGGTCGCGGTCACTGTCAGAAACGAATCTGAACTGGCCGTCGGAAACTTCCTTGTCTGTCGGGATATAGAGAGCGTCATAGCTGTAGCCATCACCATTCATATCGTTTGCGAGCATATAGGAGTAGTTGGCTCCTCCCCTCCAGGTCTCATAAATGAAGCTGAAGTGGTTGCCGCACTTGTCGCGATGCGTGAGTGATGCGATGAAGCGGTCCGGAGTGACATACTGTGAGTTGTGGAGCTTGAGCCTGTTAGGTCCTGCTGCGGAAGGAACGTATGTGAATGCTGACTCTGCAGCAGAACCTGGCATACCGGTCACCTCCTTGGAAACAGTATGGGTGTAAGCCGCCATGATGCTGAGACCCTTGCAAGGGCTCATGTTCATAGTCACGCTGGCCGAGTAGCCGTATCCCCTGTGAGTATTGGAGAGAACGAATGCCTTGGTACCTGTCCTGAAGGTCTCAGGGAATATCGGACGGTTGTCGGCCCCGCTCCATCTTGCGAATCCGTCAGGATTGAGCATACTCCAGTCGGTGATGGTAACGTCGTTGATCTTCTTGTTGTAGATTCCCTCCACTGAGAGTGAGAATGGGAATGAGGTCGGGAAGTTGTAGTCCAGTGCGAGAGAGGTCTTCCATACCTGAGGCATCTTGAACTTGCGGTCAACGGCAGAGATTGAAGAAGGAACTGTACCCTTGTCAGGAGAGATAGTTGAAGGGTAACCGAGACTGATGAGTTTGTCGAGAAGGGCCTGTGTCGTGGCCTTTCCGGCTGCATCTGTCACGAGGCCGCCTGCGAAGTTGCTCATACCGCCCTCAATACCCTTGTTGGCAAGGTTCTTCTCATTGAGCTGTGCCTGGTACTGAACCATACCGGAGTTGGTAGGCATATTGGTGAAGAACACAAGCGGAAGACGTCCTGAGAAGAATCCGGTACCGCCGCGGAGAGCAAGGCTCTTGTCACCGAGGATATCCCATTTGAAACCGATTCTAGGAGATACGGAAACCTGAGCAGCAGGCCACTTGCCTGTGTCAATGTGACGGATCGAACCGTCATTCTCATAGTAGTCAATGGCCTTGATGGCATTGTTGGTCGTAAGGTCGGCATTCGAGAAGAAGAGGCCGTCGAGACGGAGGCCGTAGGTGAGTTTGAACCTCTCGGTAGCATTCCACTCGTCCTGCGCATAGATACCTGCCTTGTGGAACTGCACGCGTGCAGCAGGATTGGTCTCTCCGTCATAACCATAGGTGAGGCAGACTACCTCAGGAGCGGCTCCGTTGATGAAATCGTCAACGCTCGCATATCTGTAGTAACCTGTACCATTCCTCATATAAGCGTTGTCAGCCATCTGGTACTCATAGTTGAGACCCATAGTGAGCTTGTGGTCACCCTTGTAGTAAACGAGGTCATCCTTCACATTGAACACAGTGTTGTGAACGGCATTGTTGTGGGTGAAGAGCTCAAGTCCGAGAGCCATGTACTGGGTGTTTGAACCTGTTCCGTCCTGGATATCAATGAACGGGAACTCGCTTGAGTTGGTTCCGCGGACATCATCAAGCTTGGAGAATGTCGCAAGGAACTGGTTGGAGAGGTTGTTGTTGATTCTGCTGTTCAAGTCAACTGAAACTGAATGTACAAGGTTATTGATAGAGTACATTGAGTTGGAGAAGGCCATGGAGTACAGGGAGGTACGTCCGTAAGCGGAACGGGTTCCACCGTCCATAGAGGATGCGTTAGGAGCATTCCACTGGATGTTGTTGGTGTAATTGTACCTTACTGCGAGACGGTTCTTCTCGTTGATGTTCCAGTCGAGGCGGACGAGGATCTTCTTGTTGCTCTCGTCTGCAGGGAAATCGGTGAATGAACCCGGATCGTAGCTGTACTTTGTCTTCACGTGCTCTGCAACCCTCTCCATATCAGCTACGGAGCAGTATGAGAGATACTTGATGTCATCGCCGATTCCATTCTCGGAAGCTCTCCAGCGTACTGCTACGGAAGGAGACTTGGCCATCTCGGCACTTACGAAGAAGAAGAGCTTGTTCTTGATGATCGGGCCACCGAGGGTGAGACCGTAGATAGTGTTGCGGTCTTTGTCACGGGCGCCGGAAACGGCCTGTCCGTCGACATAGTCACCACGCATATACTCATTCTTGTGATAAACGTAGGCGGTTCCCTTGAAGGTGTTTGTACCGGACTTGGTGATGGCGTTCACACCACCGCCGATGAAGTTGGTCTGACGTACATCGTAAGGGGAAATCACGACCTGGAGTTCCTCG